>JADGPA010000140.1 GCA_017882685.1 Propionibacteriaceae bacterium | reverse complement strand
GCGGTCTACAACCACTACAAGCGGATCCAGGTCGGGTCGAAGACCGACGACGTCGAGCTCCAGAAATCCAACATCATGATCCTGGGGCCCACCGGTTGCGGCAAGACCTACCTTGCGCAGACCCTCGCCCGGATGCTGAACGTGCCGTTCGCCATGGCCGACGCGACCGCCCTCACTGAGGCCGGCTACGTCGGTGAGGATGTGGAGAACATCCTCCTGAAGCTGATCCAGGCCGCGGACTACGACGTGAAGAAGGCCGAGACCGGCATCATCTACATCGACGAGATCGACAAGGTGGCCCGCAAGAGCGAGAACCCGTCGATCACGCGTGACGTATCCGGCGAAGGCGTGCAGCAGGCGCTGCTGAAGATCCTGGAAGGCACCACTGCTTCGGTGCCGCCGCAGGGTGGACGCAAGCACCCGCACCAGGAGTTCATCCAGATCGATACGACGAACATCCTGTTCATCGTCGGCGGAGCGTTCTCCGGTCTCGAGGAGATCATCAACGCCCGCGTCGGCAAGCGTCCGCTGGGCTTCAACAACGACGCAGCCGTCCGCCGCCCGACCTCGATGAACCCGTTCGAGCAGGTGCGTCCCGAGGACCTGCACAAGTTCGGCCTGATCCCGGAGTTCATCGGCCGGTTGCCGATGATCTCCACCGTGGAACAGCTGGACGCAGAGTCGCTCGTGCGCATTCTCGTCGAGCCAAAGAACGCCCTGATCAAGCAGTTCCGCAAGCTCTTCGAGCTCGACGGGGTCGACCTGGAGTTCACACCCGAAGCGATCGCCGCGATCGCGGAGATGGCGCTGCGCCGGGGCATCGGTGCCCGCGGCCTGCGCTCGATCCTCGAGGAGATCCTGCTGAACGTGATGTACCACGTGCCCAGCGACGACGACGTGGCCCAGGTGCTGGTCGACGCCGATGTGGTGAGCGACGGCGTGGCGCCGCAGCTGATCAGCCGGGCCGAGCTGTCCCGTTCCGAGCGGCGCGAGAAGAGCGCCTGAGTCGGCGCGTGGGGCTGCGATCCGGCCGCGCAGACGGTCGGAGTCCCGTGTCCCTTCCGAAAATTCGCGGCTGAATCGTCAAAACTCCTACCCCGTGGTCCGGAGTCTCGCAGCCGATGCCGCAGATATGACATTGTGGAACCCCGGTGACATTGACGCCAACGAAGGAGTTCCCAATGGCCACTCGCCAAGTCAGCATTGCATCTTCGGTCGGGCTGCACGCCCGTCCCGCTTCGCTGTTCGTCCAGGCAGCGACGGCCACTGGCCTGCCGGTGACGATCGCCAAGGAAGGCGGCAACCCTGTCGACGCCCGCAGCATCCTGATGGTCATGGCACTGGGGGCAAAGAACGGCGAGACCGTCACCCTGTCGGCCGAAGGTGATGGCGCCGAGGAAGCCCTGGACTCCCTCGTGGCGCTGCTCTCCCGCGATCTCGACGCCGAGTAATCCGATGACCGGCGACGCCTTGCACACCACGTTTCACGGCATCGGCGTCAGCGCCGGTACCGCCGTCGGGCCTCTCGTCATTGTCACTCCTGCGCCCAAGGCGCCGGATGACGAGGCGCCCACCACTGACGCCGCGGCGGCCTCCGGCGTCGTGCGTGGGGTGCTGGAGGATGTCGCCGCGGGCCTTGAGGCGCGCGCCGCGAAAGCGAGCGAGCATGCCCGCCCGATCCTCGAGGCCGGCGCCATGATGGCGCGCGACCCGGGACTGGCGGTGGGCATCGACACCCAGCTGCAGTCCGGCAAGGGCATCACCACCGCCGTGACGGTGGCCGTCGAGGAGTACTGCGCAATGTTCGAGTCGCTCGGCGGCTACATGGCTGAACGGGTCACCGACCTGCGCGACGTCAGGGACCGGGCCGTCGCCCGGCTCCTCGGCAAGCCCGAACCCGGCGTGCCCGCGCTGACCGAACCGAGCATTCTGGCTGCACACGACCTCGCTCCGGCCGAGACCGCGACGCTCACCACTGAGACCTGCCTCGGCATCATCACCGAGATCGGCGGGCCCACCAGCCATACCGCGATCCTCGCGTCCCAGCTTGGGATTCCAGCGGTGGTCCAGGCCGTCGGCATCATGGCAATTCCGTTCGGCACACTCGTCGCCATCGACGGCGGTGTGGGTGAGATCACGGTCAACCCGACTGCCGAGGAGACTGGGCTGCTCGCAGAGCGGAAGCGTCGACGCGCTGCCGCCCTCGCCGGTGGCACCGGCAACGGGGCTACAAAGGACGGCTACCCGGTGGCGCTGCTGGCCAACATCGGAACAGCCGATGACGCGCGCAAGGCCGCCAAGCAGCCAGTGGAGGGCGTGGGCCTGTTCCGCACCGAGTTCCTGTTCCTCGACCGCGAGACCATGCCGACTGTCGAGGAGCAGACCGCCACCTACACCGAGGTGTTCGAAGCCTTCGGCGACCGGCGGATCGTGGTGCGCACCCTGGACGCGGGCGCAGACAAGCCGCTGAAGTTCGCCGACCTCGGCCCGGAGGACAACCCGGCCCTCGGCCGGCGCGGCATCCGGCTGGGCATGATCCGCACCGAGGTCCTGGACGCCCAGCTGGAGGCCCTCGCCGCCGCCTACAAGGCGACCGGCGCCGACGTCCGGGTGATGGCTCCGATGATCGCCACCCAGGCCGAGGCGACTTGGTTCGCCGCCAGGGTCCGGGCGCTCGGGCTGCCCAAGGTCGGCGTGATGATCGAGGTGCCGGCAGCGGCGATCCGCAGCCGGGGCATCCTCTTCCACGTCGATTTCGCCTCACTCGGGACCAACGACCTGCAGCAGTACACGATGGCCGCCGACCGGATGCAGGGGGAGCTCGCCGATCTGCTCAACCCGTGGGAGCCGGCGCTTCTGGACGTCGTCGCGCTGGCGTGCGAGGGCGGCCAGGCGATGGGCAAGCCTGTCGGTGTCTGCGGCGAGGCCGCCGGGGACCCGGGGCTGGCGCTGGTGCTGGCCGGACTCGGCGTCTCCAGCCTGTCGATGGCTCCGGGCAAGGTGCCGGCCGTCCGGACGGCGCTCGGCCTGCACACCATGACCCAGTGCCAGCAGATGGCGGCCGCAGCCCGTGCGGGCACCAACGCAGCGGAGGCGAAGTCCGCCGTGATGAAGATGGCCGACCCGGTCCTGGCCGACTTGTTCTGACCAAGCCTTGAGGGGCGAGGCCTACTTGGCCTTGCCCTTCAGGGAACCGGTGATGTTGCCGTTGGCGCTGCCCACCAGGCACACCACCTCGCGGTCCTGGGCCTGGGTCCAGGACTCCTTGGTAGGACTGAGGTAGGTGACCTCGTACTTTGAGTCGTCGAGCACGATTCCCATGAAGCCCTTGTACGCAGCGCTGCACGCCTTGTCGGACAGGTCGTTGACCTGCGACGTCCCGGGGAAGTCCGTGCCGTCGAGCGTGCTGGAGGCGTAGGCCTCCCAGAAGTGCGTTTGGTCGCAGGGCGTCAGCGGTAGCTCCTTTGCGGAATCGCCGTCGAGCTTGCCAATACAGTCGCCCACCTTGATGGAGAACGCGTCGGTGGTGGCCGCTGCCGTCACCTGGCCGGCGCTGTCGCGGGGCGCGTCGGTCGAGCACCCGGTCAGCAGCACGAGCAGTACCGCGGTGAGCGAGAGGGTGGTCTTCATCGTGCGGCCGCCTCGGCAGGCTTCAGTTCCACCGTCACGGCCAACGGCAGTGACGCCTCCTCCCAGACGATCGGGCTGGTGATCCGGCCCACCGAACGCAGGTCGTCCTCTGCGGCGAACAGCCGGCTGAGCACCTCGCCGGGCCCGGCGAACACCGCCCTGGTTGCCTCGGTCTTCATCGACACCTTGGCCTGCGACTTGGCCCCGCGGACGCCGATCAGCGCCGCAGCGATGTCGTCAAGCAGGGCGGGATCGCCGTCGCCGACGGCGAGGTCGGACGCCTTCGGCCAGGCAGCGGTGTGGATTGAGCCGTGGTGCCACCACGACCACACCTCTTCTGTGACGAACGGCAGGAACGGCGCGAACAGGCGCAGCAGCACCCCGAGCGCCTCACGCAGGGCGGCGCGTGCCGAGTCGCTGCCCGGCGCCTCCTCTCCGGCGTAGGCGCGTTCCTTCACCAGCTCGAGATAGTCGTCGCAGAACTGCCAGAAGAACCTCTCTGCTGCCTCCAGCGCCGCGGAGTAGTCGTAGGCATCGAAGCCGGCGGTGGCGTGCTCGACGACCCTTGCCAGCGCCGCGAGCATCGCCAGGTCAACCGGCTCGGTCGGGAGGGTGCGGGCAGGCGTGTCCGCGGCGATGCCGAGGATGAACTTGCTGGCGTTGAGGATCTTCATCGCCAGGCGGCGTCCGACCTTCATCTGGGTCTCGTCGAACGGCGAGTCCATGCCCGGACGGGCCATCGCTGCCCGCCAGCGGACCGCGTCGGAGCCGAACCGGTCGAGGATGTCGGTCGGCACCACGACGTTGCCCTTGCTCTTGCTCATCTTCTTGCGGTCGGGGTCGACGACGAACCCGGAGATCGCTGACAGCTTCCACGGCAGCACGCCGTGCTCGAAGTGGGCACGGACCACGCGGGAGAACAACCAGGTGCGGATGATGTCGTGGGCCTGGGGCGCCATGTCCATCGGGAACGTGAGCCGCCAAAGCTCCTCATCGGTCTCCCAGCCGCAGGCCAGCTGGGGGGTCAGCGACGACGTCGCCCAGGTGTCCATGACGTCGGGGTCGCCGACGAAGCCGCCGGGGACGCCGCGCTGCTCGGCGGCGTAGCCGGGCGGGCACTCGCTGGACGGGTCGATCGGGAGGGCATCCTCCGCGGCGATGATCGGGTGCTCGTAGTCCGGTTCACCCTCGGCATCAAGGGAGTACCAGACCGGGAAGGGAACGCCGAAGAACCTCTGGCGGCTGATCAGCCAGTCGCCGTTGAGGCCGTTGACCCAGTTGGCGTAGCGGTGGCGCATGTGGTCGGGCACCCAGACGAGTTCCTCGCCACGGGCCAACAGTCGCTGCTTGAGATCCTCGTCGCGTCCGCCGTTGCGGATGTACCACTGCCGGGTGGAGACGATCTCGAGCGGCTTGTCGCCCTTCTCGTAGAAATTCGCCATGCGCTGGGTGGGCTTCGGCTCGCCGTCCAGGTCACCGGCAGCGCGCAGCAGCCCGACCATGGCCTCGCGGGCGCCGAACGTGGTCTTGCCCGCCAGTTCGGCATAGGGCTCGGGATTCGGCAGCCAGGCAGGGGTCTCGGCGTGCAGCCGACCGTCCCGGCCGATCACTGTGCGCATCGGCAGCCGCAACTCCCGCCACCACGTCACGTCGGTGAGGTCACCAAAGGTGCAGCACATCGCTATGCCTGCGCCCTTGTCCGGCTCGGCGGCGGGGTGCGCCAGCACCGGGATCTCCACACCGAACACCGGCGAGGTGACGGTGGTGCCGAACAGATCGCGGTAGCGGTCGTCGTCGGGGTGGGCGATCAGGGCGCACACCGAAGCGATCAGTTCCGGCCTGGTGGTCTCGATGTAGACCGGCTCGGTGCGACCGTTCCCCGAGTCTGTCGAAGGGTGGAAGGCCACGCGGTAGTAGTGACCCGGGTAGTCCCTCGCCTCGAGCTCGGCCTGCGCCACCGCGGTCTGGAAGGTGATGTCCCACAGGGTCGGCGCCTCGGAGAGGTAGGCCTCGCCGCGGGCGAGGTTACGCAGGAAGCCGCGCTGCGCGACCGTCTGGGCCTCGTCGGAGATCGTTGTGTAGAGCGACTTCCAGTCCACGCTGAGGCCGAGGGTTCGCCACAGGTTCTCGAACGCCTGCTCGTCAACAGCGGTCAGCTCATGGCAGAGCTGCACGAAGTTGCGTCGGCTGATCGGCACCTGCCGCTTCGGGTCGGGGTTCGCCGGCGGCGTGAAGTCCGGGTCGTAGGGCAGGGTCGGGTCACAGCGCACCCCGTAGAAGTTCTGCACCCGGCGCTCTGTGGGCAGGCCGTTGTCGTCCCAACCCATCGGGTAGAAGACGTGCAAGCCGTTCATCCGCTGGTAGCGCGCGATGAGGTCGGTGTGGGTGTAGCTGAACACGTGGCCGACGTGCAGGGAGCCCGACACCGTAGGCGGCGGGGTGTCGATGCTGAACACCTGCGCGCGCGATTCGGGGCGCACGAACGCGTAGGTGTCGTTCTCGTGCCACACGCTCGACCACTTCGCCTCCAGGCCCTCCAGCACCGGACGCTCCGGTACGCCGCCCGCGGCCGGGGCAGCTGCGGGCAAAGTGGTGTTCTGGGCCAGTTCAGTCATGGTGAGCATCCTAATGAGCGCACCGGGGAAGTTCTGAATCCATCCCCACCTGCCGACTTGTCAGAATCTCGTGCGCCTCTGGCCGAATGAGATTCTGACAAGTCGGGGACGGTTGGCAGGGTCAGCCCTTTGCTGCGGCGTCGATGATTGCCTTTAGGTCATCGCCGGTCTTGCCGGTGAACGCGCTGGCCGGGATCGCCTTGCCGTTCACCGTCACCAGTGGCGTGCCGGAGAGGCCGGCCTTCATGGCCGCGTCCTCGACGCTCTGCACGAACGGCGCGAGGTTCTTGTTGGCGAAGCAGGCACGGAAAGCCGTCAGGTCGGTGCCGCTGATCCCGAGCTGTGACGGGATGGTCTCCAGCAGCAGCTTGTCGGTGTAGGGGCCCTGGGACGCGGCGTCGAAGATCGCCGTGTGGTACGGAAGGTAGGCGCCGACCACGTCGGCGCACGCCGCAGCCAGGGCAGCCTTGTGCGAAAGACCTTCGGTGTTGCCGGAATCCAGGAACACCCTGGTGTGGTGCACCAGCCGGATCTCGCCGGTCTGCCCCAGCAGGCTGAAGGCCCCGGCGAAACTCTGCTCGAACTGCACGCAGTGGCTGCACTGGTAGTCGAAGTAGACGCCGACATCAGGCTTGCCCGCGTTGTCGTTGACGACGATGCCATCCCGCGCTGAGGTTGCGTTCGGCGGGTAGGCCATTTCGGACGGCGCCGAGGCGACCGGCTTCTGGGTCTGCTGGACGATCACCACAACCATCACTGCGACCAGCACGAGGGCGAGCAGCGCAGAGCCGACGATGATGATGCGCCGAAGCCGCGCAGTCCGCTGGTTCGCCAGCTGGGCGTCGCGCATCCGTTGGCGTTGGCTCTGGCCGGGCATCGCCGTGATCATCCCCTGCTCAGGCGTTCTGCTTGATCAGGTCGCCGAGGCCTTCCGGCTTCACGCCGGCAATGGTCTGCAGCGACAGGTCCTTGCCGTTCACGTGGAAGGTGGGAGTCGCGTTCACTCCGGCCTTGGACGCGGCCTCGTTGGTGCCGCTGACGAAGGCCTTTGTCGTCTGCTTGTCGTAGCAGGACTGGAAGCTGGTCAGGTCGGCGCCGGTGATCCCAACGGTGGCGGGGATGGTGACCCGCAGCATCTCGTCGGTGTACCCGTCCCCTTCCTTCGCTGCCTGGTTGGCGAAGACCTGTTCGTGGTAGGTGGAGTACTTGCCGGCGAAGTCGGAGCAGACCGCACCGATGCCGGCCCGCAGCGAAGCGTCGTTGTTCAGGTTGTTGTCCAGGAACGTCATGTTCCGGTAGCGCAGCTCGATGGCACCGCTGGCGGCCAGCGATTTCAGGCTGGCCCCATAGATGCCCTCGAACTGCTTGCACACCGGGCACTGGTAGTCGAAGAAGAGCTCTACGACCGGCGCCCCTGCGGTGAACTTGCCGGGGTTGACGACAATGCCGTCCTTGGAACCGGTGGCGTTCGGCGGCGTCGCAGAGGACGTGGTGGACGTGTGCGCCTGGTTCTGGAACAGCACGGCGATGAACACGCCGATCAGGACGACGACGAGGACGACAGCCCCGACGCCGATGATCCGGTTGAGCCGCTTCTGCTTGGCCTGCGCCGCCTGGTCGCGGCGCAGTTGCTCGCGGTTGCTCTGGCTCATCGGGTCGACTCCTTGTCGTCTTCAGCGATCGGCTCGGGTTCAGAGACCATCGGGTCAAGCGGGGCGAACAGCCAGTTGTCCACGGCGAACGGTGCCCGCGGTCGCCAGACCGTCCATGCTCCGGTGAGCAGCAGGCCGGTGTCCCGCAGGATCTCCAGCGGGTACGCGGTCAAGCTGGCCTCGATGGCGCCACCGCCGCCGAAGCAGCCGCAGTCGATCGAGATGCCCCGGGCCCACACCGAGGCGATACCGATGATGAAAGCCAGCATCAGCGCCGATCCCGCGATCGCAGCGAGGCGGGTGAAGGTTCCCGTGATGAGCAGCAGCCCCACAACGATCTCGAGGATCGGCAGCGCGATTCCGACGAAGCCGGCGACGTCCCACGGGAGGATCTGGTACAGCCTCACGGACTGCACGGACGCGTCCAGGCGGGTCACCTTCAGCAGGCCTGCGACCAGGACGGTCACGCCGAGGATCAGTCGTGCGGCGAGCGTCGCCCACTCCTGCCAGGGTCGCCGGTGAAGCGAGATGGCGGAGGTGTCGGACACCGGGTCAGTATACGAGGGGCTCCGCCGTGACATCGCCCGGCTCGGCGCAGGACACCGCGGGCGTCCCGGAAGCCGTCCCGGGTCACCGCCGAGCGCGCCTCGCTAGTCTGAACACACCATGAGCCGAACCCACACCCAGATCGTCACAGAACTCCAGGCCCGGTGGCCCGAACACCGCGTTGCCCCGAGCCAGGCCCGCGTCCAGGCCCTGTGTGACCTGCTCGGCTCGCCGGAACGGTCCTGCCCGGTGATCCTGATCGCCGGCACCAACGGCAAGGGCAGCACCGCACTGATGATCGACTCGCTGCTGCGGTCCCTCGGGCTGAGGGTGGGACGCTACACCAGCCCGCACCTCGTCGACCTCACCGAGCGGATCAGTATCGACGGGGAGCCGATCAGCGAGGAGATCTTCGACGATCTGGTCGAGCAGGTCATGCCGCTGGTCGAACTGGTGGACGCGCAGCTGATTGACGGCGTAGCGATGACCTTCTTCGAGGTCATGACCGCGCTGGCCTACGCCGCCTTCGCCGACGCACCGGTGGATGTCGCCGTCGTCGAGGTGGGCCTCGGTGGACGCTGGGACGCGACCAACATCGTCGACGCGCAGGTCGCCGTGGTGTGCCCGATCGACCTCGACCACACCCACCTGCTCGGCGACACCATCGCAGAGATCGCCGCCGAGAAGGCGGGCATCATCAAGGCCGGCAGCAAGGCCGTGCTCGCGGCTCAGCACCCGGAAGCGGCCACGATCCTGCTGGCCCGCTGCACCGAGGTGGGGGCGGAGGTGCTCCGCGAGGGCCCCGAGTTCGGCCTTATCGACCGCCAGCCGGCCGTGGGTGGCCAGGTAATTCGGGTCGAGACCGCCCAGGGGCCGCTCGGCGACATCGTCCTCCCGCTCTTCGGCGCCCACATGGCGCGCAACGCAGCGCTCGCCGTCGCGGCGGCCGAAGCGTTCCTCGGTGGCAAGCCGCTGTCCCCGGAGGTGATCACCGACGGACTGGAGGAGGTGCAGGCGCCGGCGCGGCTCGAGGTCGTCCGGCGGTCACCGACGGTGGTGCTGGACGCCTGCCACAACCCCCACGGGACACGCGCCACCATCGACGGGCTCACCGAGGCTTTCGACTTCAACCCGCTGATCGGGGTGGTCGCGATGATGGCGGACAAGGATGTGGCGGGGGTGATGCGCATCTTCGCAGAGGCAATGACGACCATCGTGTGCACCACCATCGCTTCCACCAACCGGGCCTTGGCCGCCACAGCCCTGGCCGAGCTGGCCGGTGAGGCCTTCGGTGCCGAGCGCGTCCGGACGGCTGACGACATGGCAGCGGCCATCGAGGAGGCCGTGCGGCTCGCTGACGAGGCCGGTCCGGGAGCCGGCGTGTTGATCGCCGGCTCTGTGTACGCGGCCGGGGAGGCCCGCGCCATGCTGGTGCGGCCGGGGGACGCTTCGTGAGGCTGGCGCCGACCAACCCGATGGGTCGGGTGATGCTGAGCATCCTCGTGTTCGAGGCGATCATCTTCGGGCTGGCGATCGCGGGCATGATCCAGGTCTCCACGCTGTCGGTACAGCTCTCGTTCGGCCTTGGTCTGGGAGCGGCGGCGCTGGCGATCGTCGCGGCCGCCATGCTGCGCCGCCCCGGTGGTTACCTGCTGGGCTGGCTCACCCAGGTCGCGGCGGTCGGCCTGGGTTTCGCCACCTCGATGATGTTCGCGGTTGGCGGGATCTTCCTGCTCCTGTGGGTGGTCTGCTTCGCCCTGGGTCGCCGCATCGAAACCACCCCTCCCGGCGGTGGCCGCCGTGCGCGGTCGGCGCCATGACCTCGCCCGCCGGGGTGAGGGTAGGGTGCCTGCCATGACCGATCTGCAACGGACCCTGGTCCTGCTGAAGCCGGACGCGGTGCGCCGCGGACTGGCCGGCACGATCCTGGCCCGCTACGAGGCGAAGGGGCTCGTGGCCGTCGCGCTCGAGCTCCGGCACATCGATGCCGCCATGGCCGACCGCCACTACGCAGACCACGTCGAGCAGCCCTGGTACCCGCCGCTGCGGGACTACATCACCGGTGGCCCCCTCGTGGCCTTGGTGCTGGAGGGTCCGACGGCCATCGACGTGGTGCGGCTCATGAACGGTGCCACCAACTCGGCGGTCGCCGTCCCCGGAACGATCCGCGGCGACTACTCACTGTCCAACCGGGAGAACCTGGTGCACGCCTCCGACTCCCCGGAGTCGGCCGGCCGCGAGATCGGACTGTGGTTTCCGAACCTGGGCTGAATCCCGCAGAGCTGCCGGACGCCCCAACACCGTTTCCGGGACCGAACGGTCCCGGAGCGCCCGCCTACCCCTGGCCGGCTGCAGCCGGGCCGATGCTCCCGCAGGGCGGCCAACCGGATGGGGTGTGGCTGAGCCCGGCTCGGCCGCCGATGAGTTGGCAGCCGGTGAAGCCGTCGGCCCTTCCGGTCGTGCAGCGGGAGTATCACGAGTTCTTCCGGACGCCGCGGTTCCGCTGGTGGAAGCCCCTGCTGGCCATCGCCATGTTCGTTTCCTGCTGGTTCATTGCCGCGCTGCTGATCTCGATCCCGCCCGTCATCATCGACACCGCCTCGGGTCGACTGGACATCTCGACGGCCGCGCAGGGCCAGCTGAAGCTCACTCCGCTGCTTTTCCTCGCCAACAATCTCGGCCTCGCCGCGGCCATCCCGCTGGCCGGCCTCACCGCCTGGGCCGTGTTCGGGCAGCGTCCGCGCTGGATCAGTTCGATCGCCGGCGGCTTCCGCTGGGGCCTGTTCTGGAGGTTCGTCGCCGTTGCCGTCCCGATCCTGCTGGTCAGCGTCGGCGTCGAGACCCTGCTCGCTGGGCCGCCGCAGCTGGTCTGGAACGCAGACTCGTGGTTCCTGATCATTGCGATCCTGCTCACCACACCGCTGCAGGCGGCCGGTGAGGAGTACGGCACCCGGGGGTTGCTGGCCCGCAGCATCGGCTCGTGGTTCAGCTCCGCCCGTGTCGGCCTCGTGGTCGCGACGGTGGTCACGTCCGTGGTGTTCATGCTGCTGCACGGTGCGGGCGACCCGTGGCTCAACGGCTACTACTTCACCGTCGGCGTCGCCTGCTCGGTCCTGGTGTGGAAGACCGGTGGCCTGGAGGCCGGCATCGCCCTCCACGTCGTCAACAACCTGATCGGTGAGGTCACGATCCCGTTTGGCGGGCTTGAGGGCATGTTCGACCGCGAGGCCGGTGCCGCCGGACCGGAGATCCTGATCCAGGTGTTCTTCACCCTCGCCCTCGTCGCGGCCCTGTTGTTGGTGGCCCGGCGCCTCAAAATTCCCCAATCCGCCGCTCCGGCGGCCGTCCAGCCGGAACTCGTGCCATGACATCGGGGTACGCTGGATTTCCTCGCGACATGTTCGCCGAAGAAGGTGTGAGATGACTAACGACGTGGTGACAAACCTGGACGCCTCAAGCGCGCTGAAGTGGCTCCGGGCCAACATCCGCTCCCGGGCGGGGCGCACCCTCGTTGGAGTGGACGGCGTGGATGGCGCAGGCAAGACCACGTTCGCCAACGAGCTGGCGGAGTTGCTGAAGGAATCCGGGTTCGAAGTGATCCGGATCTCGATGGACCACTACCTGAACCCTCAGACCAAGCGGTACGCGCAGGGACGCTCCTCAGCCAAGGGCTATTTCGAGGACAGCTACGACTACGAACGGTTCAGCAACGAGGTGCTGGAGCCGCTCGGCCACGGCGGCTCGGGGCGCTACCGCACCGCCGCCTACGACCTGGATTCGGAGTCGGAGGTGAAGTCGCCCTGGCGGGTCGCTCCCGACCAGGCTGTGGTGATCATCGACGGCATGTTCATTCACCGCGACGAGCTGTGCTCCAGCAAGAAGAAGAAGATCTGGGACCTCTCGGTGTGGCTCGAGGTGCCCTTCCAGGAGTCGTTCCATCGGTTGGCCGGCCGCGACCAGAAGCTGAACGCCGATCCGGAAGACCCGCGTAACGCCCGCTACTACCAGGGCCAGCTGCTCTACCTGCAGTCCTGCGACCCGGCGCATCGGGCCGACATCGTCGTGGAGAACGCAGCGCCGCACGCGCCCGTCGATTGATGCCCGGGGCCCGACGTGCCCACAGAGCTCGCGCGTTCCTGGACGCCGCCGTCCGCGATCGATGACCCGGCCGCGCTGGCCGCCGACCTTGTGACGTGGCTGCGCTCGGTGGGCGAGCCGGACAACGTTGCCGGCATGGCCCGCTACGGCATCAATGCAGAAGGCACGCTCGGCATATCCATGCCCCTGCTGCGTGGCGCTGCCGGCCAGCTACGTCCGCTTCGTCGCAGCCACCCCGAGCTGCTGCACGCAACCGCAGCCCACCTGTGGAACTCCGGCGTGCACGAGGCCAGGATCCTTGCCGGGCTGGTCGATGTCCCCGCACTGGTCACCGAGTCCCAGGCCGACGCCTGGGTCGCGGACCTCGACAGCTGGGACACCTGCGACCAGCTGCAGAAGCTGTTCGTGCCCACTCCGTTCGGCCATGCCAAGGCCGTCGAATGGGCCGGGAGTCCCGACACGTTCGTGAAGCGGGCGGGGTTCGTTCTGATGGCCACGCTCGCCGTGCATGACGAGAAGGCACCGGACGCAGCGATCACCGCCTTCCTGCCGCTGGTGGAGGCCGAAGCCACCGACGTGCGGAACCTCGTGAAGAAGGCGGTCAACTGGGCCTTGCGTCAGATCGGCAAGCGCTCTCCCGCGTGCCACGCCGCCGCCGTCGACAGCGCAGAACGGATCCTTGTCCGGCATTCCGACTCGGCCGCTGCGCGCTGGGTGGCGCGGGACGCGTTGCGAGAACTACGCAGCGAAGCAGTCATCGCGCGGGTGGCGCGCAAAGGCCCGGCTTCGCAACCGCAGCGGTATTGATTAGGCTTGCCCGACCATGACTGCCGACACCGTGACGTCCCTCTACCCACGGCTGGAGCCATTGCTCGCCCAGGTCACCAAACCGGTGCAGTACACCGGCGGTGAGGTGAACTCGTTCAGCAAGGACTTCGCCGCGGCGGAGGTGCGCTGGGCATTGATGTACCCCGACGCCTACGAGGTCGGCCAGCCGAACCAGGGCCTGGCGATCCTGTACGAAATCCTCAACGAGCGCGACTGGATGGTGGCCGAGCGCACGTTCTCTGTCTGGCCCGACCTGGCGGCGAAGATGCGCGAGCACGGCCTGCCGCAGTTCACGCTGGAGAACCACCTCCCGGTGCAGGCATTCGACCTGCTCGGGGTGAGCTTCTCCACGGAGCTCGGCTACACCAACCTGTTGGAGGCCCTCGACCTCGCCGGCATCGCGCTACACAGCGTCGACCGTGCAGAGGACGACCCGATCGTCATCGCCGGCGGGCACGCAGCGTTCAACCCGGAACCCATCGCCGACTTCATCGATGCCGCCGTGCTGGGTGACGGGGAGGAGGCCGCCCTGATCGTGTCCGAGCTGGTGCGCTCATGGAAGGCTTCCGGGCGTCCCGGTGGACGGCGCGGCCTGCTGTTCACGCTGGCCAGCAACGGCGTGGCCTACGTTCCGGCGTTCTACGACGTCAGCTACGGCCCCGACCACGCCATCGCAGCGGTGACGCCCAACATTGAAGGGGTGCCCGCACGGGTCGCCAAGCACACCCTGATGGAGCTCGACGAGTGGCCCTACCCGGCCCGTCCCGTGGTGCCGCTGGCAGAGACCGTCCATGAGCGCTACTCGGTGGAGATCTTCCGCGGCTGCACGCGCGGCTGCCGGTTCTGCCAGGCGGGCATGATCACCCGTCCCGTCCGGGAGCGGAACATCGAGACCATCGGCGCCATGGTGGCCGGCGGTCTCGCCGCCACCGGCTTGGAGGAGGTCGGTCTGCTCAGCCTGTCCAGCGCCGACCACTCCGAGATCGGGCCGGTGGCCAAGCAGCTCGCCGACCGCTACGAGGGCAGCTTCGTCTCCCTTTCGCTGCCCAGCACCCGCGTGGACGCGTTCAACATCGACCTGGCCAACGAGCTGAGCCGCAACGGCCGACGCTCCGGGCTGACGTTCGCCCCGGAGGGCGGGTCGGAACGGCTGCGCAAGGTGATCAACAAGATGGTGACGGAAGACGACCTGATCAACACCGTCGCCGCGGCGTTCTCGCAAGGCTGGCGGCAGGTGAAGCTGTACTTCATGTGCGGGCTGCCCACGGAGACCGACGAGGACGTGCTCGGTATCGCCGACATGGCTGCCCGGGTGATCGAGACCGGACGGAAGGCCGCCGGCACGAGGGACGTTCGCTGCACGATCAGCATCGGCGGGTTCGTGCCCAAGCCGCACACCCCGTTCCAGTGGGTGGCGCAGGCAGACCCGGAGACGATCGACCGGCGCCTGCGGCTGCTGAAGGACAAGATCCGCAACGACCGCCGCTTCGGTCGCGCGATCGGCATGCGCTACCACGACGGCAAGCCCGGCGTCATCGAGGGCCTGCTCAGCCGTGGCGACCGCAGGGTCGGCGCGGTCATCGAGGAGGTCTGGCGCGGCGGCGGCAAGCTGGACGGCTGGAGCGAGCACTTCTCCTACGACCGCTGGGCCGCAGCCACTGAGAGTGCCCTCGTCCCGCACGGCATCGACCTGGACTGGTACACGACCCGCGAGCGCGGCCAGTCGGAGGTGCTCCCCTGGGACCACCTGGACGCTGGGCTCGACCGCGACTGGCTCTGGCAGGACTACCAGGACGCCGTCCTCGGAGCTGAGGTCGAGGACTGCCGCTGGTCAGGCTGCTATGACTGCGGCGTGTGCCCGCAGTTCGGCACCGAGATCCAGATCGGCCCCACAGGTCGCTCGCTACTGCCACTGACCGTGGTGCCGCACGCCGTCTGACGACCTGTACGACCTCGGCAGAGTCCCGGCGGCCACCTCGAGTGGCGTGAGAACCTGAGGAGTGCGCCACTTTCGACGAGCCCTCATGGGGCTGATGATCACGATCCTGAGCCTGCTGTCGTTGCTGGTCGCGCCCGGGCCAGCCCGGGCAGCGACGGGATACACCCTCACCGGTGCCGCAGCCGGTGGAGGCACGACCACCAGCGATACCGCGATCAAGCTGAGCGTCGCGTTCAAGAACAACGGCCACGCTGTGAAGAAGGCCACCGCCACCTTGCAATACCTGAAAGACGGCGCCTGGGTGACGGAGAAGAAGGTGGCCATCCGCTCCGGCAAGGGCAGCGTCAAGGTGAAGCACTCAGTGGGCGACCGCACCTACCGCTTCGCGGTTAGCGGCAAGGCCATGAGCGCGCGGTTCACCGTCCACTTCGTGCCGGCGAACTTCGCCGTCACCGGATCCGGGCGGGGGCATGGTGTCGGCATGGCCCAGTACGGCGCCTACGAGCTGGCCAGGGATAAGGACTGGAGCGCCGAGCAGATCCTCGAGTACTACTACGCCGGCGCGAAGGTCGACACAGCCATCAACAACCCGCGCACCGTCAAGGTGCAGGTGCTCGGGCCGCCCGCGGACTCGCGTACCACGACCACGCTCTCCATCACGACCGGCGGATTCAGCATCAATGACGGCACCACCGTCGGTGCCACAACGAAGGCACGAAAGCCGATCGCGATCGGCGTCCGCGGGTCGAAGGCAACGGCGAAGGTGACGCTGGCCAACGGGAGGACGAAGACCGTGACGGCCACACGACTTGGCTTCACCTGGAACACCGCAAAGGCAACCGTCTCTGTCGCCGGCGCGCACGGCAGCTACCGGTACGGAAACCTGCAGGTGACCGTGATCGGCGGCCGCCCGAACGTTGTCAACGAGCTGAAGATGAACACGGAGTACCTGTACGGCATCGACGAGATGCCCTCATCGTGGGGCAGCGCCGCCGGGGGAGGCATGGAGGCGCTAAAGGCACAGGTGATCGCCGCACGGTCGTACGTCATCACATCGGCCTTGAAATGGAAGACCGAGATGGACGCGCTCGGGGCCAACCCGGCCTGCGATTGCCAGGTCTTCGACGACTCCCGCAGCCAGAACTTCACCGGGTGGAAGAAGGCCGGCGGTGCAGGAAGCGCCGACTGGAGGCGCGCGGTCGACCAGACCATGCCAAGCAGCAGGGTGCAGGTGCTGAGACCTTCGGCCACGGCAACGGATCAGATCGCGGAGACGCCGTACTTCGCCTCCTCGGGCAGCTACACCGTCGGCGGCATTACCTACTCCGGCACGGTTTCCAATGCCGACGCGTTCAACACCACGGTGGTCGACTATCTCGGCCATGTCGACGATCCTTACTCGGTCCTCGCGCCCGGCAATCCCTACCGCAGCTGGACGGCCAAGGTGAGCCAGGCCAAGGCGACCGGGCTCTTCGGCATCGGCACGTTGCGCTCGCTGCAGGTCACCGAGCGGTACGCCGGCGGCCTCGTGAAGTCGATGACCGCCACCTCCGTTACCGGCACCACCGGCACCGTCACACGCACGGCGGAAGGCTGGCGCATCAGCCTCGGCCTTCCGGGGGCCTGGGTGGCCGACGTCACGGGACGGTAGCTGTCAGGCTCGGGCCTCGCCGGGCTCAGCAGTCACTGCGGCCGAGCCGTCGTCGAGCATTTCCGGCGTCCTTGCGGCGTGCGGCGACGGGCAACGGTTAGGTTTGCCGCGTGCAGCAGCAAGAGCGGTCCACCGGCTGGCGCAAGTGGACCCCGGGACTGGTAACCCTGCTCGGCTACGACCGCTCGTGGCTGCGGGGCGACCTGATCGCCGGCGTCACCGTCGCGGCCTACCTTGTGCCACAAGTGATGGCCTACGCAGAGATCATCGGCCTGCCGCCGGTCGCCGGCCTCTGGGCGGTACTGGCACCCATGGCCGTCTACGCCGTGCTGGGAGGGTCGAGGCAGCTCTCGATCGGCCCCGAGTCGACCACGGCGCTGATGACGGCCGCCGGCATCTTCGCGCTCGCCGGTCCGGTGGAGGACCAGCGCCGCGCCGAACTCGCAGCGCTGATCGCCGTCGCCGTCGGGGTCGTCTGCCTTGTCGGACGCGTCGCTCGGCTCGGCTTCCTCGCCAACCTGTTGTCCCGGCCAGTGCTGGTGGGCTACCTGGCCGGCATCGGGATCCTGATGGTGTTCAGTCAGCTCGGCAAGCTGACCGGGCTGCACGTCACCGGGGACAGCGCCTGGGAGGAAGCGGGGTCGGTGATCGCGCAGTTCGGCGCCATCCACCTGCCAACGCTCGCGCTCGGGCTCGTCGTTGCGCTCGCCCTGTTCGCCCTGCGCCGCTGGACCCCGTCCTTGCCGGGACCGCTGCTGGTGATGCTGGCCGCCGCCGCGGCGGTGGCGCTCGCCGGTTCGGCCGCGCAGGGCATCGCCGTCATCGGAGCTGTGCCCACCACCGTCCCACAGCCAGCGCTACCCAACCCGGACGGGGTCAACCTGCTGCAACTCTTGACGGTGGCGCTCGGCATCGCCGTCGTCGGCTACAGCGACGTGATCCTCACCGGACGGGCGTTCGCTGCCCGCAAGCATGAGCTGTTGGACGCCAACAGCGAGCTGCTGGCAATGGGAGCGGCCAACCTCGCCAACGGCTTCCTCGCCGGCTTCCCGATCTCCTCGTCGGCGAGCCGTACGGTGATCGGCGACTCCGCCGGCAGCCGGACCCAGCTGCACTCCCTTGTCGCGGCCGCCATGGTGCTGGGGTCGATCTTCGTCTTCGGGCCAGTCCTGGCGGCGTTCCCGCAGGCTGCGCTCGGGGGCGTGGTCGTCTACGCGGGCCTGCGGCTCGTCGACGTCGCGGAACTGCGGCGCATCGCGGCCTTTCGGCGCAGCGAGATCGTGCTCGCCCTCGTCACCTTCGTCGGTGTGCTGGCCACCGGCCTGCTGGTCGGCATCGGGATCGCCGTAGGGCTGTCCATCCTCGACCTGATCCGGAGGATCGTGCACCCGCACGACGGCATCCTCGGCTACGTGCCCGGCCTTGCCGGCATGCACGATGTTGACGACTACCCGCTAGCAACGCAGGTGCCCGGCCTCGTGGTCTACCGCTATGACTCGCCGCTGTTCTTCGCCAACGCCGACGACTTCCTTGGTCGGGCCATGGCGTCGGTGGCCCGGACCCATCCCCAGCCGCAATGGTTCGTTCTCAACGCTGAGGCCAACGTCGAGGTCGACCTGACCGCGGTCGACACCCTCGAGCAGCTCCGGGTATCGCTGGAGGAGGCGGGGATCGTGTTCGCCATGGCAAGGGTGAAGAGGGACCTCCGCGACCAGCTGGCTGCAGCCGGCTTCGTCGAGAAGGTGGGAGATGACCGGATCTTCGCCACCCTGCCGACCGCCGTCGCGGCATTCGCGAAGTGGCACAAGTCGGTCTACGGCACCCTGCCCGAGGGCATCCCGGAAGCCACGACGGGGCAGGGCACCGAGAGCGGGCGCTGACCGGCTACCGCAGCGGACGGACGAGAGCCAGCAGTCGTACGTCGGGTCGCGGTGACCAGTCCCTTTCCGGCGCGGGGAGGAATCCAAAGCGCCGGTACAGCCGATGGGCTGTGCTCATCCACGGGGCGGTCGAGATGACCACAGAGCTCGACCCCGCTTCGGTGGCGAGCTGGATGCAATGGCACACGAGGGCCCCGCCAACGCCCTGTCCACGCCCTGCGGGAGCAACAGCAAGGGTCCGGAACTCACTCTCGTCGGCTCCGGCCAGCTCGCGGTAGCTCGAACCTGGCGGGCACCACGTGACGGTGCCGAGCAGCGCCCCGTTCCCGTCGACGGCCACCCACAGGTCGGCCTCCCGTGCCCTGGATGCGGCGTCACGCAGCACCTCGTAGTACGGGTCCTCCGGTCCCATCGCGTCGTCGGCGAGGTAGGCGACGGCGGTGAGTTCGCCCACGGCTGCCCACTCATCCTCGCGAGCGCGACGTAGCTCGATCACCTGCGTCAGCGTAGTGGGGTGCGGTGGCAGTTAGGCTGTCGGCCGTGTCACGACAGCCACCGGTCCAGCAGGCCCCGCCCGTCCAGCGCCTGCGTGTCCAGTACGCCAAGCGTGGACGGGCGAGGTTCGCCTCGCACCGTGACTTCGGCCGCGCCTTCGAAAGGGCGCTGCGCCGGGCGGGCATCCCGATGGCCTTCTCCTCCGGCTTCTCGCCGCACCCGCGGATCAGCTACGCCAACGCCTCGCCCACCGGAGCGGCCAGCGAGGCCGAGTACCTGGAGATCGGCCTCGCCGCCCAGCTGGATCCCGACCTGGTCCGTGACCGCCTGAATGCCGCCATGCCCGACGGGCTCGTGATCGTCCGGGTCGTCGAAGCCGCCGCGGGTTCGCTGGCCGACAGATTGTCGGCCTCGCGGTGGCTGGTCGAACTCGGCGGGGTCGATGCCGAGGAACTGGCTGCAGCCGTGGCCGGCCTGCTGGCGACGCAGTCGCACGAGGTGCAGCGGATGACCAAGAACGGGCTCCGCACGTTTGACGTCCGCCCGGCGGTCCTTGGCCTTGTCGCCGACGGCGCGGCCTTCGAGCTCACCTCCGTCGTCGCCGAGCCGCTGGTGCGTCCGGACGACGTGGTGCAGGCGCTGCAGGCGCTGCGTCCGGGGTTGAATAGCGCGCAGTCCGCCTTGATCACCCGCATCGAGCAGGGTGTCTGGGAAGACGGACGAATCGCAGATCCACTGGCCTGAACTGCGGTTTTCGCAACGGGGGCGAACGATTCCCGCCGGGATTCGGGGAGTGTGGAATACTGGTTGCAGGCTGATGGTCATCCAGGCTTTCAGCCCTCGAATGTTGTGACCGGTGTGACAGACCGACCACGGCGCTGACCCTCACCGCGACGGAGACGACCGCGGGGGCGACGGCGCTGGTGCATTCGACCGAACAGGCTTCGCTGCCCATGGCAGCCACGTTTGCGGCACCCCCGCCGCCTAAGGAGAGCTAAATGCTCGATTCCGACTACCCGAACACCGATCAGACCACGCCCGAACCGGCCACGCCGCCGCGCCGTCGTCGCGCAGCCAGCCGGCCCGCCGGCCCGCCGGCCCACGTGCCTCCCGCCGAGGTGGCCCCGCCCGCCCCCGCTGCCGAACCTGCCCCCGTCGAGGTCATCGAGGCTGCCCCAGCGCAGGTCGAAGCCGTCCCCGCGGAGGAAGCCGTCCCCGCGGAGGAGGTACCCAAGCGAGCCCGCCGCAGCCGCGCGAAGGTCGCCCCGGACCAGGAACCCATGATCGAGGCCTCAGCACCGCCCGCCGAAGAGGCCCCGGCGAAGACGCCGCGCCGCCGTCGTGCGGTGAAGGCTGTTGAGGAACCAATTCAGACGACTGCAGAGCCCGCGGAGGACGTCGCAGCGAGCCTTGCAGAACTGGTGCAGAAGGAGCGTCCGCGCGCCCGCCGCCGGGTCAAGGCCGAGGCCTTCGGCCTGGGCGAGGCAGCCGATGCCGAGCAGGTGCTCGACTCGCTCGCCGCAGCGATCGGCGGACGGCTCGAGCCCGTCGACGAGGACGCAGAAGCAGACGAGGACGCCGACCCGCTCGCCGAGGACGAGGAGTCCGAGGACGAAGCAGCCGACGAGGCCGATGCCGGAGGCGAGGACGGCACGCCGCGCCGTCGCCGCCGTCGCCGCGGTGGCCGCCGTCGTCGTCGCGGTGCCGGCGAACCGGCAGCAGAGGGCGAAGAGGACGCAGAAGGTGCGGAGGACGAGGTCGACGGCGACGTCGTGACCCCTGCCGAGGCCGAGGGTGGAGAGGAACCGGCGGGTGAGGGTACGCCCCGTCGTCGTCGCCGCCGTCGCCGTCGCGGTGAGGACACCGGTGAGGTAGAGGACGAAACGATCGACGTGGTCGTCCGTGTCCGCGAGCCGCGCCGTCGTGGCGTCAGCACCAGCGACGAGGTCACCGGCATCGAAGGCTCCACCCGGATGGAGGCCAAGAAGCAGCGCCGTCGTGACGGCCGGACGGCCGGCCGTCGACGTACGCCGATCCTGAGCGAGTCGGAGTTCCTTGCGCGCCGCGAGTCGGTCGACCGCCGCATGCTTATCCGCCAGACGGACGACTACTCCCAGATCGCCGTGCTCGAGGACGGGATCCTGGTCGAGCACTATGTCGACAGGGCATCGGCAACGTCGATGATCGGCAACATCTACCTCGGCCGCATCCAGAACGTGCTGCCGTCGATGGAGGCGGCGTTCGTCGACATCGGCCGCGGTCGCAATGCCGTGCTCTACGCCGGCGAGGTCGACTGGGAGTCCTTCGGCGTCTCCAGCCATGACCGGAAGGTCGAGCGGGTCTTCAAGTCCGGCCAGCAGGTGCTGGTGCAGGTGAGCAAGGACCCGGTCGGCGCCAAGGGCGCGCGGCTGACCTCGCATATCTCGATTCCCGGCCGCTACATCGTCTACTCACCCGGCGGCCACCTTTCCGGGATCTCCCGCAAGCTGCCCGAGGCCGAGCGGCGTCGACTCAAGAGCATCCTCGACGAGCTGATCGGCCCGGACGCTTCCGTCATCGTTCGCACTGCCGCCGAGGGGGCCAGCGAAGAGGAACTGATCCGCGACGTCAACCGGCTGAAGGCTCAGTGGGAGGTGCTGGAGAAGAAGGTCAAGGGTGGCCAGGCGCCGGCACAGCTCTACGCCGAGCCCGACCTGACCGTCCGGATCGTCCGTGACCTGTTCACCGAGGACTTTGGCGCGCTGATCATCGACGGCAACGGCAAGGCCGACGACGCCTACGACACCGTGGACGCCTACGTGGAGCATGTGGCGCCGCACCTGGCGACCCGCCTGGAGCACTGGGACCGGACGTCCAAGGGCGACATGTTCAGCTCTTTCCGGGTGCACGAGCAGGTGGCGAAGGCCCTTGAGCGCAAGGTGTTCCTGCCGTCCGGCGGCTCGCTGATCATCGACCGCACCGAGGCCATGACCGTCGTCGACGTCAACACCGGCAAGTTCACCGGGACGTCGGGAAACCTCGAGGCGACCGTAACGTCGAACAACCTCGAGGCAGCTGAGGAGATCGTCCGTCAGCTGCGACTGCGCGACATCGGCGGCATCATCGTGATCGACTTCATCGACATGGTGCTCCCCGCCAACCGCGAGCTGCTGCTGCGCCGAATGGTCGAGTGCCTTGGCCGCGACCGGACCCGCCACCAGGTGGCAGAGGTCACCTCGCTAGGCCTGGTGCAGATGACCCGCAAGAAGATCGGCACCGGTCTCGCCGAGGCCTTCACCGTGCCGTGCGAGACCTGCAAGGGCCGCGGTTACCACGTCCACGACGTCCCGGTGGCAACTCAGGCACCCGCCGACGGTGGCGACCGGGAGGCCGGGCGCCGCAACACCCGCCAGCCAGCCAGCCAGCCAGCCAGCCGTCGGCCTGGTCGCTCGCGTGGCACGTCGGGCTCGCCAGCGCGGGCACTGGAAGCCGTTGGGCCGACTCCGGTTGCCGAACCGGTCGAGGCCGTCACCGAGTCGCAGGTTCTCGAGGCTGTTGTGGAGGCCCCGCTCGAGGCCGTCGTCGTCGAGACCGAGGTGTTCGAGGCGCCGGTTGTTGAGGTCCCTGTCGCCGAGGCTCCCGTCGAGGCGCCCGCCGTCGAGGCCCTGGTCGAGGACGCGCCCTTGGCGGAAGAGCTGGTCGCGACCGCGTCCGAGTAGTCAGCACGAGCACGAGCCCGCCGGAACCGACGTCCCGGCGGGCTCGTCTGCTTCAGTTCAATCGTTGGGGACGTTGTCCAGGTCGGCCAGCCACAGATCGGCGGAGGTGTCCGACGGCGCCCGCCAGTCACCGCGCGGCGACAGCGACCCGCCGCGCACCACCTTCGGTCCGTTCGGCAGGGCGGAGCGCTTGAACTGGGCAAAGCCGAAGAACCTCTCGCAGAACACCGCCAGCCAGCTCTTGATGGTAGCCAGGTCGTAGGCCGTCCGCTCGTCGTGCGGGAAGCCCTCCGGCCAGGCGCCGGTCTCGGCGTCCCGCCAGGCGTGCCAGGCGAGGAATGCGATCTTCGACGGCTTCATGCCGTGGCGCAGGACGTGGAACAGGTTGAAGTCCTGCAGGCTGTACGGACCGATCGCCGCCTGCGTCGACTGCGGCGTCTCGCCCTCGCCAACCGGGACGAGTTCCGGCGTGATCTCCGTCTCGAGGATCGCCTGCAGCGTCGTCGACACGGCGTCCTCGAACTGCTGGGAGGTGATCACCCAGCGAATGAGGTGCTGCATCAGGGTCTTCGGCACTCCGCCGTTCACGTTGTAGTGCGACATCTGGTCGCCGACCCCGTAGGTGCACCAGCCCAGCGCGAGCTCGGACAGGTCGCCAGTGCCAAGGACGATACCGCCGCGCTGGTTGGCCAGCCGGAACAGGTAGTCGGTACGCAGGCCGGCCTGGACGTTCTCGAACGTGACGTCGTAAACAGGGTCGCCGTCGGCGAACGGGTGGTCGAGCCCATCCAGCATCAGCCGGGCTGTCTGGGTGATGTCGAGCTCCGCGAAGGTCACGCCGAGTGAGGTGGCCAGCGCGGTGGCGTTGTTCTTGGTGTGCGCGGACGTGGCGAAGCCGGGCATGGTGAAAGCGAGGATGTCGGTACGCGGCCGGCCGAGCCTGTCCATGGCACGGGCGGCGACGATCAGGGCGTGGGTGGAATCCAGTCCGCCGGAGACGCCGATGACGATCCTGGGCTGACCGATGGCCTTCAACCGCTGCACGAGCCCGCTGACCTGGATGTTGTAGGCCTCGTAGCAGTCCTGGGCCAGCCGGGTGGCGTCGGCGGGGACGAACGGGAAGCGGGCCATCGGTCGACGCAGGCCGAGATCACCGGTGGCAGGAACCAGCTCGAAGGACACCGTTCGGTACTCGCCCGTGCGCTCGGCGTGGGTGCGGCGGTTGTCGTCGAAGGTGCCCATCCGCAACCGGTTCTGCACGATCGTGCCCAGGTCGATGTCGGCGATAGAGGCCCGCGGACCCGAGGGGAACCGCTCGGACTCGGCCAGGAGCGTCCCGGTGTCGTAGACAAGAGTCTGGCCGTCCCAGGAGAGGTCGGTGGAGGACTCACCCTCACCGGCGGCGGAATAGACATAGCCGGTGATGAGCCGGGAAGAGCCCGATGCGCACAGCAGCTTGCGTTCCTCGGCCTTGGCAACAGTGATCGGGCTGCCGGAAAGGTTGGCGATCACGGTCGCGCCGGCGAGGGCCGCCTCTGCACTCGGCGGGATCGGTACCCACATGTCTTCGCAGATCTCGACGTTCAGCACGAAGCCCGGCACGTCGTCGGCGGCGAACAACAGGTCCGCCCCGAACGGGACGTCCTCACCGGCGATACGGATCTCGCCCGTGACATCGTCGCCCGGACCGATCTGTCGGCGCTCGTAGAACTCGCGGTAGGTGGGCAGGTACGACTTCGGCACGACGCCGAGCACGCGTCCGCGGTGGATCACGACAGCACAGTTGTAGATGCGGTTCAGGCTCACCAGCGGGGCGCCGACGACCACGACGCAGCCAAGGCCCTCGGTCTGCGGCACCAGCCAGGCGAGGGCGTCCTCGACAGCTGACAAGACGGTGTCCTGCATGAGCAGGTCCTCGATGGAGTAGCCGGTGAGGGTGAGCTCGGGAAAGACGGCAACGCACGCGCCCGCGTCGGCGCACTCGGTTGCCTGGGCCAGGACGGCCTCGGCGTTTGCCATCGGCTGCACCATCCGGATCCCGAAGGTGCACGCGGCCACGCGGGCGAACCCGTGGCTGTAGAGGTTGTAGAAGTCCATTCGGCGCCCCTTGCTGCGGTGTCGCCTCAGCATGCCACGCTGCGGGCCAGGATCGGTGAGACTGGACCCATGAGCACCAAGCTGGCTGTGGACACCCCGGACGGTCCAGGGGAGCTCGTGATCGCCGAAGCCGCGACGCCGATCGCGGCGTTGATCCTTGGGCATGGCGCCGGTGGCAGCGAGGACGCGTGGGACCTGGCGCTGCTGGCGCGCGAGCTGCCCGCTTCTGGCATCAGCGTCGCCCGTTACCGCCAGCCCTGGCTGGTCGCCGGCCGCAAGGTCGCCGGGCCGCCCGCGAGCCTCGACCGTTGCTGGCTGCCCGCTGTGGCTGCGGTGCGGGCCCTATGGCCGGGGGTCGTCTTGTTCATCGGTGGACGCAGTGCCGGCGCCCGGAGCGCATGCCGCTGCTTCTCCGCTGCCGACGCAGGCCTGGTGCTGCTGTCGTTCCCGCTGCACCCCCCGGGAAAGCCGGCCAAGAGCCGGGTCTCTGAGCTGGTCGGCGCTGCCGGGCCCGCGCTGGTGCTGCAGGGTGTCAGCGACGCGTTCGGGACGCCGTCCGACGTCGCCCGTGCCCTTGCCGACGCCGGCTATGCGGGGGAGCGGATCGTGCCCGTCCCCGGCGCGACGCACTCGCTGGCGCCGGCGAAGGGCCTGCCGGCGGCGAGGGTGGCCGAGCGCGAGCAGTTGCTGGTGGGCTCGGTGCTCACCTTCATCGCCGACGCGCTGGATCCGGTGCCCTCAGCCGAGTGAGGCCTCGCGGGCGAGCAGGGAGCGCTTGACCTCCACGCCCCAGGCGAAGCCGCCGAGGCTACCGTCGCTGCGCAGCACCCGGTGGCAGGGAACGAACAAGGCGGGAGCGTTGGTTGCGCAGATGCTCGCAGCGGCCCTGACCGCTGCCGGGTTGCCCAGCTCGCCGGCGAAGGCGGCATAGCTCAGCGGTGTTCCCGGGGTGATTTCGCGGAGCCGCCGCCAGCCACGCTGGCGCCAATCGGAGCCCTGCTGCTGAACCGGAACCGCGTCCACAGCAGCCAGGTCACCGGCGTAGTAGGCCCCCACCGCCGCAGCCGGGCCGGAGACGTCAGGGTCGTGGGCGTCGACAACCGACACCTCGGCCGGACGCTGTTCGGGGCGCAGCCGTGCCAGAACGGCTTCGGGATCGGCGGTCCAGCCGGAGGCAAGCACGACGCCGTCGGAGGCCAGCAGGGTGAACGGTCCATCCGGGGTGGCCAGGGTGGTCAGCTTCATTTCTCTCCAATCCTGGCGAGGCTTGCTCGCCACAGGTGCAGGCTGGCGTAGGAGCGCCAGGGGGCGACGTGCGTGCCCCAGGCCGCGAGTTCGCGGGGGTGGTCGGGAAGACCGAGTCGGCGGGCACCGGTGCGCAGGGCCACGTCGCCCGTGGGCAGGATGTCGGGGTGGCCGAGTACGCGCATGGCCACGTAGTTGGCCGTCCACTCACCGATGCCCCGGACGGCGACGAGACGGTCGTGCTGGGCCACCGGATCGTCGGCGTAGCCCAGGTCGAGTTCGCCGGAGCCCAGCAGCTCGCAAGTGGCAACGATGTTGTCGATCCGTGCCCGCGGCCCCGTCAGCACCTCCCTGCCGTGCTCGGCGACCTGGGCGGTGGTGGGAAACAGGGTGGTGAGGCCTTCGGGAGCGCCGGCGACCGGGGTGCCGACGGCGGTGGCGAGCCGGGACAGTTGCGTCCGGGCGGCAGCGACCGAGATCTGCTGGCCCACCATCGCCCGCAACAACAGCTCGTGCACGTTCACTGCGCCGGGCAGCCGGATGCCCGGGGTGGCTGCGACTGTGGCGGCCAGAGCCGGCTCGCGTCCGAGTGCCTCGTCGATGCCGACCGGGTCTGCGTCCAGGTCGAAGAGGCGGCGCACGCGCCAGATCAGCGAGGGCAGGTCGCCGAGCGAGGACAGCCGCGCGGTGAGGCGCAGCCGCTCGCCCTCGGGCTCGACGTCGAAGGTGGCCGGGCCGCCGGGCAGCAGGAGCGTCCGGGCGTAGGACTGCGCACCGGCGAGCTCCACACCGGGCACCGCCCGGGCAGCCAGCCAGCCGAAGACTCCTGGCGCATCGAACGGCTGTCGAACGGGCAGCACCAGGCGGATGCCAGCCTGGTCGTGAGTGGACGCTCCCACGACCGGTGACGGGTGGCGCCGCGTGGCGCGCAGCTGGGACGGCGTGCGGTCGTAGACCTCCGCGATCGTGTCGTTGAACTGCCGGATGCTGCCGAAGCCGGAGGCGAAGGCGATCTCGCTGACGGGCAGGTCGGTGGCGACCAGCAACTGGCGGGCGGTCTGGGCGCGGTGGGCGCGTGCCAGGGCCAGGGGTCCGGCGCCGAGTTCGGAGCTGAGCAGGCGGTTCAGGTGCCGGGTCGTGTAGCCGAGCCTGGTCGACAGGCCGGTCACACCCTCGCGTTCGACCAGGCCGTCGGCGATCAGCCGCATGGCCCTCGCGGCCACGTCGGAGCGCAGGTTCCACTCCGGCGATCCGGGGACGGCGTCCGGCAGGCAACGCTTGCATGCCCGGTAGCCGGCTTCGTGGGCCGCGGCGCTGGTGGCGAAGAACTCGACGTTGCGGGTGAGGGGAGTGCGGGCAGGGCAGGACGGGCGGCAGTAGATGCCGGTGCTGCGGACGGCTGTCACGAACACCCCGTCGAAGCGGGAGTCCCTCGCTGACACCGCCCGATAGCGCTGCTCGAAGTCCATACCGGCAAGCATGGCAGCAGGGCAGTACAGGGACTAGCGGAAATCGGACGTGGCGGTGAGCTGTGGATGGCACACTCATCAGCCCCATCGGCTACACGGAAATCGACAGCGACCCTCCGCGCTCCCGGAACACGCCGACGCTCCCGAAATTCCGGGGGCGAGGGCACGTTTCGGGAGCGCGGGAGAGGGACCTGGTCAGAGGCGGTCACCACACGGGCGCGAACGGCTGTCGACCTGAGGCCGTTCGGCCCCTGCGTGCGCGTCGCCCCGGTTTGACCCTCCTGACCGCTGACCCGTAGTCTTGACCCTCGGTGCCTATCGAGCAGGCTTTGCGCCGTCGGAAGCATTGACTAGAGCGCGAACCATCCTCTTGGGTCTGGTGCGCTTGTCGGGATAGAACTTAGGAAGTGGGTCGGGCGTGTACGCGATCGTGCGCAGTGGTGGCCGCCAGCACAAGGTTGCTGTTGGCGACATCCTTGAGATCGACAAGGTAGAGGTGAAGGCTGGCGGCAGCGTCGCCCTCACCCCGCTGCTTCTTGTCGACGGCGAGAAGATCACAGCCGACGCCAAGGGGCTCGGAAAGGTCAGCGTCACCGCTGAGGTGATCGCAGAGACCAAGGGTCCCAAGATCCACATCCTGAAGTACAAGAACAAGACCGGCTACCGGAAGCGCATGGGCCATCGCCAGCGCTACACCCAGGTCAAGGTCACCGGGATCGAGAGCTGAGGCAAGGACATGGCACACAAGAAGGGCGCATCAGCCTCCCGTAACGGCCGCGACTCGAATTCGCAGCGCCTCGGCGTGAAGCGTTTCGGCGGCCAGCAGGTCAACGCCGGCGAGATCATCGTTCGCCAGCGTGGCACCCACTTCCACCCTGGCCAGGGCGTTGGTCGTGGTGGTGACGACACCCTGTTCGCGCTGCGCGCGGGCAAGGTCGAGTTCGGCACCCGCCGCGGTCGCCGTGTGGTGAACATCGCGATCGAGGCTGCCGAGTAGGCAACAGTTTCACAGAAGGCGGCCCTCGGGCCGCCTTTCTGCTTTTCGGGCCCACCTAGGATCTGTGCATGAACGCCCGGTGGCACCGTGCTGTGGCCGGCCTCGGGCTGGCTCTTGCCGGGGCGCTGCTGACCGGCTGCCACGCCCAGGGCACGTTCGACGTGCTGTCCGAGGAACGCGTCGCCGTCGACCTGACCGTCACCGGGGCGGACGTCAACTGCCCGCACGGCGCCGACGCGCTGAAGCTGACGGTCACCACCACCATCGATCAGTACGGCGATCAGGTATGCCACGTCACCGGCGAGACCCAGGCCACCTACTTCAGCCCGTTCGGCATCACCATCTCCCCGGCGGCCGAATACCTCGTGCTGCAGGCCAACCTCTCCGGCGGACTCGACAGCTGGCCGGCAGCCGACATCAACGTCCGGTTCCCTGGCAAGGTGATGGATGCCTCCCGGGGTGTCGTCTCGGACAATGTGGTGCGGATCACCGACCTCGGCGCGCTCACCCAGGGCAGTGGGCTGCACGCGGTGGGGCTGCGCAGCCCGGGCCCGCCCCAGTGGATGGTCGCCGCGCTGGCCGGCACCGGTGCCGGGATCGTGCTCACGCTCATCGTCGGCCTCGTGGTAGCGCTGGTGCGTCGACCCCGTCGCGATCCACTGGCGCCCTTGGACGACCTCTCCTTCCCCGATGCGGACGCCGAAGCCGCGGGCATCGTCCGTGCGCCGCTCACCGTCGTCGCTCCGGTTGAGCCGGTTCCTGCTTCCAGCGCGGGGCCACCGCGACCGGCTCCTGAAGACACCTCCTGGCTCGCACGGCCACCCGGCCTGAGCGAAGCGACGAAAGGGAAGGCCGTGAACGGGACCCGGAGGAACAGTGAAGAGCCGCACGGAGCCCGATCTGCACACCCGCTGCAGCTCTCGGCCTGGGCACGGCCTCCCGATCCCTCCGGGGACCAGCGGGCTGGCTAGGATCGGCCCATGCTTGGCCCCTGGCAGCGGATCGCCGGCTGCACCGCCGCCGCCCTGCTCGCACTGCTCCTTTCCGGATGCGAGGTCCATGGCACCGTGGACGTGCGGTCGGGGACCGAGGCCGAGGCCAATCTCGTCTTCGCCGAGGCAGAGGTCGACTGCCTCGGGCTCACCAGGTACGCCGGGCTCGTGATCAAGGGCAGCCCTGAATCCGACGGCAACCAGACCTGCCGCGCCCAGGGCACGATCGACCTCGACTCGTTGAAGGACTTCGGGATCCAGCTGAGCCAGACGGGCGAGTACGTGACGCTCGACCTGGCGATGCCCCAGCAGTACGACTACATGCCGACCAAGGTCGACATCACCTTCCCCGGAAAGGTGCTGGAAGGCGGTGGCACCACGGTTTCCGGCAACAGCGTCGAGCTGACCCAAAGCTCGATAGCCGCCAGCCCCGACAACTCACGGGTGGTCGCCCTCTCCCACGTCGGTCCCGAGTGGTGGGTGATGGCGCTGGTCGCGGGCTTCGCCGGGGGAGTGGCGCTCACTGTGGCGGTCCTCCTGCTCGTGCGCAGGCACCGGCACCTGAGCACGACCCTCCAGGTGGACGCAGAGCAGCTGCCCACCGATGCGACAACGCCCGAAGCTGCGGCGATGACGCCGCCCAACCCCACCGTCCCGCCCGAGGTGGGCCCCAGGGACCCGGTGCGTGACGCCGACTACGAGGCGCTGTTCGCCCCGCCAGAACCGGGCACGGTCGCTGCAGCGGCGCGCCCGCCGGCCCAGGCCGAGCCGCCTCCTGAGGCCACCGTCCCTGCCGACCACGAGATCTGGGCCCCGCCGGAGGATCGGGGAGACCGATAGACTCAAGCCTCACTGACGGCCCCACCGGGCCGACCAGCCAGAACTCCGACTAAGGGTGCCTGTGGCGATCCCCTCCTTCATCGACCAAGCAGTGCTGACCGTTTCCGCCGGCAACGGCGGGCATGGCTGCGCGTCCATCCACCGGGAGAAGTTCAAGCCCCTCGGGGGACCGGATGGCGGCAACGGCGGCAACGGCGGCTCGGTGATCATCAGGGTGGACCCGAACCTGACCACACTCGTCGAATACCATCGCCAGTCGATCCGCAAGGCAGCCAACGGCAAGCCTGGACTGGGTGACTTCAACAATGGTGCCAATGGCGAGGACATCGTGCTCACCGTCCCGGACGGCACCCTGATCTCCGACGCGGCGACGGGTGTGATCCTCGCCGACCTCGTCGGCCCGGAGGCGGAGGTCGTCGTCGCTGCGGGTGGCAAGGGCGGGCTCGGCAATGCCGCCCTGGCTTCGCAGGCTCGCAAGGCGCCGGGCTTCGCCTTGCTCGGCGAGGATGGCGGGTCCCGCCAGATCACCCTCGAGCTGAAGGTGGTTGCCGACATCGGGCTGGTCGGTTTCCCCAGCGCCGGCAAGTCGTCCTTGATCGCAGCCATCTCCCGGGCCCGGCCGAAGATCGCCGACTACCCGTTCACAACGCTCATCCCGAACCTCGGCGTCGTCGTGGCCGGAGACACCACTTTCACGGTCGCAGACGTGCCCGGCCTGATCGAGGGCGCCAGCGAGGGCCGCGGCCTCGGCCACGACTTCCTGCGCCACATCGAGCGTTGCCAGGCCATCGTGCACGTCATCGACTGCGCCACCTACGAGCCCGGACGCGACCCGCTGACCGACCTCGACGTCATTGAGGCTGAGCTGACCGCGCACGGCGGTCTCGAGGACCGTCCGCGGATGGTTGCCCTCAACAAGATCGACGTGCCCGACGGCGGCGAGCTGGCCGAGATCGTGGCCGAGGACATCAGGGCCCGCGGGCTGCAGGTCTTCGGAATCTCCACCAAGAGCGGGGCTGGGCTGCAGGCCATCACCTTCGCCATGGCCGACCTGGTCGCCCGACGGCGGGCAGAAGCCCCCAAGGTGGCGCCGAAGAAGATCGTGATCCGGCCCGAGCTGGCCGCGTCCGGGCCGGAGTTCACCATCACGCGCCAAGGCGACGGCGATGGCGGTTTCGTGTGGCGCGTCCGGGGCGAGAAGCCCGAGAGGTGGGTTCGGCAGACCGACTTCGCCAACGCCGAGGCCGTGGGCTACCTCGCCGACCGGTTCGCCCGGCTAGGCATCGAGGAGGAACTGCTGGCCATGGGAGCCCTCGCCGGCGACGCTGTCGCCATCGGTGCCGACAACCCTGTGGTCTTCGACTTCGCCCCGCAGGTGGAGATCGGCGCAGAGATCCTGTCCCGCCGCGGCGAGGACCAGCGCCTGATTTCCGATCGTCCGGCCGCGCAGCGGCGCCGGGTCAAGGACGCCGAGTACCACGCGGCCAAGGCAGAGGAGCGCGAAGCTGCGCGGGAGGCCGAACGTCCGACCCGGCTCGCCGCCGCAGGGTTCGGTGCCGAAGAGGATGACTGAGTCCGCCGGGTCCGCTGTCACCAGCCCGCGGACCGAGATCACGGGTGCGCGCAGGCTGGTGGTGAAGGTCGGGTCCTCCTCGCTGACGGACGGCTCCGGCGCGCTCGACATGACGCGCCTCGAAGGGCTCGTGGACGCGCTGGCCGCCGCCCGGCGTCGGGGCCAGGACGTGGTGCTGGTCTCCTCGGGCGCGATGGCGTCAGGAATGGGTCCGCTGCGCATGAAGCACCGCCCGCGTGACTTGGCGAGCAAGCAGGCCGCCGCGTCCGTGGGCCAGAGCCTGCTCGTCGGCCACTACAGCGCGCTGTTCGCCCGGCACGACATCACCGTCGGCCAGGTACTGCTCACCGTCGAGGACGTCGCCCGGCAGGACCACTACCGCAACGCGCTGCGCACCTTCACCCGGTTGCTGGAGCTGGGGGTGGTGCCGGTCGTGAACGAGAACGACACCGTTGCGACCCACGAGATCAAGTTCGGCGACAACGACCGCCTCGCCGCACTGGTCGCGCACCTGGTGGGCGCGGACGCGCTGGTGCTGCTCAGCGACGTCGACTCGCTCTACAGCGCGCACCCGTCCAGTCCGGACGCCCGACCGATCGCCGTTGTCGAGGACATGGACGACCTCGACGTCGACACCAGCGGACGCGGCGCAGCGATCGGCACCGGCGGCATGGAGACCAAGCTGCAGGCTGCGCGGATCGCCACCGCCTCGGGGATTCCGGTCGTGCTCGCCGCAGCGAACAATGTCGGCGCGGCCCTGGCCGGCGAACCCGTGGGCACCCTGTTCCTGGCCACCGGCAAACGGCGCGCCCGCAAGTTGATGTGGCTGGCCTACGCCTCGGTGGCCCAGGGCGAACTGGTGCTGGACGCGGGTGCGGTGAAGGCACTCACCGAGCGCAAGGCTTCCCTCCTTGCCGCCGGCATCACCGCCGTCCGCGGCATCTTCGTTGCCGGCGACCCCGTGCGGCTGGTGTCGGAGGCAGGCAAGGAGATCGCGCGCGGGCTGGTCGGCTATGACGCCAGCGAGTTGACCGGCATCATCGGCCGGAGCACCCCTGATCTGGTGGCCGAGTTCGGCGCACCCTTCGACCGCGAGGTCGTGCACCGCGATGACCTGATCGTCAGGCCGAGGAAGAAGAAGCCGTGACCCCGGTCATCCTCGTCGGCTGGGCCGCGGCGCTCGTCGGCACCGTCCTCGGACTGCCGCAGATGATCAGGCTGGCCCGCACTCGCAACGTCGAGGGCCTTTCGCTGCCGGCCTGGCAGGTGATCCTCGGGCTCAACATCGGCTGGACATCACACGGCGTCATCCTCGGCCAGCTGAACCTGATCCTGCCCAACGTGCTTGGACTCGCCTCGACCCTGCCGATCCTGTTCCTGATGTCACGCGAGCTGGGTCGCCCGCTACCAAAGGTGCTGCTGCCAGGCATCCTGCTGGGCATCGGGATGATCGCCACGGACGTGATCTTCGGCACAGCCGTGTACGGCATGGTGGCGCTCTGGCCGGCTTTCTTCGCCACCGTCGGCCAGACCCTCGAGCTGATTCGCTCGCCACGAGTAGCCGGCGTCTCACCGTTCTTCCTGATCGCGGGAGTGCTGAACCAGGCGCTGTGGCTGTGGTGGGGCTCGCTGGTCGTCGACGCGGGCACGATGATCACCGCCACCACCACGCTTGGCATCACGAGTGTCAACCTGGTCTGGTGGCTGCTGCGACAGTTGGGACTGCGCTCGTTCCTCGTGCCGACCCGGGAGGAGATGCGGGCGTTCGTCCGTGCCCGGACCCGGGACCGCTCAGGCGTCTGAGCCAGTAATCTGTCACTCATGACTTTCGCCGACCAGGCCGGGCGGGCAAGGATCGCCAGCCGCGCGCTCGCCGTGCTCACCCGTGCCCAGAAGGACGCGGCCCTGCATGCCATGGCTGACGCCCTCGCCGCGGCGACGGACGCCATCCTTGCTGCCAACGCCGAGGATGTGGACGCAGCCCGGCTGGCCGACACCAACGAGTCCCTCGTCGATCGCCTCGCCCTCACCGCAGTCCGCGTGGACGGCATGGTGGCCGGGCTGCGCTCGCTGGCCGGGCTGCCCGACCCGGTCGGTGATGTGGTGCGCGGCTGGACGAACGCCAACGGCGTCCGCGTCCGGCAGGTGCGAGTGCCGCTCGGCGTGGTCGGGATCATCTACGAGGCGCGGCCCAACGTCACCGCCGACGCCGCCGGCATCAGCCTCAAGTCGGGCAACGCTGCATTGCTGCGCGGGTCGTCGTCGGCGCTGAACTCCAACCGGGCGGTCGTGACCGCGCTGCGCGAAGGGCTCGCCGCGTCCGGGCTGCCGGCGGACGCCGTGCAGCTGGTCGAGGGTGGCCGCAGCGTCACCGGCGAGATGATGGCCGCCCGTGGCCTTGTGGACGTGCTGATCCCGCGGGGCGGGGCCGGCCTGATCAACGCTGTTGTCGAACATTCGAAGGTGCCGGTGATCGAGACCGGAACCGGCAACTGCCACCTGTTCGTCGACGCCAGCGCCGACCACGACATGGCGATCGCCATCATGCTCAACGCCAAGGTCCAGCGCCCCAGCGTGTGCAACTCGCTGGAGACCCTGCTGGTGCACGCGTCGGCGGCGCCGGCCTTCCTGCCGAAGGCGCTGGCTGCCCTCGCCGACGCCGGTGTCACCGTCCATGGGACCCCAGAGGTGCAGGCCTACTCCGCAGCTGTCGTGCCGGCCGGGCCGGACGAGTTCGACGACGAGTACCTGTCGCTCGACCTGGCCTGCGACGTCGTCGGGTCGCTCGACGAGGCGATCGCGCACATCCGGGTGCACACCACGGGTCACTCCGAGACCATCATCACCGCCGACCGGGCCTCTGCCGACCGGTTCACCGCAGAGGTGGACGCCGCGGCTGTGCTCGTCAACGCCTCCTCCCGGTTCGTCGACGGCGGCGAGTTCGGGTTCGGAGCGGAGATCGGCATCTCCACCCAGAAGCTGCACGCCCGCGGTCCGATGGCCCTCACCGAGATGACGTCCACCAAGTACATCGTCGACGGCGACGGCCAGACCCGGTCCTGAGCCTTCGGTTCCCTCCCGTTTCCCGCCTCCGCTCCCGAAACGCGCGCTTACCCCCGGAACTTCGGGGGCAAGCGCGCTTTTCGGGAGCGAGGGTGGGGTGGGCGGGACGCGGGGAGGCGGGCCGAGCGCGGCCCCGTGTAGGATCCGCGGCATGCACACCGTCCTGCAGGCCGTCGTCTACGACGTCACCGTCCCCGCCGTGATCGGCGGGCTGGCCGTCGCGATCCTCGCGACAGGTCTGGGTTTCGTCCGCCAGGTGGGCAAGGGCCGGCCGCACGCCAAATGAGCGAAACCCCGATCGCCTGGGAGCAGAGCGGCACCAGACGCCTGCGCCTGGGAGTGATGGGTGGCACATTCGACCCGATCCATCACGGCCACCTGGTGGCTGCCAGCGAGGTGCAGGCACGCTTCGCCCTCGACGAGGTGGTCTTCGTGCCCACCGGCCACCCGTGGCAGAAGGCTGACAAGGTCGTCTCGCAGGCCGAGGACCGGTACCTGATGACAACCATCGCCACGGCGTCGAACCCGCGATTCTCGGTGAGCAGGGTCGACATCGAGCGTCCCGGGGACACCTACACCGTCGACACCCTCCGGGACATCCGGAAGTTGCGCGGGGCCGGGCCGGACGTGTTCTTCATCACCGGTGCCGACGCCCTCAGCAAGATCCTCACCTGGAAGGGCGTGGACGAGCTGTTCGACCTCGCCCACTTCGTCGGGGTGTCCCGGCCGGGCGTCCCGCTCGGAGAGAGCGACATCGCCCACCTGCCCGAGGACAAGGTCACACTGCTCGAAGTGCCTGCCCTTTCCATCTCGTCCACTGCGTGCCGCGAACGCGTCGCGCAGGGCCTGCCGCTGTGGTACCTGGTACCCGACGGCATCGTCCAGTACATCGCCAAGCGCGGGCTCTACCGCCCCAGAGGAGTCAAGTGACCGCAACCGAGCACGCCCTTGAGATCGCCCGCATCGCCGCCCGGGCAGCCGTAGAAAAGAAGGCCCTCGACCCGGTGGCCTTCGACGTCTCCGAGCGCCTGGCGATCACCGATATCTTCCTGATCGTGGCCGCCACCAACGAGCGCCAGGTCGGTGCGGTGGTGGACGGGATCGAGGACGCCCTCCTCAAGGCCGGCGTGAAGACCGTCCGCCGGGAGGGTGACCGGGAGAACCGCTGGGTGCTGCTGGACTTCCTCGACGTCGTGGTGCACGTCCAGCATTCCGAGGCGCGGGCGCTGTACGCGCTGGAGCGTCTCTGGAAGGACTGCCCCCGCCTGGACCTCGGTCCCCTCGACGCGGAGCCGGAGCCGGCCCCGGAATGACCGCAGGCAGGATCATCCTGTTGCGCCACGGTGTCACCGACTGGAACGACGGCGGACGCTTCCAGGGGCACGCCGACATTCCGCTGAACGACGCCGGACGCCAACAGGCTGCGGCCGCCGGTGCGCTGCTGAGCGGCGCCGGCATCACCAGCGCGATCAGCTCCGACCTGTTCCGGGCGTCCGAGACCGCGGAGCTCATCACCACCGGGTGGGGCATGACCGTGCAGACGGACGCACGGCTGCGTGAGGTCGACGTGGGCTCCTGGGCCGGGATGAGCATCGACCACATCGGCCAGAGCGTTCCCGACTTCTGGCCGGCAATCCGGGAGGGCCGCGACTTCCGCCGCTCGCCGACCGGGGAGAGCGCCACAGAGTCGGGGCAGCGGGTGGCCCTGGCCGTCCTCGACCACGCCGAGGCTAGCGCCGACGGCGAGGTGCTGCTGGTGGTCGGCCACGGGCTGTCGCTGCGCGTCGGCGCGCTGCTGCTGATGGGCCTGGACTACTCCCACGCCCGCCTTTTCGGTGGCCTGGTGAACTGCCACTGGATGGTGCTACGCCCCGGCGAGGACCCCTGGCGCATGCTTTCCTACAACGTTGGCGCCGACGCTTGAACGCTCAGGGAACCGCACCCGGGTGTAGCCGACGACCAAGACCCTGAGCTTCACGGTCCTCGTCGTGGAGATGCGCAGGTCGCCGCTGTTGCCGACCGGCACCTTCAGGGTGAGCGTCTTTGTGCCCTTGGGCAGACCGACGGAGAGGCTGCCGTAGGTCGCGGAGCGCGGACCAATGTGGAGCGTCCCCTTGCCCGGACCCTTGCTGACCGTGACTGCGACGGTCACCGTGTCGAGCATGGGTCGGTCAGCAGTTGGCACCGCTGTGCCGAGGACGCGAGGGTAGTGCCGCACCCCGGCCTTGTAGGTGCCGCTGCTGACCTTCACCGGCGCCGGCAGGGTCGTGATCGTGGGTACGGCCACCGGGTCGATGGCAGTGGTGCCGTCGATCAGGCTGCGCTGGAGGATCGCGGGCTCGTCGGTGAGCAGGAACTGGGTCTTGCCGCCGTAATGAATGGTGAATGCCAGTTGCTCTGCGCCGATGACCTCGTACGGTGCGACGTCCAGGCCCTTCGACCGCACGTAGCGGGCGAGGTAGGCAGAGGTGTGGGTCATCCGGGGCGCGTAGGAGTTGGCGCCCAGACGGTCGGCCAGCCGGACGCGGGCCAGGTCGAGGTCGAAGGAAGCGCCGTCGTAGGCGGTCACGAAGATCGAACGCGACACCTTGCGGATCACCGGCAGCATCGAGGACCAGTAGAACGTGAGGATCCGGGTGCGGCCGAGGAGCCCGTACTTCTTGAGCAGGGCCATCGCCCGGGTGGCGTAGGTGCGCTTGCCCGCGAACGACTGCCCGGCGTAGGACTTCAGGTCGAGATGCAGGGCGATGTCCGGGTGGGCGGCCAGCACCTGCGCGAGCTGGGCGAACGTCGGGATCGGCACGACCTTGTCGCCCTTGAGGTTTGCGCAGCGCACCTGCGCCACCTGTGCAGCAGTGAGCAGGTGGATCTTCTTGCCCGTACTTGTGCAGCGGTCCGGCAGCTCGTCGTTGTGACTCATCACCGGTTGGGCATCCTTGGTCCATGCCAGGTCGGTCTCGATGCCGTCGTACCCGGCTTCGGCGCTGCCGGTGAACGCCTCGAGCGAGTTCTCCGGCCACTCCAACGCTCCGCCACGGTGCGCGACCACCAGCAGGGTGGACCCGGCGGCGTTGACGATCGGCTTGCCGTCGTTGCCGAGCGTCGTCGCCGAACCGGGCGAGGGCAGCGCAATCGCAAGCATGGCTGTTGCGGTCGCGACGACCGTCGCGCGGGCGAGCTTGGGCAGGGGCATGGGCAACTCCCGAGGTTGGGTGTGATGCCAAACTAGGGCAGGGGTCGGGCGTTGGCACATTCCCGACATGTGATCGCCTGCGAAGACTGAACCGCCGGTGGAGGCCTTCGCCTAGGGTAGGCCGATGGTGGTGGAACTTGACATCGGCGACGCCCGTCGGATCGCCGTCCGGGCCCAGCTGCTCGACGCCGACGTGCCCGTTGGGCTCGTCGGCCTTGTGGAGCGGCTGAACCTCCTGCAGCTCGACCCCACCGCTGCCGTCGCACCCAGCGCCGACCTGGTGGCGTGGAGCCGACTGGGCAACGGCTACCACCCGGCCCAGCTGGACGAGGCGGTGCGTGCCCGCGAGCTGTTCGAACTGGACGCCTTCGTCCGCCCGATGTCGCAGCTGCCCGCCGTGCTCGGTTCCCTGGCCGGCTGGCCGTTGCACGGCCGGCACCGGGAGTGGCTGAAGGCCAACGACAGCTTTCGGCGCGACCTGCTGGCTGCGCTTCGCGAGCGCGGGGAGTCGCTGTCCCGTGACCTGCCCGACACCGCGGTCGTCGGGTGGCGTTCGACCGGCTGGACGCGTGACCGCAACGTCACGCAGATGCTGGAGTTCCTGACCCTCACCGGCGAGGTGGCTGTCTCGGGACGGGTCGGACGCCAGCGCCTGTTCGACCTCGCCGAGCGGGTCTACCCGTCCGGGCTGGTGCTGCCGGAGAGGGCGGACGCGCTGCGGCAGCGCGAGGAGTTGCGGCTCCGGGCGTCCGGCATCGTGCGGACGGGAGGCACGATCGTCCCGGGGGAGCCCTACCAGGCCGACCACTCGGGAGTGCCCGCCGTGGTGCGGGGGATCCGCGGGCAGTGGCGGGTGGATCCAGAACAGCTCGACCGGCCCTTCACCGGACGGACGGCGTTGCTGTCACCCTTCGACCGGCTCGTCCACGACCGGGCTCGGGCGAAGCAGCTGTTCGGCTTCGAGTACGTCCTGGAGATGTACAAGCCGGCCGCCGCGCGGCGGTGGGGCTATTACGCGCTGCCGGTCCTCCACGCTGACCGCCTGGTGGGCAAGCTGGATGCCACCGCCGATCGGAAGGCCGGGCGGCTGGTGGTGAAAGCCGTCCACGAGGACGAGCCGTTCAGCGCGGTGGTCAGAGCAGGAGTGGACGCGGAACTCGCTGGACTCGCCGAATGGCTGGGCCTCGAGCTTTCCGCTGACTAGGCGATGCCCAGCGATGCGCCCGGGGTGAAGCCGGGGAAGACGGTGTCGAGCTTGTCGTTGAGCAGCCGCTTGCTGACGATCTCGGAAAGGGCCTGCCGGTAGTCGGTTGTGATCGGCACGTCGCCGTCGTTGAGGTTCCCGGCAGTCAGTGTCGGCATCGAGCCGTAGACCTTGCCGCCCAAGATGGCGCCGCCCATCAGGAACATCACGTTGCCGTGGCCGTGGTCGGCGCCGCCATCGCCGTTGATCTCCACCCGGCGCCCGAACTCGCTCATCGTGACCACGGTCACCTTGTTCCAGCGGGTGCCGAGGTCCGTGCGGAAGGCCGCCAAACCGGTGGCGAAGTCCTTCGCCATGCTCGAGAACTGGCCCTGGGCGTTGGTCGGCAGCCCGATGTTCTGGTGCATGTCCCAGCCGCCGTAGTCGATGCAGGCAACCTCCATGCCGAGGTTGGCCTTGGCCAGCCGGGCGATGTCCTGGAGTCCGGTGTGCCAGCTCGAGTCCTTGTTGTAGCTCGCGCCGTTGGCCGGTGTGTAGGTCTGCTTGCGAATGCTGTCGAGGCTGGTCACGGCGTCGAGGGTCGCCTTCACCTGGCCGGCCATCACGTCACCGGTGTCGCCGTAGACAGCCTCGAGGTCGGCCATCAGCTTCGGGCCATCGTTCCAGGACGACTCGAGCGTGAAGGAGGCCACGCTCGACATGGCCAGCGACTGGTAGGCGCTGGTGGTCAGCGACATCACAACGCGCGAGCCGAGGGTGATCGCCCGGAAGGTGCCGGACGCGTCGGAGGAGCTCGCGATGTGGCGTCCGATCCAGCCGGAGCGCACGTTGGCCTTGGCGGCACGCTCGCACAGGTCCTGATCTTCGAAGTGGGAGCGGGTGACGTCGGGGTGGCCGGAGCCCAGCACGACGGCCATCTCTCCAGCGTTCCACACCGGGTTCAGGGCGGAGAAGTTCTTGTTGAGCACGTGCGTGGACCCCAGTGCGAGCCCGGAGTCGATCCGCAGGTTGCCGCGGGCCTTGTTGTAGGCGGCGTCACCGACCGGCCCGACGGCAGAAAGCCCGTCGAACCCACCCCGCAGGAAGACGCAGACCAGCAGGTCGCGTCCGGAGTCGGCTGCGAAGGAGTAGCGGGGGGCAGCCGAGGCGGCGAGCAGGCCGCCGAGCCCGATCAGCGATCCGCGGAACAGCCCACGCCGTGCGAAGCGGGGGCCGGTGGGAGTGTGCTCGACGTCTTCGATCCCCCTGCTGGGTCGCATCGTTTCAACCAGGGAGTTGGCCTGCTCTGGGCTGACCACGCGGGTTCTTCCGTCGATGGTGGCCAGCAGCCGGTTGCGCGACTCCTCATGGTCGTGCAGCGGGGTGACCAGGTCCTCGTGCAGCAGGGCCTCGCCGCGCCAGAGGGTGACGTCCGGTGTGTTGTTGGGCATCCGGGTGTCCTCTCAGCGGATCTTGAAGTAAGGGGAGCAGAGCACGAAGTGGATCGTCTTGCCGAGGTTGTACTCGATCTGGTCGCCGGTCAGCTTCGACGGCCCGTCGCCCTTGATCCGTGCGCTCACAAGCGCCAGGTGCTTGGCGTTCCAGGTGAAGCCGGTGAGGTCGGTGGTGATCTTCGTCGCCGCGTCCTCCGCCGTCATGCCCTTCTTGACGCCGAGCGCGCTCGCCCACGACTTCGACGGGAACTCCTTGTCGTTGCCCCAATTCACGCGGGCGTTGGCCGAATAGAAGTGGGCCAGCAGCGCCTGCGTCGCCATCCAGGCCTGGGCCTGGTCGGGGTAGCCGTTGACCACCGGCCACATCCGCGGCTGGTGGTTCTCCAGGTAGAGCAGCCACTGGACATTCCCGGTGATGTTCCAGATGTTGCCGGTCTGCTTGGCCGCGGGCTTCAGTGTGCTGGGCTTGCGAACCTTGATCATCGTGGCCATGGTCTCCTGCGGGCGCTTCCACTTTTCGCCGACGGAGTCCTCGAACTCCTGGCTGAGCAGCAGGGCACGCATCACCGGGGCAAGGTTCGTACTGTTGTCCAAGTACACCTGCGCCAGGCGGTCGACCAGTTCGGCCGGCGGGTTGTCGGAGACGTAGCGGACGGCCAGCCGGTGGGCGATGTGGTGCGCCGTCCCCTTATGGTGCGCGAGGTAGGAGAGGTAGGCCTGCAGCACAGCCGGGCCGTCGGCAGCGGTGGCGTTGGGATGGGTGAACCCCATCACCTTCACCGGACCCGTGTAGTGGTCGCCCGGCGCATAGTGGTAGGCCCGCTTTGCCCAGTTGAAGCTGTGGCCGGTGAGGATCAGCGCCGACTGCCGCACGTCGGTCTCGTCGTAGTTGCCGACGCCGACGGTGTGGAGCTCGAGCAGCTCGCGTCCCAGGTTCTCGTTCGGGTTGTCCTTGGAGTTCAGGTGGTTGTCGAGGTAGACCAGCATGGCCGGGTGCCGCATGGCCGTGTAGAGCATTGTGGAGAATTTCCCGAGGGCGTACTTGCGCAGGACCGCCCAGTCGTACCAGGCGACGAGGTCCTCACACTTGCCCTCTGCAGCGACGTAGAGGTGGTCGCCCATGGTGTCGACCATCGACTCGTACAGGTAGCGCTTCGTGAATACGTGGCGGACGGTGCGCGAGATGCTCAGCGCCTTGCCGGCTTTCCAGGCCATGTCCCTGGAGGCTTTGACGACTTGCATGCCAGTCATGGTGGTGAAGCTGAGGTATTTCTTGACCAGCCCGTCGGCCTTGGCGTCGCTGATCTTCTTCCAGTTCAACTGCCGGTCGATCCAGGCGTTGTAGCCGACGGCCTTGATCTCGTTCACAACGGCTTTTGTGGGGGCCGGGGCAACGCGACGGGCGAGGTGCCATGTGCGGGTGGACTTCAGGTCCAGGCCGCCGGCCAGGTCCGAAATCCATTCCGGCATCACTGGGGCCATCGGGATGGCCGGGGGAGCGGCGAACGCCGTGGCGGGCTGTCCGACGCTCGACAGGGCGAGGCCGCCGGCCACGGCCAGACCGAGAGCGGCGCGTCGGGATGGCATGGCCGCGGACCCCGTTACAGAATCGCTGGTCACGGGCGTATTCATCTCACACTCACCTGGGCTCGTTGCACGGATCGCTGGGGCTGGCCAAACCCTAACGGTTCCTGAGAAAGTTGTTAATACTCCGCAAGAGAACGACGACCGGAATGACATGAGCGCGCTCGTGAACGCCGGGTACCGGCGATCACCGGCGGGGCTCAGGAGAAGGCTGCCTGGATCGCGGCCTCGACGTGCAGGCGCGTGGTCGGGAACGTGGGGATCTGGCTGTCGGCCTGGCTGATCAGGAGCTCGAGCTCCGTGCATCCGAGGATGACGCCCCTGGCGCCGGCGTCGGCGAGCCGGCTGATGACGGCGCTGACCGCGTCCCGTGAGGAGTCGAGCACCTGGCCCCGGCAGAGCTCGTCGTAGATCACGCGGTGCACCTCGGCGCGATCGGCGGCCTCGGGCACGAGGACCCGCAGGCCGTGCCGCTCGAGCCGCTCGGAGTAGAAGGTCTGCTCCATGGTGAAGGCCGTCCCGAGCAGCCCCACCGTGTCGATGCCTGCAGCCTGGACGGCCGACGCGGTGGCATCCGCCAGGTGCAGGAACGGGATGCTGGTGGCCGCCTCGATGGCCGGAGCCACCTTGTGCATGGTGTTGGTGCACAGCAGCAGGATTTCTGCGCCGCCGGCCTCGAGGGAGCGGGCGATGTCGGCGAGCCGCTCGCCGGCCGCGTCCCACTCGCCGGTGGCCTGGAGACGTTCGATGTCGGCGAAATCGACCGAAGCCAACAGCAGTCGCGCTGAGTGCAGGCCGCCGAGGCGGTCGCGGACCAGTTCGTTGGCCAAGCGGTAGTACTCGGCTGTGGACTCCCACGACATGCCACCGATGAGGCCAATCACCTTCTGGGGATGCATCGGGGACCTCACTCTCGATGACGATCGTGTTGGCCACCCGGTCGTGCCAACCGCCACGCCACGGCTGGTTCCCGATGAGGAACGTCGCCGGCCACCCGAGGGCGAAAGCGTGTAGTTCGAGACGTTATCGGAGTTGGTGGTGATGACGAAGCCACCGAACCTCCGGTGCGCCTTCAAGGCCGTGGGGGGGTCGTTAGGGTGGGTCGGGACCAACAAGGACGGAGGCGAGCATGACGCAACCGCAGTGGCCCGACCTGGCCTACAGCGCCCTGGCCGGCGGCCCGGAGACACCCATCAACACCCAACTCACCGTCGACTGCGACGACCCGCACGCGCAGGCGGCCTTCTGGGCCGCAGCGCTCGGCTACCTGATCGAGGACGGCCACGACTTCGTCGAAGCGGTCGTTGCTGCGGGGTTCGCCGACCGTGAGCGGGACACCGTCGAGATCGACGGCCGCCTGGCGTGGCGCATCGGGACCGGCATCAAGCATCCCGACGACGTGGACGGACCTCGCGGGGCCGGCCGCCGGATCCTGTTCGTCGCCGTGCCCGACCGTGCACCGGGCAAGAACAAGCTGCACCTGGATCTCAACGTCGGACGCGACCGGATCGAGGCCGAGGTGGCCCGGCTGACCACACTCGGTGCCACCGAGCAGTACCGGATCGATGAGCCGGGCGCCTTCCATGCCACGATGGCCGATCCCGAAGGCAACCTGTTCTGCGTCCAGTGACGTGAGGCTCGTCGGCCGCTGGGGGCGGACCGTCCGGTTGCTAGCGATCCACTCGGGCCGAGCCGCCCTCGGCGAGTTGGATGACCTGGTCGTGACGCAGTGCCGGATCAGATCCGACCGGTGACCCCGCTCAGCCCTCAGCAGCCCTGGCCAACCCATCAAGCAACAGGTCGAGCGTGAACTCGAACTCGTTCTGGCTGTCGCACCAACCGAGAGGGTCCTCTTCGTTGTCGTGGACCTCTGAGGCGACCATCGCGGTCAGGTGGGGCAGGACGGCGGCCATGGCGGCGAACTCGGCTTCGGCGGCCTCCTCGTCCATCGTGCCGCCTTCGGAGTCGGGGCTGAACAGTTCCTGGGCGAAGCCGAGGACCATGGTGCCGAGGGCGTGGATGGCCCGGTGACCGAGGTGATAGCTCAGCCCCCCGCGAAACATGGTCGCGAGGATCTCCTCGTAGTAGGGGTACAGGCCCGCAGGGATGCTCGAGCGTGAGCCGAGGAGACCTGGCGCCCAGCGGTGACGCGCCATCACTTCGCGGGCGGCGAGGCAACGGTGGCGCAGCGCCTCGGGCCAGTCCTCGTCGGCCCGCACCCGCGCCGTGACCGCAGCGTTGATCTCGACGAGGACGGCCTCGGTGAGCCCGTCGAGGAGGCGCTCCTTGCCGGGCACGTGGTGGTAGAGGGACATCGCCTCGACGCCGAGGTCGGCTGCGAGCCGGCGCATGGTGATTGCTGAGATGCCCTCGGCGTCGGCCAGCTCCATCGCGGCCGCGAACACGCGCGGCCGGCTGAGTGGGGTACGCACCGCAGTTGTCGTCACATCCAACTCCTTGCCTCTTGCCAAACCTTACACCGTATGGCACCCTTACAACGTAAGGCGGACGGAAGGAGATCCCAATGAACATCACCGCCACCACAAGCTCTCGACCCGAGGCGACCACGCCCGAGATGATCCGTACGGCCCGCACGACCGGCCTGCTCTACCTCGGGCTGGCCATCACCGGGCTGCTCGGCTACATGCTTGTCCGAAACCAGCTCTTCGTCGCCGGCGACCCCGGTGCGACCTTGGCCAACCTGACCCAGCATGAGTCTTTGGCGAGGCTCGGCATCGTCATCGAGATGGGCGTCGTGATCACCCAGGCGCTCGCCGCGTTGTGGTTCTATCGCCTCTTCAGGAGCGTCAACTCGTTCGCCGCTGGCTCGATCGCCGCGTTCGGCATGGTCAACGCGACAGTGATCCTCGGCAGCGCGGCCATGCTCGCGACCGCGCTCGACGTCAGTCAGGACCTTTCTCTGACCGTGAGCGGCGGGGCGGCCGCCGCCTCTCAGCTGCTATACGTCGTGAGCGGCCACCTGTGGACCATCGGCGGGATCTTCTTCGGTCTCTGGCTGATCCCCATGGGCTGGCTCGCCCAGAGGTCCGGCTGGATGCCCAACCTGCTGGGCTGGATCCTGATGATTGGCGGCGTCGGGTACGTAGCCAACGCGCTCCTCAGCTACCTGCTCCCCGACGCCGGCCCCGCCCTCGACCTGCTCACCATGCCCGCCACCATCGGTGAGCTCTGGATGGTGGGCTACCTCTGCCTGCGAGGCGTACGCCGGCCCTGAGCTCGAGAGTCAGGCAGCGAGGACGTGGTCTACGGCGCTACGGATGCCGGGACGGCGTCAACGCGCAGCAGGATGAACCACGTTTGGCACAGGGATCTGCACATTGTGGCAAGCGAACACAACGCGCGACTCTGGACATTGTGCGTTGGCTGCGTCCTTGGCGCGCACGTTCGAGGTCTGGGGCACGCCAAGTTGCTTAGGGCACGCGGGGGCACGAAATGCGAAGATCGCCCTGACTGTTCGGTGTGTCACGGCCCGGGACGGCACTCGACTCTCTGTTCAGGCCGATCCCCAACGCAAGGTCACTTGCTTCGTAGCCGAGTCCGTCGAGCTCTGGGTCTGGCCTGCAGGCGACCGCACGCGGTGCGGCAGGTCACTGCGTTCGTGCGGCTGGCTCGCGTGGTCAGGTGTCCAGCCCGCTGGCTGCGAGTAGGGCCAGGGCTTCATCGAGAGTGGCGCGGGCGTCGGTCGCGGGGTTGTCCAGCCAGTCTGCCGCGACCATGGTGACGATGCCGGTCACGGCTGCGGCGACAACGCGGACTTGCTCAGCAGTGTGGCCGGGCATCCGCTCGGCAACGAGGGTGGCCATGAAGCGTTGGGTGTCGATGTAGTCGGCGATGCCGCCGATTGAGAGGCTCCTGTTGAGGAGCAGTTGCAGGCGGGCTCGCCCGGTGACGTGTCCGTCGACTGCGGAGTCGCGAATGATCGCGTCCAGGGCTTCGCGGAAGGCCTGGATCGGAGGCATTCCGGGCGGTTGGGCACGGTAGTACTGGCTCAGAAATGGGTTGAACCGGTCATAGGTGACCATGTCTTGCTTGCGGGGGAAGTAGCGGTGCACCGTTCGGGTCGAGATTCCAACAGCCTGGGCTATCTGCTCCATCGTGGTTGCCTCGTAGCCGTTGCGTGAGAACAGCGCGAGGGCGGCATCCTGGATCGAGGCTCGCGTGGCCTCCCGCTTGCGGGCGCGCAGCCCCCCAGGGTTCTCCGGGGAGTGCGGGGAGTGCGGGGAGTGCGGGGAGTGCGGGGAGTGCGGGGAGTGCGGGGAAGCGGGCATCGAGTTGACCATGGTCCGATTCTGTCAGTCACTCTGCAATTTGTCAGGCCGAGTGACAGAATGGCAGTATGTCGCCCTCGTCCCGTCCGAAGGAGTGGGAATGGCCCGCATCCTGATCGGGAACCTTCCCGCCTTCGGCCACCTCAATCCGACGCTGCCGCTGGTCGCCGAGTTGACTCACTCGGGGCATTCGGTCGACTACCTGTCCACCGAGCACTTCCGCGGGGCCATTGAAGCCTCCGGTGCCACACTCATACCGATCGATTCGCCGACGAGGTTCGATCCCCGAGATGGCCGCAGCGTGCTTCGTGCGATCCCAGAGCTGACCCGATCCCTCAACCGGGCGCTGCGTCGACTCGGTCCTGCCCACGACCTGCTGGCGGTCGGCGGTATGGATCCCGTAGTGCCCGACCTGGAGCGCGAGTTGGACGTCCCGGTTGTCTACCTGTCGGCGGTGTTCCTGCAGAACGCCCGGACACTGGCGCACATGCTCCGGATCTGCCGGGAGTTGCCCACCGTGGCCGGATTCCTGATGAGACACCGGGCGCTCACGAAATCGCTGTCCCCGATTCTGTCCCAGACGTTGATGGGGACGCGGGTGCCGGACCTCCTGGACATGTTCGGGCCCCAATCGAGCACCTTGAACATTGTGTTCACCAGCAGGGGCTTCCAGCCCTTCCCGGGCGACTTCGGCGATACCTGCCTGTTCGTGGGACCCACTCCTACCCGGTCGCTGCCCGACGCCACCTTCCCGCTGGACCGGTTGCGCGACCACAACGGCACCGTCGTCTACGCCACCCTCGGCACGGTGTACAACAGGTGGACGCACTTCTTCAGGGAAGTCATCGACGCATTCGAGGGGTCAGACACCCTCGTGGTCGTTGCGGCGGGACACCCCGAACGGGTGCGCGAGGTTGGCACCGTCCCGAGCAACGTGATCCTTCGCCCTTTCGTGCCGCAAGCTGAAGTGCTGGCGAACGCAGACCTGATGATCGCTCACGGCGGCATGGGAACGGTTTCGGACGCCATCGCCTACGGGGTCCCCTCGGTCCTCACCCCGCTTGCCGCCGACCAGTTCTTCAACGCCTACCGGCTGGAGGAACTCGGCGCCGGACGGGTCATCAGCAAGGGCGCTTTCGATTCGGCCGCTGTCCGGGAGGCCGCCACAAGCGTGTTGGCGGGAGATGCCGGACGGGCCCCCATGACCCAACTTCAGGATTCCTTCCGAACGGCAGGCGGCAGCGGGGCCGCGGTCCGTGCCCTCGACGCGATCCTCAACTCCCGCCATCCCGGGTCGACGCCCTAACCCGCGAGAGTGACCGGCCTGGCGTTCAGCCTCGTACTTGGCACGGGCCGAAGGTGCCGGTCGCCAACTCCACCGTTCATCTGTACCCGATCAATGGTGCCTGCCAGGACGTGGCGGCGGACGCGACGGCATTCGGGCATCGGGACGCCACCTACGCCAGGGTGATCGCGGGAATGTGGCCGGACCCGGCCGACAACGAGGCCAACACCCAGGTGGATGCGTGACCACAATGCCGCCGGCAAGCCAGGAACTCCGCGACCGTGGCCGACGCGACGAAGTCGAGGCCCACGCCCATCGCCTCCCGCAATACCCCCTCCAGCCCATGCCGCAGGGCCGGATGGTCATCGATCGATCGCCCCGACAGTGCACGGGTCCACGTCATCCATTGGCACCACTCCTGACCTGCGTTCGCAGCACCATCCGTCCGCCAGAACGCAAGCCCTGCCCTGTCGCCATAAATGATGACAACACCTCTTGGCCGCTCGAGGATGTCAACAGTCGGATTGTCACCACTTGTGGTGACACGTGAATACTGACGTGACGCTGCAACGGCCCCCGCTCCAGCACCGTCCAACCTAGCCAGCTGCACAATTGCGGCGGGACGGATGCGGCCTGCGGGGTCCGGCGCACGCCGACCTGAACGTCCTCGGCGCGGAGCCCGCCTATCTCGGCAATATCGTTCGGATACCGACCTGTGAGGCCGGAAGAGTCGGAAGAAAGGTTCCCCAAATGAACGCAAAGGCAATCCTGGCGTTGCCATCGACACGGCGATGGCAATGAGTGTGGGCATCGCAGCGGCGACACCAGTGCACGCAGCTGCCCGTGACGGGGTGCCCAAACCGCTCCACAGCCCCGGAACACCGAACAGAACCGAAAGGAGTGAATCATGAAGTCAACATTCGCGAGGCCGGCGATTGCCGGCGGAATCCTCACCTGCATTGCATTGGTCGGTGGCGCGAACGCCCCATTGGCTCAGGCCGCCGTGGGGCCACATCAGTATGTGGTAACGGCGACACTGGATGGTCGATTGGTTCGTGACCTGAACGACCACTCTTATCCCAATCGCTACGCCAGTGGCAGCACGGTCACCATCGTCTGCCAGGACAGTGGGCCGGCTGCATACGGAAGTTCGATCTGGGACCTGACCTCCAATACCGACTGGATCCCTGACCATTACGTGCAAACCGGGCATTCCGGTTTTGTCGACGAACTGCCACGCTGTGTCGATGGGCACGCCCCGACCGGGTCGTCCGGACACGGGTTCCTCGCCACCGCCACCCTGGATGGGCGTTCAGTCAAGGACCTGGCCAACCACGCCTACCCGAACCGTTACGCCGCCGGCACCGTGGTGAACCTGCTCTGCCAGGACTCAGGCCCGTCGGCGTACGGCAGCACGATCTGGGACTGGACGACAGAGTCCTACTGGGTTCCCGACTACTACATCAAGACCGGTGCCACCGGGTTCAGCCCCGCGGTGCCCAGGTGTTCGGGTTCGGAGACATCCGCCCCGGTAGCGGCGAACTCCTTCAAGGTGACCGCAACCCTCGACGGCCGTACGGCCAAGGACCTCAGCAACCACGCCTACCCGAATCGCTACCCGGCTGGCAGCTGGGTCGAGGTCCAATGCCAGGACACCGGCGCGAGCGCCTACGGCAGCACCATCTGGGACCTGACCACGCAGAACATCTGGATTCCGGACTACTACGTGAAGACCGGCTATGGCGGGTTCGATCCGAATCTCCCGCGCTGCAGCGGCACGACCAGCTCGCCCGGGCGCACATTCGTGGTCAGCACCACCCTTGATGGCCGGACCGTGAAGGACACGTCCAACCACGCGGCGCCCGACCGATATCCGGCAGGCTCGAGCGTGACGGTCGTCTGCCAGGACTATGGCGGCTACACCTACGGCGGCTACGCCATCTGGGACAAGCTCGACGACGGTTACTGGGTGGTCGACTACTACGTGCGGACCGGGGTCGACGGATTCGTCTCGGGGGTGCCCCGATGCTCACCGGCCACCCAGCCGCCAGCTGGCACCGACCCGGTGAACAGCTCTCCGGGGACGCCGACGGCCTCCGGCTCGGCAGCCGCCGCACTCGCAGTGCAGACCGCCCGGAACGCCATCGCCGCACACAGCGACTATGTCTGGGGCGGCGGACACGGCACCACGCCCGGTGCGACCAAGGGTTACTGCGACGGCGTGAACGGCTACCTCAACGGGTCCTGCTACGCCAGCAACCACAGCGGCTTCGACTGCTCCGGGCTGATGCGTTACGTCTACTGGACCACGACGGGGGTCGACATCGGCTCCGGATCCACCGGAATGTGGTGGGCGAAGGGTTCCGGCAACGGACGGACGGCGCCGTCGTCGTCCTTCCAGGCGAACTGGATCGATTCCCCGCAGAACCTTGCTGCCGGCGATCTGGTGCTCGCGAGACCCGATAGGTCCGGAGCCCCGGGCCATACCTTCCTCATCGTCTCCAACGACCCAGCCCACAACCAGGCGACGATTGCAGAGGCGGCTCGCACCTCGATCGGCAGCCGGGTGACCACCATGTCCTACTCGAGCATGGAGTTCATGCGTGGCTGGCGTTTGAAGTAGCAACCCCGCAGGGCCGCACAGCGCCAAACCCTGTGAGCCGGTGATTGCGCCGGCGGTGTCCTCCACCGCCGGCGTGGTCGCCAGCTGAGGCGCGTCAGTCGCGGAAGACGTCGATCCTCGCGCCGAGGGCGTTGAGGGGGTTGAGCCCCTCGAGCTACATCGGGCAAGAAGCCGACACCTGGCGATAGCCACACGCCTGCCGGGTGTAGGCAAACCCTCAGTGCGGATCGCCGCAGATTGGAGCGAATACTGTGAGACACCAGGACTCGACCTTCTCCGAGGGGAGCCAGAACCGGACGATGCGCGGCACAACATCGGGGTCTACTTTCAGCCCTTCTTGAACCCTCTCGGGATAACCCGCTGTTGCCTTACCGGCTGATCGGCCGCACCCGCGAGCGTGGCGATCCGCGGCTATGTGAGTGCGTTCGGGGTCATCGCTCAGGCGGAATGGTTGAGAACACCAGCGCGTCCGACGCCCTGCCTTCGGTGCTGAGGAAGTTCCGGAGCCGTCCCTCTTCCTGGAACCCCGCGTTGCGGAGGACGCGCTGCGAAGCCTGGTTCTCTGGCTGCACCCACGCCTCCAGACGCCGTAGGTCCAGCGCGTCCAGGGCCCAGGGCGCGACTAGGCGGACGGCGGCTGTCGCTGCACCCTGTTCGCGCTCCGAGGGGACGATCCAATAGCCCAATCCGCCGACGTGCGGTTGTGGACGCAGCGCCACCCACATCAAGCCGATCGCGCGGTCGCTGTGGACCTCAACGATCGCCTGGGACACCCCGTCGCCGTTCTGCACCCGACCCCATTGTCGATGGATGAAGGCGAGGCCCTCGGCGGGAGTGAAGGTGGCCGGGACTGTTGTTCCTTTGGGGATGTCAGGATCCGTACCGGCGAGACGGATGCACTCGACGTCCCCTTCCCGCCACCGCCGTAGGCCGATGCGCCCGTCGGTCAACGGGGGATCCGGGTATGACAGGGGCTCAACAGGCATGGCCCAATCCTGCCAGCGCGCTCAGATACGTCACTGACATCGGCGAGCGCGGCCGGCGGCATTTAGTGAGTTCATCGGCCGGACGAAGCGGTATGCGGGTCAAGTGGCGAGTTGGCGTTCGCACGTTCCGAGCGAGGATCGGACTTCGGCCGTTTCGGCGAGGACTGGGCCCTCCTTTGCGTGATGAACGGCAGGCTGCCGACAGCGGCGGGCGCTCGGGCTTGGGCGCGTTGGCTTACTCCGCCGCGCTTCCCTCGCCGTGGCTGGCGAATAGTTCGCGTGCCGCGAAGGTGGCGTTCAGTGCGCGGGGGAACCCTGCGTAGACGGCGGTGTGGGTGATGGCCTCGATGATCTCCTCCTGGCTCAGACCCACGTTGAGGGCGGCACCAATGTGGACTTTAAGCTGGGGCTCGCAGCCGCCGAGGGCCGTGAGGACGCCGATTGTGACGAGTTGGCGGCTACGGGGGTCGAGGCCGGGTCGGTCGTAGATGTCGCCGAAGGCAAAGGCTGCGACGTGGTGGCCGAGGGCAGGGTTGATGTCGGCGAGCGAGTCGATGACGGCTTCGCCCTGATGTCCATCGATCCGTGACAGCACGGCCAGGCCGCGGTCGCGGCGGGCGCGGTTCTCGGGGCTGTCGATGTCGTGCTGGGGCAAGGCCGTGGCGGTGGGTGTGGTGGTCATGGTCGGGGGGCTTCCTTGTAGGTGGCGAGTTTGAATTCGGTGGCGGCGAGGGCGAGTTGCAGTTGGGCGATTTGAGATCGCAGGGTGTCGCGGTGCTCAAGGAGCATTTCAAGGCGTTCGGGCACTGTGGCGCCCCCGCCTTCGACGAGGCCGACGTAGCGGAGCAGATCGCTGATCGGCATGCCGGAGGTGCGCATGCGGGTCAGGAAGACGAGCCGACGGACAGCCGGGGCGTTGTAGCGTCGGTGACCCGCGGTGTCACGATCCACGCTGACGAGGCCGATTCGTTCGTAGTAGCGCAGGGTGTGAGGATTCACCCCGAGATGGGCGGCCGTGGTAGCGATGTCCCATTGGCCGGCGTCATCGTCGCGGGTTAGCTCGCGCAGGGCGTCGACGGAAACGCCGCCGGGTGGGTCAATCGCGAGACGAAGCGCCTCGGTGAGCAGTTCGTCCTGGTCCATACCCGCCACGCTAGGGCTGTGAGTGCGCTCCAATGCAACCGCAGACTAGAACTCCCCAGTCAGCACATCCGGCGGGGCGACCATCAACCACTTGCGGCCAGAGCGGACGACCTCGGAAGGGCACGTCCCGAGCGCGGCCTAGCGGACGCACCTGGCCGTAGGCTCCTCAGGTGGATGGACTCTTCTCGCAGGACGGCTACGCGCTCCGCTTCGACTGGGGAGTGTCAGGGGCCGAACGTTCGCAAGCCGACCTTGCGGTGGTGGTCGACGTTCTGAGTTTCTCGACCGCTGTCTCCATCGCGGTCGACAAAGGCATGGTCGTCTACCCGTACCGTTGGGCGGACGAATCGGCAGAAACATTCGCGCGCGAGCGCGGTGCTTCTCTCGCGGTGGGCCGTCTTGAGGCGCTGCGTTCAGGCAGCGTCGCACCGTCTCTTTCCCCGCTTCGCGCTCAATGACTAGGCGTGCACGCGAGTCGGCAGGTCCGCGCGCAGCGCGATGAGCGAGCACACCCGTGGAGGGCGGAAGCTGCTTAGGATCGATGGGGATGACCCTGGTCGCGCTGGCTCGGCGGAACCAGCGTCTCTTGCAGCCCAACTCGCCCGCAGGCACCATCGAGACATGACCAAGTACCTCATCTCCTTCCCGAGCCAGGCGATGGTGCTGACCGACGAGGAGTTCCCAATCGTCGCCGCCGAGGCCCATGCCGTCATTGAGGAGGCAAAGGCCGCCGGCGTGTACGTGTTCGGCGGCGGGATCGAGGAGAAGGTCGCCCCGGTGCTGGTCTCCGCCGACGGGTCGGTGACCGCCGAGATCTACCCCGGCACGGAGATCAGGGGAGGGTTCACCATCCTCGAGCTGCCGAATCGCGAGACTGCAGAGGAGTGGGCGAGAAAGATCGCGGTCGCCTGCCGCTGCTCACAGGAACTGCGAGAGTTCGGGTACGACCCAGAGAGCTAGATGCACCCGTCACGCACGCGCCAGGTGCGGCATTACGGAATGGATCTTGATCGAGGGTGGGTGTGGCGCCGTGACTATCGACCCTGCCGCGGGGATGCCAGCCGGACCGTTGCCCGGGCATTCTTGGGTTGCATGGACCGCCCGGTTTGGCCGGATCCCGATGGCCACGAGCACCTCAAGAACCGCTGCGATCTCGGCTTGCGTTCCCGGTGCCGATGGCGTTCTGTGGCGTTCTGGCCGAGAGTCGAGCGGATTCCGAGGACGCGAGGAATCTTGCGGGTCCGAATTGCTCCTGTCCGCCCTGTGGTGGCGCTGTTAGCGTCCAAGCAGCCGGCCCCGCCGAGGCGCCGGAAATCGAGTGGAGGGGCGATGTCGGACTACAAGGCACTCACGCAGGAGATGTTCACCGCCATGGCCGCTGGCGGAGATGTCGATGCCGCCGTGGACAAGTACATGGCAGAGGACTTCGTCGAACACGAGGAGGTCCCCGGGATGGGCAACACCCGGGACACACCCAAGCAGCTTTTCAAGATGATGCAGGCCGCCATCACCGACTTCCACGTCGACGTCCACGACATGCTCCAGGATGGCGACAAGGTCGTTGCACGTGTCTCGTTCGTCGGCACCCATACCGGTGAGTTCATGGGCGTGCCCGCTAGCGGGAACCCGGTGAACATCAACGCCATCGACATCATCCGGTTCCGTGGGGACCAGTGCGTCGATCACTGGGGTGTCATGGACATGGCCGGCGCACTCGCGCAGATGGGCGCCGGACCGAACAG
>JADGPA010000139.1 GCA_017882685.1 Propionibacteriaceae bacterium | reverse complement strand
GGCCTCGGCTGCCATCTGCGCGGCGAACGGGGTGGACTTGCGCGATCCCTTGAAACCGACGGTGCCGGCGGAGGCCCATGAGATGACAGCGCCCGTGGGATCGGTGATCGAGATGATCGTGTTGTTGAACGTGCTCTTGATGTGAGCCTGCCCGGAGACGATGTTCTTCTTCTCCTTGCGGCGCACCTTCGTCTTCGCGGCCTTCTGGCTCGCGGTACGGCCTGCTGTAGCCAATTCGGTTTCTCCTGGAGTTTCTGGTGTCTGTGGGCCCGCGGTTAGCGGACCTTCTTCTTACCGGCGACGGCCTTCTTCTTGCCCTTGCGAGTGCGGGCGTTGGTCCGGGTGCGCTGACCACGGACGGGAAGGCCCATGCGATGGCGACGGCCCTGGTAAGAGCCGATCTCGATCTTGCGACGGATGTCTGCGGCCACGCTGCGTCGCAGGTCGCCTTCCGTCTCGTAGTTCGCCTCCATGTAGTCGCGCAATGCGACCAGATGTTCGTCGGTGAGTGCGTGGACACGGATGTCGCCACTGATACCAGTGGCCTCCAGGGTTTCCTTGGCGCGGGTACGTCCGATGCCAAAAATGTAGGTGAGGGCGATCTCCAGGCGCTTCTCGCGCGGGAGGTCGACCCCAATGAGGCGTGCCATCAGGCGGTTACCTTTCAATAATCGAATCGGTGTCCCGATCCGCGAAGGTCTCTGGCGTGATGCGTCCCCTTGCCGCCTGGCATGGGCCCCGGCCTTCGTCCGGGGGTGGCTGTCGGAGCTGGCTCCGGCAGGTGCAATCACGTTTGTGTGGTTATTCAGTTGTTCGTGATCCTTTGGAGGATCGGGTGTTTCCGCGTCCCGCGTCGGCAACCCGGCGTAGGGCTGATCAGCCCTGGCGCTGCTTGTGGCGCGGGTTGTCGCAGATCACCATCACGCGACCGTGCCGGCGGATCACCTTGCACTTGTCGCACATCTTCTTGACGCTCGGGTGGACCTTCATCGAGCAACTTTCTGACTCATCGCCGCGCACAGGTCTGCCCTGCGTTCGGACTGGTGGTGGATTCTTGCGGACTTGCCTACCGGTGCCGGAAGACGATGCGACCACGGCTCAGGTCATAGGGAGAGAGTTCTACGACCACCCGGTCGGCCGGAATGATACGGATGTAGTGCTGCCGCATCTTGCCGCTGATGGTCGCCAGAACCCTGTGTCCGTTGGCCAGTTCCACGCGGAACATGGCGTTGGGCAGGGCTTCGACGACGGTTCCCTCGAGTTCGAGGGCGCCTTCCTTCTTCGCCATTACTCCCAATCGTTGATGTGATGTGGTCGCACGCCTGCGCAGGCACAGGTCATGCAAGGGTCAAGACTACTTCACAGGCGGTAACCGCCCCAAATCGGGGCTCGTGGCCGTGACCCGGACGGAATGTCGCGGGGACGCAGGTGGTTTGCGCTCGTATGCGAGCGATCCAGTTCACCCAGTATGGCGGCCCTGAAGTGCTCACGCTCGTTGCCGATGCCCTCGAGCCGACGGCAGGACCCGGCCAGGTCCGCATCCGCGTTCACGCGACCGCCGTCAACCCGTTCGACTACAAGGTGCGTTCGGGAATGATGGCGGCAGGCGAGGAGCTCACGCACGCGGTCGTGCTCGGTCTCGAGGCGGCCGGGGTGGTCGACCAGGTCGGCGAGGGTGTCACGGGCGTCTCCGTCGAAGACGCCGTCTTCGGTCTCGGTTCTGCCACCTACGCCGACAACGCCGTGCTGCGGGCGTGGGCACCCAAGCCGGAAGGCATGAGCTTCGCGGAGGCCGCGGGCCTTGCCGTTGCGGGCGAGACGGCCCTGCGGGTGCTCGGCCTGCTCGCGCTGGAGCCGGGCCAGGTGCTGCTGGTCCATGGCGCCGCGGGTGGTGTGGGCCAGGGAATCGTCGCCCTGGGCGTTGCCGCGGGCCTGCGGGTGATCGGGACGGCCAGCGAGGTCAACCACGACCTGTTGCGCGAGCTCGGGGTCGAGCCGGTGGCCTACGGGGAAGGGATGGTCTCGAGAGTCGACCACCTCACCCATGACGTGAGCGGCATCGTCGACGTCGCGGGCACCCAGATGGCAGAACTGCTGGCGATCGCCGGCGCTCCCGCCAACATCGTGACGATCGCCAACTACGCGGCGCGCGACGCCGGCGTCCGGTTCTCCGGTGGCGGTGGGAACGTGCAGCGCGCGCTCACCCGGGTTGCCGAGCTGGCTGCCGAGGGGAAGATCGCGGTGCGCGTTGCACAGGCTTTCGACCTGACCGAGGCCGCGGCTGCCCACCGGCTCAGCGAGTCACGGCGTGCCAGCGGCAAGATCGTCCTGACCGTCACGTGAGCTCTTCGGACAGCGTGCGACGCCGCAGCGCAGTCGCGGCTAGACTTGTCCGTCGCGCACCTTTGGCGAAGGACACATAAGTGGATTCAGCTGGAACACCCCCCAACCCAATAGAACGCGAGTTGGCCATCGAGCAGGCGCACGTCGACCTCGTCTACGAGCACCTGGAGCAGGCCACCCGCTCCGCACGGAAGGTTGCCTCCCAGGGGCGGGATATCTTCCGCTCCGACCGGGAGAGCTATGTCCGCGAGGAGGACGGCACCGCGCTGTTCGAGCGCGATGCGTTCGCCTTCCAGGCCGCCCGGCGCTTGGCGACCCTCGATGCAGAGCACGAGGGCCTCGTCTTCGGACGCCTCGACCACACCGATGGCGAGATCCGCTACATCGGACGCATCGGCGTGCGCGACGCCGAGTATGAACCGCTGGTGATCGACTGGCGGGCGCGGGCCGCCGAGCCCTTCTACCGGGCCACGGCCACGGACCCGATGGACGTGGTGCGGCGGCGGGTGCTGCGCTGCCGCAACGACATCGTTGTCGGCATCGAGGACGACCTGCTCGATGACAGCTTGGGTCGTGACGAGCTGGTGATCGTCGGTGAGGGCGCGCTGATGGCCGCCCTGAAGCGGGCCCGCGGGCACCGTATGCGCGACATCGTCGCGACCATCCAGGCCGAGCAGGACGAGGCGATCCGCGCCGACTACCCGGGCGTCACCGTCATCTCCGGGGGCCCTGGCACAGGCAAGACGGTCGTCGCGCTGCACCGCGCGGCGTACCTGCTGTACTCCAACCGGCGCCGGTTCGAGCGTGGCGGCATCCTCGTCGTCGGGCCGAGCGGGCTGTTCATGGACTACATCGAGCGCGTGCTGCCGTCCCTCGGTGAGGACTCGGTGGTGCTGCGTCCGATCGGAGGCGTGGCCGTCGACACGCTCAACTTCACCGCCGTCCGCATCGACAGCGCGGTCGCTGCAGCCGTCAAGGGCAGCCTGCGGATGGTGCCGCTGCTCAAGCGCCTGGTGAACCTGCCGCTGCTCGAGGCGGCAGCGGGCGACGTCCCGCTGCGGGTCACCGTGAAGGGCGAGGCGCTGTCGCTCGATGCGACCACCCTCGGCCGGATCCGTCGCGACGTGCTCACCCGCTCCAAGGCGAACACCGGGCGGGCCGCAGCAGAGGCCGCGGTGATGGAAGCGCTGTACGAGCGGTTGCCGGAGGACCTCGAGATGGACGCCGACGAGATGACCGAACTGGTCAGCGACTCCGCTGCCTACAAGATGTTCCTGCAGGCCTGGTGGCCCGACCTGACCGCGACCGACGTGCTCCGCCGCCTGGGTACGCAGCGCGTGGTGTCCCTGGTGGCCGAGGGAATCCTCGACGCAGCCGAGCAGGCCGCGCTGGCTGCCAGCTACGACGAGGACGAATGGACGGTGGCCGACACCGCGCTGCTCGACGAACTCGTGGCGATGCTCGGCCCGATCGAGGAGGACGACGACCAGGAGCCACTGCTCTTCCTCGGCGAAGAGACCCGCACGACCGAGGTGATCACCACGGCCGACTGGCTGCGCGACGTGCGCGAGACCGATCCGAACGCCGACCCGCACGACACCTTCGCGCACGTGCTGGTGGATGAGGCGCAGGACATCAGCCCGATGCAGTGGCGGATGCTGCGCCGCCGGGGTTCCCAGGCGAGCTGGACGATCGTTGGCGATCCTGCGCAGAGCAGCTGGCCCGACCTGGACGAGTCGGCCCACTCGCTGCAGGAGCTGATCGGTTCGGCTCCGCACCGCAACTTCCGCCTGTCCACCAACTACCGCAGTCCTGCGGAGGTGTTCACGCTTGCTGCCGAGGTGGTGCGGCGCGCCTACGCCGACGCCGACCTGCCCGTGGCCATCCGCACGACCGGGGTGGAGCCGCTGCTCCTGACCGCCACCGAGGCTGACCTCTCGGCTGACCTGGACCGGCAGGTGGCTTCCCTCGCCGGGAGCGTGGAGGGCACGATCGGTGTGATCGCTGCGCCGTCGCGTCTCGGCTCGCTCGACAGGGCCGAATCCGGGGCTGTGCGCGCGAACGCCGGGCGGATCGTGTTCCTGAGTCCGCTCAACGCGAAGGGCCTGGAGTTCGACGCGGTCATCGTTGTGGGACCGGACGAGATCGTCGCGGAATCACCGGGCGGGGTGCGCGTCCTCTACGTCGCGCTGACCCGTCCGACGCAGCGGCTGGTCACCCTTGATGTGGGGGAATCTGCCGGAGCCTGGCGAGAATCTCTGCGGTAGCCCGGGAGCGGTTCTGGGTGAAGAACTGCAGGCCCGGTGCGCCGCCGGCCAGCAGCCGGTCGCACAGCTCCGTTGCCACCTGAAGGCCAACCGCGCGCACCGCTGCGGGATCGTCGGCGACGGCGTGCAGGCTCGCCACCAGCGGCGCGGGCAGGTCGGCACCGGAGAAGGTGGCGAACCGCTCGATCTGGGAGACACTGGTGACCGGCATGATGCCGGCGATGATCGGCAGCCGGCAGCCGAGCTTTCGCACGCGCTCGACGAGCCGGAAGTAGGCATCGGCGTCGAAGAACAGCTGGGTGATGGCGAACTCAGCGCCGGCCTGCTCCTTCTCGGCCAGGATCCGGGCGTCCAGGTCGAAGTCGTGGTGCTCGGGGTGCGCGTCGGGGAAGCCTGCGACGCCGACGCAGAAGTCGCCGCTCGCCTTGATCAGCTTCACCAGGTCGGTCGCGTTGTCGAGACCCTCCGGGTGCTTCTCCCAGGGCGCGGTCGGGCCGCAGGCCGGGTCGCCGCGCACGGCGAGAATGTGGCTCACGCCGGCCTCCGCATAGGCGTCGATGGCGTCGGTGATCTCTGCGACCGACTGGCTGGCGCAGGTGAGGTGGGCCATGGTGAGGGCGTCGGTCCTGGTCTGGATCAGGCGGGTGGCGTCGATGGTGCGCGCCCGGGTGGAGCCGCTCGCGCCGTAGGTCACCGAGACGAAATCGGGACGTAGCGGGTCGAGACCCGCGATGGTTTCCACCAGCTGCGCGACGCCGGCGTCGTCCCTGGGCGGGAAGAACTCAAACGACATCATCGGGTGGTCGCCGCTGGCCAGCACATCGGAGATGCTCGGAGCCGGCCTGGTCGTGGACATGGGGGCAAGGGTAGGCCAGCGTCCACAAGCCGGGCAGTCTAGGCTCAGACCGTGGTCAACCTGGACGCCGCCGATCCGCTCTCTGCCGAATTACGGGCAGCCGTCGGCACCGAGCTGGCCGGCTTCCTCGACACCCGTGGGCACCAGCTGTCCGAGCTCGGGCCGGAGGTTGCTGAGCTCGTCGAGCTGGCTTCTGCGTTCACCGCGGGTGGCAAGCGACTGCGTCCGGCGTTCTGCTGCTGGGGCTACCTGGCCGCGTCCGGGGGAAGCGAGGTGCCCGCGCACGTGGTGCGGGCTGCCGCGAGCCTCGACCTGCTGCACGTCAGTGCCCTCGTTCACGACGACGTGATCGACGGTTCCGACACCCGGCGCGGGGTGCCGGCGGCGCACGTCCAGCTGGCTGGGCGGCATGCCGATGCGTCCCATCGGGGCGATGCGGGTGCGTTCGGACGAGCCGGTGCAATCCTTTTGGGCGACCTGCTGCTGATGTGGTCGGTGGAGCTTTTCACCGAGTGTGGTGCGCCGGCAGGAGCCCTGGCTCAGGCGCAGCCGCTGCTGGCCGCGATGCGGGCGGAGGTGACCGGTGGACAGTACCTGGACATCACCGCGCAGACCCGCCAGCCGCTGGATGCCCGCCGGGATCCGGCGTCGGTGCTCGCCCAGGTGCGGCGGGTGGTGGAGTACAAGACTGCGCGCTACACGGTCGTCCGGCCGCTGCAGATCGGGGCCGCACTCGGCGGGGCGCGGCCCCGGCTGTTGGACGCGCTCGGCGCATACGGCTCGCCGCTGGGCCGGGCGTTCCAGTACCGCGACGACGTGCTGGGGGTGTTCGGGGACGAGGTGGTCACGGGCAAGCCGACCGGCGACGACTTGCGCGAGGGCAAGCTGACCGTGTTGATCGCGAAGGCGATGCGCGCTGCGAGCCCGGCAGATGCCCAACGGCTGGACGATCTGCTCGGGACACAACTGTCAGCCGAAGGCGTGGCCGAGGCGCGCCGGATCATCTCCGGGTCGGGTGCCCTGGCCGCGACCGAGAAGGAGATTGAGGACGCGACCTCGGAGGCTCTCGCAGCGCTCGATGAAGCTGGGGTTGCGTCGCCGGCAATGGAGGGCCTTCGGCGCCTAGCCGGACTGGCCAGCCAGCGGGACGCCTGAACTCACTCCTTCACGACGAGGACTACTTCACGATTAGCGCGTTCAGTTCGCCGACCGGGAGCGACCACGCGCCGCTGTGGACCCCCGGGACCGACCCGGATTGTCCGAGCGCGCTCCAGCTGATGCGCCAATTCGTCGTGGCCGTGACCATGTAGTTGCCCTTCGGCAGGGACGAGGTGAGGTAGGTGTAGCCACAGGCCGTCGACTTCCTGCCCGGCTTCGTGTTCGCAGGGTAGACGAGCGTGCGGGTGCAGGTGACCTGGTGGCCATCGCCCATGTCGAAGTCCGTCGACTGCCAGTCGGCGCGCAGCGTGAACGTGATGCCGTACGCACGGACCCGACTGGAGACGACGGTGGGACCGTCGGTCCACAGCCACAACGGATAGCCGACAGCGGCCATCCTCCACTCGTTCACCGAGGGGTCGGGGCCGAACCGCGGGGTCGGGTCGGGGAGCTGGAGCTTCACGATGAGAGTGCGGGCGACCTGGCTCAGGGATCGCGTGAGCTTGAAGACGTCCGGCTTGCGCGTGGCCTTTGCCTTGGGTTCGTCTGTGCAGACGCCGCCCGGGGCTTCGCGGCACATGGCTTCGATCGCTGCGAGCTCTGTGTTGGTGAGCTTGTGGGGCTTGGGGGTGGTCTTGTGAACAAGGCGCTTGGTGTCAGTTGGCTGCCGAGCAGTTCGGTCACGCGGCTTGTAGCGCTCACCGTTCCAGCGCCCGACATACGCGCCGGATTTTGGGCTCTTCACTTCTACGCCATGCCCGTCGCCCTGCCCACCATCGGCGACGGCGCCTTGGACGGGCGCGAGGAGGATCAAGAGAGCTGAACCCAGCCCGATTACGGCGCTCCTTAACTTGCTCAGCATGACTCAACCGCCTCCCCATCGGCCCCCTGAATCTTGAGGATGCCGTCCGAACGGCCAAAGTAAAGGAGGTCCGAGCCAAACCCGCCCTTCTCGGGACTGCTTCCGTGCCTCACCGTCGTCGTCGAGCTTGCATCCACGCAGGCACGCAGGGCCACCACAGATCCCCCCTTCGAAGCGCCCGGAACGCGGTCCAGCCTGGCGAGTCTGATTTCGCCACCCACGCTCTTCCTTCCTTCCCTGACGAAGGAGTTGTACAGGTCCATGGAATCCACCTGAAAGTCGCCTGTCGTTGTCTCAAGCACCACTGGAGTCGGCTCCGTGATGCCCCCAGCACGAAAGATCCGAGAATCCTCCTCGAAGAACTTCCGATACACAGCCTCGGCTTCGGCGTAGAGCTTGTCCTTGGCCACCATGTCGTCGTACTGCTTTTGAGAGCAGTCGAACTCGGCCCCTCCAGCCTCG
>JADGPA010000138.1 GCA_017882685.1 Propionibacteriaceae bacterium | reverse complement strand
CTACCGCCACTGGCCGAACGTCAACTCTGTGGTCGGCGCCCTGGTCACCCGCGAGTTCGCCCGGGTGACGGCAGACGCTTTTGCGTCCGATACCGCACCGGCGCGGGCCAGACTGGTCAGCGGCGTCGTGGCTGTCGTGCGCTCGATCCGCGTCCATCCGCTGATGCGCAAGATCATCGACGTCGATCCCGAGTTCCTACTGCCCTACCTGGTCGCGCGGCGCGGCACGAGCACCACCGACCAGCTGGGTCTGGTGGAGATGGCCCTGCAGGCCGGCCGGGTAGATGGCTCGATCCGGGCAGGCAACGTCGCACTGCAGGCACGGGCGATGTGGCTGCTCGCGTGCTCGTTCACGCTCACCGCGCCAGTGCTGGCCGACGAGGTGTCGCTGGAGGACCTCGACGGACAACTCGCCGAACTCCTCGATCGGTATCTCGCGCCATGACGGCGTCGCTGAATGCTGCGCGGCGCGCGCGTGAGCTGGAGTCGTTGGGTGGTGAGCCGATCGACGTGCTCGTGATCGGCGGCGGAGTGACGGGCGCAGGCGTGGCGCTCGACGCCGCCGCCAGCGGCCTGTCGGTGGTGCTGGCCGAGAAGCACGACCTCGCATTCGGCACCAGCCGGTGGAGTTCGAAGCTGGTGCATGGCGGGCTGCGATATCTCGCGTCCGGTGCCATCGGCATCGCACACGAGAGCGCCGTCGAGCGTGGCATCCTGATCGAGCACACCGCCCCGCATCTGGTGGCCCCCTTCCCGCAGGTGGTTCCGTTACTGCCGCAGGTCAACCGCCGCCATGGCGCCCTGGTGCGAACCGGATTCCTCGCCGGCGACGCGCTTCGCGCTGCTGCGCACACTTCACGCCACACCCTTCCCCGATCGCGCCGCATCACCGGTGCGCAGGTGCAGCGGTTCGTGCCGACCGTGGCCACGGCCGGCCTGCGCGGCGGACTGCTGGCATGGGACGGCCAGCTCTACGACGACGCACGACTGACCGTCGGGATCGCGCGTACGGCTGCCTCACTGGGTGCACGCGTGCTGACCAGGTGCGCAGGTGAGCAGGTCACCGGACGCGGTGCGGTGCTGCGCGATCAGCTGAGCGGTGACTCCTACAACGTCGATGCGCGCGTGGTGATCAACGCGGCCGGGGTGTGGGCCGGCCAGGTTGCTCCCGACGTTGAGCTTCGGCCGAGCCGCGGGACTCACCTCGTCCTGTCACAGGACTCTTTCGGCGGGCTCACCGCCGGGCTCACCGTCCCGGTGCCCGGCAGCACCAGCCGGTTCGTGTTCGCTCTGCCCGCGCCAGAGGGCCGGGTGTACGTCGGAATTACCGATGAGGACGCTCGCGGCGAGATACCTGATGTGCCGTTGGCGACAGAGGAGGAGATCGACTTCCTGCTCGAGACGGTGAGTTCGGCGTTACGCTCGCCGCTGACGCGCGCCGATCTGCTGGGGACCTTCTCCGGGCTAAGGCCGCTGCTGCGCACGGGCGGCGACAACACGGCGGACATCTCGCGGCGCCACGCGGTGATCACCGCCCCGGACGGACTGGTGACCATTGTCGGCGGCAAGCTCACGACCTACCGACGCATGGCCGAGGACGCTCTGGATGCGGCGCTGGCTGCCTCCGGCATCAGTGCCGCGCCGTGTTCAACACGGCGGTTGCCGTTGGTGGGCGCGGCTTCTCGCGATGCGCTGGCTGCTGTTGGCGCGCCGGCTCGACTGGTCCGCAAGTACGGGATCGAGGCCGTCGCGGTCGCCGGCGACACCGGTTGGGCACAGGCGATCTGCGAGGGCACACAGACCACGGCGGCCGAACTGCGCTTCGCCGTCCAGCATGAGGGTGCCCTCGACGAGGACGACCTACTCGATCGCCGTACCCGTATCGGTCTCGACCCGGCCACTCGAACGCGAGCGCTCGAGGCCGCGCGGGCCGCGCTTTGTTCGCCGTAACCCGCACGAACCTTGACCCTGATCGTGCCCGTCCTACCCGCCCTCACAGCCCCGGCGGCGGCAACCGCACCTCCTCCCCCGGCGGCCGAACCCTACGGACCTCGTCCAGCTTGAACAACGTGGCCGGCCAGAGCATCCCAAACAGGGTCCACGCTCCATTCGGGCCGGGCAACGGTCAACGTCTGCAACGCGCCGAGGCGGTCAACCTCAGCGCCGACGTCGTGGCGCACACCAGGGCCGCAGGTGAATGAGCCACATGGTGGCGACGTGCTGGTGCTCGCTCAGGTCCCGCTCACAGGCCGTCGTGGCGGTCCGCCAGAGGGCGCGTTGGCTCCCACGGCTGTGGAGCTGAGCGCGGTTTGGCAGTTGAGGTGACCGGGCAGGGCGATACTGCTCCCGCCATCAGGCAGCGACCCGTACATACGAGGATCTGCCTGGTTTCGGGTTGCCCGGCAAGAAGGGGAATGTTTGAACAGTCAACTAGGTTGGGCCACAGTGACATGATTGGCTATCTCTTTGAGGGATCACAGTGAATACAGGTTTGCTCGTTCTGCGGCTCGTCTTCGGTCTTCTGCTGGTCGGCCATGGCAGCCAGAAGCTCTTCGGTCTGTTCGGCGGCCCTGGCCTCGATGGCGCTGCAGGGTTCTTCCATGCCCTCGGGTTCCGGCCGGGCAAGCCCATGGCGATCGTCGCGGGTGCCTCCGAGGCAGGAGCCGGGCTGCTGCTGATCCTCGGTCTGCTGACCCCGCTGGCATCGGCGGCCGTCATCGGCACACTCGTCGTGGCCGGGTCCGTCCACTGGGCGGCCGGGTTGTGGGCCCAGAACAGCGGCTTCGAGATGCCACTGCTCTACCTCGTGGCTGCCGCGGCGCTCGCCTTCACCGGGCCCGGCGGCTACTCCCTTGACAACGCGCTCGGCCTGCACGGTCTGGCCGGAAACGGCTGGGGCGTCGCCGCGGTCGTTCTCGGGGCCTTGTCAGGGCTCGCGGTCGTCGCCCGTTCTCGGCGTGCTCTTGCCACCGACGCCGTCGCGCAGGCCGTCACTGACGAGCACCTCCCGGCCTGAGCCTTGCAGCCCTACGATCGGAGCCCGTCCCTCTGCGGTGGGGGTGGGCTCCGGCGTGGTGGCGAGGTAGTGGGCCCGGCCTTTGCACGCGACGACGTGTTGTGCCCGGCAAGGGGACCGTCATCGGGAACTTGGGTCGGTTCCCCCGTGGTAACAGCCGGAGTGGGTCAAAGGCCCTGACGAGGCGCCGGCCAGTTGGCTTTGAGGCCTGCTGGCGACGGTGTTGAACAATGTGCCCAGGTGGGGTCCCGAAGGGGGCGACGGCGATAAAGAGCGACCAGCAGCCGCCCTCGGCTGCGGTGGCGCCGTGCTCCAAGGCCTGAAGCCAGGCGTGCAGCGTGATAAGCATGGACAAGCAGTGACATCTTGTGGCGCTGGCTGGGATGATCGATTGTGCCTCCAGAATCCCGCATGATTTCCTTGGGTTTCGGCAAGTTTGCGCGTGCTGATCGGATATACGCGCTGGAGCCCCTGCTGGGCGAAGAACGCGGCGATGGTCGCCGGACCAAAGTATGGGTCGATGGCATCACCGATCCGGTCATCGCATCGCGCACCCAGGTGACGATTCTGCGTGATATGGGTCAGGACGCTGCCGCGGATGCGCCCCTGGTCGATGAGGCCTTGGACCTGGCATCGCGGCTGGCTGCCGCTGCCGACGCTGGTCGGGTAGACCTCAGCGATCTCGGTCGCCGGGCCCGGCGTCTCCTGGCAGCGACGACCATTCGCGACTGACTCGGGGCTCCACCGGGCCTGCAGTGCCCGCTGTGCCAAAAGGTGGTCGTGGGGAGCGCAGCCGCCGGGGAGGTCAGGCTCCCAAGTCCGTCTCCACCGCGGCGCAGCAGCAGATGGCCGACTCCGCCGAACAGTCGGTAGACCCCTGACCTCGCCTGCTCTCCAAGGGCCGGGACTTGCCAATGGGCCCTGCCTTCGCTGTCGAGCAGGGCGTTCGTGTACTGCCGGGCCCGGCAGTACGGGGCCGGCCATCTCGCAGGCGCACATGAGCCGTACGCCATACCGAGGAACCCACGCCAGATGCCGCGGTTCAAAGGCGGGCACCGACGTGGCCGTGAATGACCGTAAGAGCCTGGAGAGTTCAGTTGGTCGCAGAGGACCAGCAGCTCTTGCGGAACTTCTGTGCTGAGGCAGCACCGACAGTGCCAGCCAGTCCGAGCCGCTGCGTGCCGACCGCTAAGGTCGAGTCGTTCTTGCAGACCCGGACACCGGCGGCCGCTCGAAGGCGTCCAGCCACTGTCCAATCGAAGGGAAGACGGCTCCGTGGCGACACACATCATCGGCGATGCCCTGCCCAACATGCCTTGGCAGGACAAGCCTGCTGGCTACCTCGGAGCCCTGTGGCGCGACGACCGCAACCCGATCATCGGTTGGAACCCCACGCCGAAGACGGCACGGATCTTCAACAGCGCAGTCATGCCATGGGGAGAGGAGTACATCGGCGTCTTCCGCGCGGACCACAAGGACGGCAAGCCGCTG
>JADGPA010000137.1 GCA_017882685.1 Propionibacteriaceae bacterium | reverse complement strand
GTTCCAACTCGACGGCGAGAACCTGGGAAGTCCGGATAGCACTGCTCCATTCAGTGTCAGCTGGGATACCTCGTCAACAAGCAACGGCAAACACGCCATCACCGCCACCGCCACCGACGCGGCGGGCAACATGGCGACTTCAAGCAGTACCTATGTGACGGTGAGCAATGCCACGGCTGCACAGGTCATGCTTGACAAAGTCGTAACGACGCACCAGTCGTCCACCAGTACGAGTATCTCGTCGCCCCCGCTCACGACTGCACGGTCAAATGAACTACTGGTGGCCTTCATCGCGTCGGACGGACCCTCGGATGGTGCTCAGCGCTTCGTTGGTGTAGTAGGTGGTGGTCTCGTCTGGACCCTACGAAGTCGAGTCAATGCGCAATCGGGCACGTCCGAGATTTGGGCGGCCGTTGCTCCCGAGGCCTCATCAAATGTAACTGTTACGGCGACTCGAGCGAGCGGTTCGTATGTCGGTTCGATCACCCTCGCCGCGTTCACCAACGCAGACACTTCAACAGTCGGAGCGGTCGCTGGCTCCAGTGGCGGAACAGGCGGACCGGCTACCAGCCTTGCTGCAACCCGAACGGGTTCGGTGGTATGGAGCGTCGGCAATGACTGGGACCGGGCGGTCTCGCGGACGGTTGGACCTCGTCAGAGCATGGTCGATGAATACCTTGCGTCAGTTGACGACTCGTACTGGGTGCAGCGGTTGGACGACCCGACGAACGCTGGACAAGAGATCACCATCTCCGACTCTGCACCGACCGATGATCAGTGGAACCTGGCCGCGATAGAACTTCTGCCTGCGAAGTAGTTACCAGGACGATCGGGCCAGGCCGGTCCCACGGCGGCTCCGCACCATCATCGTGAGGTAGTCGGGCACCTCCCAGCAGCCGGTAAAGGAAAGGGGTTTGCTCGACGCGCTGGATGGGCAAGTCGCGGAGATCGTCGAGGTCCAGCCCGACCAGTCCGCGTCACACCGAGGCCACTTCGAGATCGATCAAAGCCGGTGCTCCGAGCTGTTCACCGCGCAGCCGTTGCCGAACGCGGTCCTCGAGCGGGCGGTGGTTGGGCGGGTGGGTCGCTGCCTCTGGCTGATGCGGTGAGCGCGTTGCGGTTCGAACGTGCTCGTCATTGACGCCAGCGTTTTGGTCGTCATGTTGCTGGATGATGGCCAGACGGATGTGACCAAAAGCAAGACGATGAGGGCGCATTCGAACTGCTCCCCGCAACGCAAGTGTTCCGAAACTGGCTTTGACAAGGCCTTTAGAGGAGCGGATGACGGGAATCGAACCCGCACTGTCAGCTTGGGAAGCTGATGTTCTGCCATTGAACTACATCCGCCTGCGGACGCCTCGGCGGCCGCGCGAGAGGCAGTCTAGCCGGAGCCGGCTGGCGCCCGCACGCCGGGCCCGGGCGCACGGCGGCGACCCGCTGAGCCGAAACCCTGCCTGTATAGGCCCTGTGTCTGCCAAACTGCTTAGGGACAACCACCGAGGGCCACATCTTGGGGTGGAGCAGAAAGCGGGGAGCGAGCGGGTGACCAGAGAAGACCGGGCCATCAGCATCGTCGACCTCATCTCGCAGGCCATGGCGGTCATCGATGACGGGGAGCAGGCGGAGCAGCTCGTTTGCAACGCGCTCTCGAAAGCAACGGGCGCAGACAGCGCCGCCCTCCTCGGGATTGACCTCGGGCGTCGGCTGCGCGTGCACGCCGCCTTCCCGAGCCAGCGCCACGCTGCCGTTCTTGCCGACGCTGCCCTCCACGGCGGACGCCGGTCCGAAGGGACGCACCTCCAGGCCGGCCAGCACCCCGTTCTCGGCGAGATCGTGACCATCGGCCCCGAACTTGTCGAACAGGTACCCGGTCAGGACCGGGTCCGGGTCGTTGCGCTGGCGAAACGTGGCGGTTTCAGCCCCGACGCTCGCGCGCTGCTGGCCGAAGCGGTCGCCCCGCTGCAACTGCTGCTTCCTCACGTCGCGGACGCGTGCCGCCGCGCCCAACAGGTGCGCACCGCCGCCGACGCTGCCGCTGCCCTGAACCTCACTGCCCGCGAGGTCGAGGTCCTGCAGCTGCTCGCCGAGGGTCTGCTGGCCCGCACGATCGCTGCCCGCCTCGGCCTGTCGCCGCGCACCGTCCACAAGCACCTGAGCAACGTCTACACCAAGCTCGGCGTCCACGACCGGCTGGTCGCGGTCAGCATCGCCCGGGCCCAGGGCCTCATCGCCGCCTGACGGCTACTCCCCCGTCCGCCCGTCGATCGCCGATCCCTCCTGCTGCGCCCGGTGAGCACCGGCTCAGGGTTGGCCCCCAACCCACCCCCAACCCACCCGCGGACGGGTTCCACCGGGCAGGGACGAGGCTTAGGTTCGGACCATGAGCAATCCTCTCGAACCCAGTGACGTCGGCCCGGTCGTCGGAGGAGACCTGACCGCAGCCGACGCCGATCGCGACCACGTCGTCGCCCTGTTGAACGCCGCGCACGCCGAGGGCCGCCTGACCGCGGTCGAACGCGACCAGCGCATCGCCACCGCCCGGCTGGCTGAGACCTTCGACGACCTCGTCCCCCTGACCCGCGACCTGGTGGGCCCGGCCACGCCCCGTCAGGCCGTCAGCTACGACGAGGCCCACGCCTCGGAGTCCGCTGACCAGATCGTCGCCATCTTCGCCGGGGCGTCCCGCAAGCACGCCTGGCGGGTGCGCAAGCACACGTCGATCCTCACCGTCTTCGGCGGCGCGGAGATCGACCTGACGCAGGCGATCTTCGAGGCCCGTGACATCGAGGTGAACGTGTTCTGCCTGTTCGGCGGCATCGAGCTCACCGTTCCGCCCGGCACCGACGTCAACAACCAGGTGATGGCCGTTCTTGGCGGCAGCGACGTCGGCAAGCTGGCCCCGCCCGACCCCTCCGCCCCCCGCATCACCATCAAGGGCTTCGTCGGTTTCGGTGGCCTGGATATCCGCAACCCCAAGGGCAAGAAGAACCGGGGCTAGATTCGTTTCATGACCGATCTGTTCACCCCGGCCGCCGACTGGCAGCGGTTGCCCGACCGCTACGTCACGGTTCGGTGGCTGGGGGCTCTGGCCTACAACCTCGTCACCACCCTCGTCGGTGTGCTGGCCGTCGGCTTCCTCTTCGACTGGGGCTGGGCCGGCGCGCTCGCCCTCGTCGGTCTGGCGTGGACCGGGTGGCGGGTCATCCGGGCCGGACGCTGGGTGCGCTCCTTCGGTTACGCCGAACGCGACGAGGACCTGCTGATCACCCACGGGCTGTGGAACAAGCGGCTCACCGCCATCCCCTACGGCCGCATGCTGTCGGTCAACGTCGAGTCGGGCCCGATCGACCGCGCCTGGGGCCTGGCCCGAGTGGAGCTGGTCACCGCCAGCGTGCAGTCTGCCGGACACATCCCCGGCCTGCAGCAGGCGGACGCCGCGGCGCTCCGCGACCGGTTGATCGCCGCCGGAGAGGCCCAGGCGCTCCCGCTATGACCGCCGACCCCGGGCCGGTCGGGTTCCCGCCGGACGCGCTGCCGCCGGCAGCAAAGCTGACCGAGCGCCCGCACCCTCTCACACCGTTCATCCGGGGCTGGGTCGTGCTGTTGGCGGTCGTGATCAGTATCGGACGCGAGTTCCTGCCCAACGGCGAAGGCTCGCGGCCACTGCCACCGCTGGAGATCATCTTCGCCGTGGTTGCAGCGCTCGCCGTTGCGGCTGGGGTGGCCGGCTACATCTCGTGGCGGTTCACCCGGTTCATCATCGACGCAGACGAGCTGCGCGTGGACACCGGCGCGATCTTCCGCCGCTCCATCCGCATCGCCTTCGACAAGGTGCAGTCGATCGACGTTGTGCAGCCGTTCGCCGCCCGCATGTTCGGGCTCGCAGAACTTCAGATCGACATCGGCTCACACGAACGGTCCAAGCTTCGCTACCTGCAGCTCGGACGGGCCTACGCCCTGCGCGATTACCTGCTGGCCCGCGCCCGTGGCTACCAGGCCGAGGCGGCAACGACCACCCGTTCGGTCTCTTTGCTCACCGATCTGCACGAGACCGACGAGGTGCTGGTGCAGGTGCTGCCGCAGACCCTGCTGCTGGCCGCGGTCACGTCCCACGAGTTCTGGGGCATCGTGCTCGGTGGCCTGGTGTTCGTCACCGTCGGCCTGGCGATCGGGCAGTGGTGGGTGCTGCTCGCCGCCGCCGTCCCGACCATCAGCGGCCTGTTCGGGTTCGTCAGCCGCCGGGTCACCGGACAGTTCAACTACACCCTCTCCCGACGGGAGCACGGCCTGCGGATCGCCCGCGGCCTCACCAGCCTCACCAGCCAGTCGCTCCCGGCGCGGCGGGTGCAGGCCGCCCAGCTGAGCCAGTCGCCGCTGTGGCGCCTGCTGGGGCTGTACCGCATCGACATCGAAGTGATCGGCTGGGGCGCGGTCACTGACAACGAGGACAAGTCGGGGGTCTCCACCATCCTGCTGCCGGCCGGCTCCCTTGCTCAGGTGCAGGTGGCTCTGGCCGCGATCTGGCCGCGGGCCGACTTCACTGCCGTCGAGCTCTCGCCGGCACCACTGCGGGCGCGCTGGCTGCACCCCTTCTCCGGACCGTTCCTGCGCTGGGGTCACGACCAGTACCTGGTGGTGTCGCGCCACGGCTGGCTGGTGCGCCGCTGGCAGCTGGTGCCACACGCCCGCATCCAGTCGGTGCGGGTGACGCAGGGGCTGCTGTCGCGTCGTCTCGGGCTGGCCGACCTGGAGTTCCACACCGCGGGCATGCGCATCGCCGCGCACGCGTCCGGGGTGGAGGCAGGTGTCGTGCTCGAGCGCCAAACCGAACTAATGGCCCTCCTGCACCACCCCGGCCCCGATGTCTCCGAACCGTTCCCGCCACCCACCTCCGATTGGTCGGAAGCAAGGGCTCAGGCCGGGCCGGAAGCCTTGCGCGCCGACCAGGCCGAGGCCACCATCTCGTCCACCGAGTAGCTCATCTTCCACTCCAGATCGGCGGCGGCAGCCTTGCCATCGGCCACGATCCGAGCCGGATCGCCGGGACGGCGCTCTCCGATCTCCGGGGTGAAGTCGATGCCGGTCACTCGGGCCATCGAGTCCATGATCTGCCGGACGCTGAGGCCCTTGCCGCTGCCCAGGTTGTAGGCCGGACGCAGCTCGCGACCCGCCTCCAGCGCTCGCGCCGCGGCCACATGCGAGGTGGCCAGGTCGCCGACGTGGACGTAGTCGCGCACGCAGGTTCCGTCCTCGGTCGGGTAATCGACGCCGTTGATGCGCGGCGTCCTTCCCTCCAACAAGGCCTCGATGACGAGGGGAAACAGGTTGTGCGGGCTGGCGTCGTACACCTCGAGAGTGGCAGAGCCGACCACGTTGAAGTAGCGCAGGCTGACCCCGTGGAAGCCGGCGGTGGCGCGGGCCTGGTCGTTGATCAACCACTCCCCGATCAACTTCGACTCCCCGTAGGGCGACTCGGGGGCGTTCGCGGAATCCTCAGTCACCAGGTCGCTGGACGGCGTCCCGTAGACCGCTGCCGAGGAGGAGAAGACCAGGTTCTGGACCCCGGCGTCCGCCATGGCGGTGAGCACGCTGGCCGTCCCGGTGACGTTCTGGGCGTAGGTGTGGAGAGGACGCTGCACGGAGACTCCGGCGTACTTGTAGCCGGCCACGTGGATCACACCGGCGCAGTCGTGCTCGCGCAGCACGCCGGCCACGGCAGCTGTGTCGAGGATGTCGGCCTCGGTGAACGGGACGCCGGCCGGCACGAAGCAGGCCATTCCCGAGGAAAGGTTGTCCAGCACCACGGGGGTCAGTCCCTGCTGCTGCAGGGCCCTCACCACATGTGCCCCGATGTACCCGGCGCCGCCGGTAACCAGCCATGTCGTCACGAGGAGAGTCTATTGAACGACGACTGCCGGAGCCCCTGTTCTGGCTAGGGTGGACCCATGCAGAACCAACCCGTGCTGGGCATCGACATCGGCGGCTCCGGAATCAAGGGCGCCCTGGTCGACCTGGCCGCCGGCGACTTCGCCGCCCCCCGCGTCCGCATTCCCACTCCGGGCGAGTCGACGCCGGCCAACGTCGCCGCCGTGGTGGCTGAGATTGTCGCCCAGTTCTCCGACCAGATGGGTGACGGGCCGATCGGCATCACCATCCCGGCCGTGGTGACCCACGGCATCACCCGCTCGGCGGCGAACATCGACAAGTCGTGGATCGACGCCCCCGCGGAGAAGATCTTCTCCAAACGGCTCGGACGCCCCGTCGTGCTCGTCAACGACGCGGACGCCGCCGGCGTCGCCGAGGTGAAGTTCGGTGCGGCCAAGGACCACCAGGGCCTGGTGCTGATGACGACGCTCGGCACCGGCATCGGCAGCGCGATCCTGTACCGCGGCGTGCTCATCCCCAACTCCGAGCTCGGCCACCTCGAGATCGACGGCCACGACGCAGAAACCCAGGCTGCCGCGTCCATCAAGACGCTGCTCGGCCTCAGCTACAGCGAATACGTCGGCCGGCTGCAGCGCTACTACGAGCGCGTCGAGGCCCTCTTTTGGCCGGACCTGTTCGTCGTCGGCGGCGGCGTCTCGAAGGACGCGGACAAGTTCATGCCCAAGCTGAAGCTGAAGACGCCGATCGTCCCCGCACACCTGCGCAACCGCGCCGGCATCATCGGCGCCGCCTGGCTCGCCGTCGACAAGGTCGAGCACCCCGAGCGTCTCGTCTGAGCCCCCACCTGCCCCAGACGCCCCCGAAACAGAAGGAAGCCCCCGAAATTCCGGGGGCTTCTGTCTGTTTCGGGGGCGTCTGTGAGCTTAAGGGAGGATGGGAGCCGGGCTACATGCGCTCGGGGGCCTCAATGCCGAGCAGGTCGAGCCCGGTCGCCAACACCTTCCGGGTGGCCGCACACAACGCAAGGCGGGACGCGCGGACGTCGCCCCCGCTCTTGAGCACGGGGCACTGCTCGTAGAAGGAGCTGAGCGCCCCGGCCAGTTCGTAGAGGTAGCCACACAGCCGGTGCGGCTGCAGGGTCTCCCCGACGGCTGCCACCACCTCGCCGAAGCGGCTCAGCAGCAGTGCGACCTGCTGCTCGGCCGGCTCGGCCAACACGGTCACGGCATCCCCATCGAAACCCTCTGCCTCGGCCTTGCGCAGGATCTGGTTCACCCGGGCGTGTGCGTACTGCAGGTAAGGCCCGGTGTCGCCGGTGGTCGCTACCATTCGCTGGGCGTCGAAGGTGTAGTCCTTCTGCAGGCCGCTGGACAGGTCGGCGTACTTGATCGCAGCCAGAGCGATCGCCGGCGCGGCTTCCCGCTCGGCCGCGTCCAGCAAGCTGTTCAGGGTGACGGCGGTGCCCTCACGGGTGGAGAACTTCTTGCCGTCGGCCCCCAGTACCTGGCCGAACCCGACATGCTGGGCCGTCACGGTTTCGGGCAGATAGCCGGCCAGCCGGGCAACCGCGAAGACCTGCTCGAAGTGGTAGGTCTGGGGCGCACCGACCACGTAGATCAGCCGGTCCGCGCGTAACGTCCCGACCCGGTGCCGGATCGCTGCGAGGTCGGTGCAGGTGTAGCCGAAGCCGCCGGCCGCGTTGCGGATGATCGCGGGCGCGTTGAAGCCATCGACGAAGACCACCAACGCACCGTCGTCGACCACGGCGACGCCCCGGTCCTCGAGGTCTGCGGCCACCACCGCGAGGTCGTCGTTGTAGATCGACTCACCGGCCAGGTCGGCATCCGTCAGCACCACGTTCATTCGCCGGTAGGTGTCGTTGAAGCCCGCTTTCGACACCTCGATCAGCTGCTGCCAGAGCTGCCGGGTCTCCGCGTCCCCGCCCTGCAGCAGGACCACGCGCTCTCTGGCCCGGTCGGCGAACGCGGTGGAACTCTGCAGGTGGGCATTGGCCCGCTGGTACAGGGCCTCGGCGCCGGCCAGATCGAGGGCGCGAAGGTCGATGCCCTCCTCCAGGATCTGCTCCACCAGCATCCCGAACTGCCGGCCCCAGTCTCCGATGTGGTTCTGCGGGATGACGGTGTGGCCCTGCGCCCGCAGGACCCGGGTGAAGCAGTCCCCGATGATCGTCGAGCGCAGGTGACCGACATGCATCTGCTTGGCGACGTTCGGCGATGAGTAGTCGATCACCACAGTCCGCGGGTGCTCCACCGTGCCGATCCCGGACTTCGGCTCGGTCAGCACCTGGGTGGCGACCCGGCCAAGCACCTCGGTGTGGATCCGCAGGTTGATGAATCCGGGACCGGCGATTTCCAGCGGCTCGCAGAGGTCAGCCAGGTCGATCTGCTCCACAAGGCGCGCGGCGACCTCGCGGGGTGGACGACCTTCGGCGTTGGCCAGGCGAAGCGCCACATTGGTCTGGTAGTGGCCGAACTGCGGACGGGTGGCCGGGCGCAGCTCCGGGTCGATTCCGGCAATGGCCTGGATACGCTCACTCAGCAGGGACGGCAGCGACAGCATGGCCGTTATCTTCCCACGTCAGGGGCGGTGGGTTCCCGAGCGCGGCGGACGATGGCTGAGCAGGTCCCAGACCAGCTTCAGGTTCGCTGCCAGCTCACGACGGGTGCCGTTCGCCCAGGGCCGGGCGCTGGACCGCGCACTGTCGTCGCCCACACCCCACGCGTCCAGCCCGAGCGCGTGGCAGATCGCCAGCGCCCGCGGCAGGTGGTAGCTCTGGCTCACCACCGCCAGGCGGTCGATGCCATAGACATCCCGGGCACGCAGGCACGAATCGTAGGTGTCCAGCCCGGCCGGGTCCACCAGCAGCACCGACTCCTCGACTCCCCGCCGAAGCAGGTACGCCCGCATGCCGCCGGTCTCGTCGTAGAACCGCGACCGTCCGTCACCGCTCAGCAGGATGCGCTCAACCAGGCCGCGCCGGTACAGCTCGAGGGCAAGGTCGAGCCGGGCCCGCAGGAACGTGGACGGGACGCCATCGGCGTACACCTCCGCCCCGAGCACGAGCACCACTGGCAGGTGCGGCAGCGAGTCAGCCCTCACGATGCGGCTGCGGGTGACCGAGCGCACCACCAGCCCGAGCACGAAGACGGCGCCCGCGCCGGCAGCGAGCGTTCCGGCAGCCAGCGCCACCGGAGTTCCCCACCGGCGAACCTCCCCCATGCTGCCAGCGTACGGGGAGGCACCAGCACCGTGCGCGATCCCACCGTCCCACCGGCAACGCCACCTCGGGCCCTGAGCACATCCCGTCCGACAGCAATTCCCGACCTCCGCGCACGCAGCATTGCATGGTAAATTCCAACCCGTTCGCAGCGTCGGTTGCGGATGCAGCGAGGGGTCAGGAGAGGTCACGTGCCAAGGCGAGGACGCTGGCTGTATCGCCACGCCGTCGCGCTTGCGCTCACCGCCCTGTTCGCCGGACTGCTCCCCACTGCTCCCGCTGCCGCCGACCCGCAACAGCTCGCCGCGCCCGCGGCGATGACCATCAGCCAGCGCCCCACCATGGCTGTCGTCACCTGGCCGACGGTGCCCGATGCGGCCGGCTATGCGATCGACTACGACACCAGCCCCAGCTTCGTCACCGCGCGAAACCTCACCAGTCCCGACACGCTCGCTGTGCTGACCGGCCTCGATCCCAGCACCTCCTACTACGTGCGGGTCGCAGCCGTGGACGGCGCAACGAACGCCATCGGGCCCTGGGCGCCGGCCGCCACGTTCACCACCGGCGACCGCGAGTACCCGCTGGCAGCACCGGTGCTCACCGCGTCCAGCGACACCAGCACCTCGCTGACGGTGGAGTGGAGCAAGGTCGGCCCCAAGCTCCACTACGAGGTGGCTCTTGGCAAGGACGCGAGGACCGTCACAACGACCGAGCAGGTCACCGGTCTCACCGTCGCCTTCGACAAGCTCGAGAAGGCCACGAAGTACTACCTCAGCGCCCGTGCGGTCGGCGCTGACGGCGACCCGGTCACGGGCTGGTCGGCGCCGGTGGCGTTCAAGACGCCGGAGTCGCTCCCGCTGCGCGTTGGCAGCTACAACATCCGCAACGGCACCATCAAGGCGGGTGGCGGCAACTGGACAAAGCGTCGGCACGCTGTCGCCGACACCGTCGCCGGGCAGCACGTCGCCGTCCTCGGCCTGCAGGAGGCCACCTGGAACCTGCCGGGTTATCCCTCCGGCCAGTACGCGGACCTGGCCCACTTGCTCGGCAGAAGCTGGAAGTCCACCACGTACGTCGGTAACGCCGGACCCGAGGGCACGCGGATCATCTACGACGGCGACGAGGTGACCATGCTGCGGCAGGGCTACCAGAAGCTCGCCGGGAGCCACGACAACGGCAACTGGCGCTACGTGAGCTGGGCCGAGTTCCGTCAACTTTCGACCGGCAAACGGTTCTTCTTCGTCAACACCCACCTGCTGCAGAAGCAGGACAAGCACGGATACAACAGTCGCAAGTCCTCTGCCGCGCAGTTGGTCAGGATCGTCGAGCGCTACAACCGGGAGTTGCTGCCGACGATCATCGTCGGCGACTTCAACTCCCACAAGTTCCGCAACCCGCAGAATGCGCCCTACGACATCATCACCGGAGCGGGCTACATCGATCCCCTCGACAATGTCGACGACTGGCGAGGCGGACCCCGCGGCATCGCGGAGAAGCGCATCAACGCCGAACTCTTCACGATCAACGAGTTCAAGCGGAAGGCGATGCGCGGAAACTACTCCACCGGCGTGATGCTCGACCAGATCTTCGTCACCCCGATGCGGGTCTCGGAATGGCAGACCGTCGCCAAACTGGACTCGTCCGGACGGTTCATTAGCACCATCCCGTCCGACCACAACATGATCCGGGCGACCGTCTACCTGCCCTGACCTCGTGGGCTCTGGACCGGCCGCTATCATGACGCCGGTGAAGCTGCCGCCGGTACCTCCGCTGCCCACGGGCCGCTGATGGTCACCGACGGTGCCGGAGTGGACTGGAGGGGCGACCGGTGAACAAGCACTTGGCGTCGCGCTACCGGCGCATCGCGGCCCAAGCCCTTCCCCTGGTCGGCATCTGGATCGCCACCGTCCTCACAGCGTGGTTCCTGCTCCTTGGCCTCAACGGTGCCGCCGCTGCGCTCGCCGTGTTGCTGCTCGGATGGCTGTGGTGGCGGCAGGATCGCATCGGCGGCGGCGCGCAGTCAGCCACCCACGCTGCAGCGGTGTCGGCCGTTCTCCTTGCGCTCGGTTTCGTGTCCACCCTGCCCGACGTCGTGCTGGCCGTTTCCGCTGCTCCGCTGCTCGCGTACGCCATGGCCGCTCCCATCGTCGAGAACCAGCTCCGGCCCCGCCTGGAGGCCCACCGCCTGCCCGAACACGTCCCCCGACCGCTGACACGCGTGCGGAACCCGATGTTCAAGGCCGCTTCCGGCGGCGGCATTGCCCTGGCTGCCGGAGCTGCACGACTGCTGCCCGACTGGCTGGTGGCCGTCGTGGTGCTGCTGTTCCTGCTCGCGGGTGCCGCAACGGCCGGCTACCAGCTGCTGCGCCGACGGCGCCACCTGCCTGACCGCGAGGTGCGCACGGCGCTGCTCGCCTACCGTCCCGACTTCTACCTCTACTACAGCGGACGCCCCGAGGGCGCCTACCAGCTCCAGATGTGGCTGCCCTACCTCGAGCGGACGGGGGCGCGCGGCGCTCTGCTGATCCGGGAGCGCCAATTCCTGGGCACTGCTCTGGCCATCAGCACTCTGCCGGTGCTGCTTACCGAATCCGTGGAGCCGATCGAGCGCACCATCGTCCCGACGCTCGGCGCCATCTTCTACGTGAACAACGCGGCGAAGAACGTGGACGGCACCCGCTACCAGCAGGTCATGCACGTGCACCTCGGCCACGGCGACAGCGACAAGCCCGCCAGCTACGCCTCCAGCACCACCATGTTCGACCGCATCTTCGTCGCCGGTCAGGCCGGCGTTGACCGTTTCGCCAGCCACGGCGTCCTCGTGCCCGAGGAGAAGTTCGTGCTCGTCGGACGGCCCCAGGTGGAGGCCATCGACGTGCGCCCCGCAGGCTCTTCGCTGCCTCAACGGCCGGTCGTGCTCTACGCCCCCACCTGGCGCGGCGTGCTCGCCGATATGCAGCTGAGTTCGCTCGCCTCGGGCCAGGCCATCGTCTCGGCCCTGCTGGACGCCGGCGCAGCGGTGATCTTCCGGCCGCATCCCTACGCCAAGCGGGACGCCGAGTCGCGCGTGCTGGTCACCCGCATCGACGCGCTGCTGTCGACCAGCACCACCGGCGGGCACCTGCTCAGCGACCGGGCCGCTGCCCTGTCGATCTTCGAGTGCATGAACGCCTCTGACGCCCTCGTCGGCGACGTCTCCAGCGTGATGTCGGACTACCTCTACAGCAACAAGCCGATCGCTCTCGCCCACCATGCCGGCGACCGCCTCGAGGAGGAGTACCCGCTGGCGAAGGCGACCTGTCTGCTGCCCGTTGACGGCGACCTGGCCGCGGGGATCCGGGATCTGCTGGCTCAGGACGGCAAGGCCGCGGAGCGGGACGCGATCCGCGCCTACTACCTGGGACCGTGGGCACCGGATGCCTACGCCCAGGTGTTCGTCGATGCCTGTCGGGACGCGATTCGCGTCGGCACGCACGTCGCGTCATAGGCCTCTCAACTCGCCCACCGCGCCCAGCCCACAGCCGGTCTTCAGACTTTTCTCATCAGATCTTTACCGTCGGTGCCGGAAGCCCTACTATGAGTCCGTCCTCGCGACAGGCCCGGTAGCCCCCCAAATCCCTACTCGGGTCGCCTCTGGTTGGCTCCCCCCGAGCCGGATTGGATCTGATGTGTCCGGGCTTGTCCGACGCTTTCTGACGCTCCCCCTGCTAGCTGCCCTCGTGGGGATCGGCCTCGTTCTTCCCACCGCCGCGCCCGCCTATGCCGCGAGCACCCCCACAGGCCTCAAGGCTGTTGCCGTCTCCAGCAATGCCGTCGCGCTCACCTGGAGCCGGGTCAGCGGCGCGGCCGCCTACCGCGTCCAGTTCTCGAAGTCGTCGAGCATGAAGTCCGCCAAGACCGTCGATGTCGATACCACAAATGTGGAGTGGACCTACCTCAATCCCGAACCGTCGGCGAACTCCGGCCGGCTGAAGCCCAACACCACCTACTACTTCCGGGTCAAGGTGATTACCAAGGTCGACCTGAACCACTCCGCGAAGTCGCTGAGCAAGTACGGCGCCAAGCTCAAGGTGAGGACCTCCGGTACCGGCTCCCGCACTTACCTCAAACCGATGAAGCTCGAGGCGACCACGCGCAGCGCTACCTCGGAGTACGTGTCCTGGAACTCCCGCGGCCCGGGCATCCAGTACCGGGTCCGCTACGGCATGGGCGGCAACACCGAAACCAAGGTGTTCGACTACGCCGGAGGCGTGCTCACCGGCCTCACCGCAGGAGCCACCTACTCCTACAGCGTCGAGGTGATCTCCCGCGCCAACGACGCGACCCTGAGCCCCAGGTCCGAGGCGAAGCCGTTCACACCGGCGAGCACCGCCCACCCGGCCATCAAGATCGCCAGCTACAACATCTGCGGCAACGCGTGCGGCAACTGGGCGGGCCGGGAGAAGGGCATGCTGGACAGCCTCCACCGTCAGGCTCCGGACCTCATCGCCACCCAGGAGTCCACCAACAGCGACAACCTGATCAACGACTACAACCCCCTGGCGAACCGCAACTTCGAGCGCATCGCCAACAACAAGCACGCCGGCCTCGCTTATGACAGCGACCGATTCGGCCTCGTCGCCAGTGGCATTCACACCTGGACCGCGGATCCGAAAAGGGACAAGGACGCGGTCTGGGCAATCCTTGCCGACAAGAGTGACGGCGACCGCAACCTCCTTGTTGTCTCCGTGCACTTCACCGACGACAGCGCGAGCGTGCGCAAGAGTGAAGCGGTCGAACTTGCCCAGCTGATCGACCAGCACCAGGGCCTGCCCGTGGTGGTTGCCGGCGACTTCAACGTCAGCAAGCGCAAGTCCGAGCATGCGTTCGTATACAGCACCGTGTCGCAGGCCGGCCTGGTAGACCCGCTCGGCAACCCGTCCGACTCGCGCTACGTCAGCGGCTCCGCGACCGTGGAGCACCGCATCGACGTCGGCTATGCCAGCGCCAACCAGTTCCAGCGGCATGCGTTGCGTTCCAAGTGGGAGAACGGTTACGACGTCGACTACATCTGGCACAGCAAGGGTGTGCGCGCCGCCATGTTCCAGGTGGTTGTCGACCTCGACGGCAACGGCAACTTCATGGGCACCATGCCGTCCGACCACAACATGCTGGTTTCGAGCTTCCACCTGAGCTGACCGGGCATTTACCACCGGACAAGCCCTCGAGCGCTACTCCAGACTCACGCACGGGTCGGCCCCTGTGGCTTCTGCCTGGGGGGCCACGCCCCTAGCATCGTGAAGGCCGGTCACGGCGTGCTCCCCCGAGGCATGCGAGCCGGTCCCCCCAACACAGAGGAGTCCCCCAGCCATGGCAGCAGATGAACCGACGACCCACCGTCGGCTCGTGCTCGCCGTTGTGGGGGCCGTCCTCGGTTTCGGGCTCGTGGCGGCGCCGCCCGCAAGCGTCCTGACCCTCGCCCACGCAGCAAGCTACGCCAAGCCGTCGGGGCTGGGCGCCACGGTCGCAGCCCACGCGGTCGGCCTGCACTGGAAGGCGGTGAAGAACGCCCCGGCCTACCGCGTCCAGTTCTCGACGAAGTCGGACATGAAGACCTTCAAGACCGAGGACGTCGTCGGCACCTACCTGGCCTGGACGAACCTCGACCCCAGCCCTTCTGCGAAGTCGGCACGGCTGAAGCCGTCCACCACCTACTACTTCCGGGTGAAGGTGATCAGTCTCGCCAGGGCAACGCTGACCAGCTACGGCAAGAAGCTGAAGGTGAAGACGGCATCGGCGAAGTCGATGGCGGAGCTTGCACCGGTCGCCCTGAAGTCGAGCGTGCAGAGCACCACCTCGAGCTACATCTCCTGGAGCTCGCGAGGCCCGGGCGTGCAGTACCGCATCCGCTACGGCACCACCTCGAAGCTTGAGCTCGGCAAGTCGAAGCTGGCCAGCAGCGCAGCATCGGCGGCCGTCCTGAAGGGCCTGGTCTCCGGCACGAAGTACTACTACAAGGTGCGGACGCTCTCGACGACGGGCGCCTACGTGTCGAACTACTCCAAGACGTCGTCCTTCACCGTCTCGAAGACCTACAACTCCCCGGCCATCAAGGTCGCCACCTACAACGTGTGCAGCGTGGCCTGCGATCCGTCGGGCCGCACATGGACGGTGCGCAAGCCCGCCGTGATCGCGAACATCGCTGCCCAATCACCGGACATTCTCGCGCTCCAGGAGATGGACCGCAGCCTGCTGGCCGACCTGCTCGAGGGGATCAATGCCGCGACGTCGCGCGCCTACATGACGAGCGATCCGCCCAGCAAGGGCGGGTCGGGCACAACGAAGCTGGCTTACGACACCCAGCGCTTCGACATGGTTCCGAACGCGGACGGTTCGGTGGAGCTGAGCTCTTGGGATTCCGGCACGCGGAAGTGGGCCGTGTGGGCGATCCTCATCGACAAGGTCAGCGGCAAGAAGCTGTTCGTCGTCTCCAACCACCTGGTCGCGGGCGTGGAGTGGCAGGAGCTGCGCAAGGTGCAGACCGCGGAGGTCGTCGCCATGGTGGCCGCGAATAACCCCGACGGTCTACCAGTCGTGATCGCCGGCGACTTCAACTCCGGACGCGACTACAAGCCGTCCAACTACGTCTACGACGTGCTCACCGCGGCCGGCTACCGCGAGCCGCTGGGCAACACCAACAACTCCTGGACACCCGCCCGCGCTGCCACCGCAGAGCACCGGGTGAACCTCGATTACAACACGTGCAACGGCTTTGATACCTACGCGCGGCGGTCGAAGTACGACAACGGTTCCGACATCGACTACATCTGGCACAGCCCGAAGATCCGGGTCGCCGTGTCTGCCATTGCCCTGAACGTTGACACCGCGGGCAGGTTCGTCGGCGTGATCCCTTCGGACCACAACATGCTCTCCGCCACCATCCACCTGCCCTGACCCCTGCCGTCCGTGAGGGATCGGGCTGATCAGTTCAGGATGGCCGGGTCTGCTGGCGGCGCGTCGACAAGCAGCCGGTCGAGCACCCGGGCAGAGCTGCCGCCGTCGTCCCACGGGGTGTAGTCGGCCTGCCACTGCACATAGCGCTCCGCGAACCGGTCCGCCACCTCGTCGATGTCGCGGATCGTCGCCAGCACCTCGTCCTGGGTGGAGACCACGGGTCCCGGGCCAACCTCCTCCAGGTCGAGATAGACCCCGCGCAACTGGTCGCGGTAGGAATCCATGTCCGGGGTGAAGAAGATCATCGGACGCCCGGTGACGGCGAAGTCGAACATGATCGAGGAGTAGTCGGTGATCATGATGTCGGCGATCAGGAGCAGGTCCGTGGTGTTCGGGTAGGTGCTGACGTCGATGACGCCCGCGCCGACCTTGGCAGCACTGCCAACCCGGATCACCCGGGAGTGCGCCCGCAGCAGCACCATGTAGCCGTCGCCGAGATCGGCGGCCAGCTTGTTCACGTCGAGGTAGTCGACCAGTTCGGTGCGGTCGTCGCGCCAGGTGGGTGCGTACAGCACCACCTTCTGGTCTGCCCGGATGCCGAGCACGCTACGGATATGCTCGCCCGAGCCGTTGACGAGCAGGTCGTTGCGCGGGTAGCCCTCCTCGTAGATCGGCGGGTTGGACAGGTAGGACTCGCGGAACACCCGGCTGGAGTGCGGGTTCTGGGACAGCAACAGGTCCCACTTCTTCCGCTCCCCCAGCATGAACTCGCGCTCCTCCGCGTCCAGCTGCTCGCCGCGATCGAGGCCCACCTTCTTGTACATCGTCCCGTGCCAGGTCTGCAGCACGGTCTGGCCCTCGCGCGGGGTGAAGCGGGCACGCAGCCAGTCGTTCACCACCAGCCAGCGGGCCTCTGCCCGGGCACGCCACCACGCCGTTGTCGCGTCAACGACGGCCTCGTCGCCCTCCGGCACGGCAACAGACAGGTCGCGCACAGCCCAGACCCGAGGGACGTTCGGGTGCCTGGCCACCATCTCCTCGCGCAGGGCGAGCGGGTTGCAGCCGCACTGGCGGCCGTAGAAGCTCTCGAAGTACATCTTGTCGACGATCGGCCATTCGCCGGACTCATACTGCGAACGGATCAAGGCCTGGTTGTGCGTGCCGATCTCCTCTGTCTTCAGCGGGACCTCCAGCCGCGGGGAGAGCACCTTGCCAGTTCTTACGGCGTAGTACAGGCGGAACCAACGGTTCCACACCGAGTCGGGCGCCTTGTCGACCACGGCCGGCGCGCACCGGACGGGGATGGTCAACCCATCTCCCGTCGTGGCAGCGAGGGTCAGCCGTCCGATCTGGGGCGGCAACGCCGGCAGGTCCCAGTTCGACTTCAGGAACGCGATGTCTGCGGTGAAGCTGTCCCCGTCCTGCGTCACCGAACCCGAACGGGTGTCGCGCTCGTTGGCGAGGGTGAACCGTACCCCGGCGAGGTCGCCATGACAGCGTCCGGCGACCCGCAGCACGGGCTCATCGTCGCCGACGAGCTCTGCGCTGGTTACGATCGCCCAGGTCGAGCCGGCGCCCAGCCGCAGCTCGCCGTCGGGACCGGCCTCGACCAGCACCGGATTGGCCTCGACCAGCTGGCCTGAGCCGATCAGCACCGGCTGCTCGCCGTCACCGGTGCGGACGAGCACGCGGTGCTGCAGCCACGGCAGCGACGTGGCCGGGTCGTCGACAGGGTAGCCCCAGACGCCGGGTGCCGACTCCTGCCAGGGACGGGACTCCTCGACTGCGGGAATGGTGCCGACCAGCGTCGAACCCTCGGTGCCGCGCCGCACCTCCAGCCTCGTACGACCCTGGGGCGAGACGAGCTCTGCGGAGGAAATCGTGGCGCGGTGGGCAACGTCAATGCTGATCCGGTCGCCGTCGTAGTGGATGCCGGTGGCAGTTGGCAGCAGCGGCACCACCAAGAGGCTCAGCCCCATCTTCGACCATCGCGGGAGGGCCGTCCCCGCCGCACAGCGCCGTGACGTGCGGTAGCCGGCCGGGCCGAGTCCGTAGACCTTGGTGAACTGGCCCTGCACCTGGCTGCCAGGCGCAGCGACACTGACCCGCAGGTTCCACTGGCGCGTGCCGTGGCGGCACAGCTGGGCGAGCGACCCGATTGCGCGAAAGCAGTTGCCGGAGTAGTCGGCATCGCGGGTGGCTCCGTTGAACGACTGGTTGGCCTCGGGGGAGGGGTCGATCGTCACCTCGAGTGGCACGAACCTGGGCAGCGCGCCGTCCGAGTGCGCCCACACCCGCACGGTGGGCTGGGTGCCGGTGTAGTCGACGTCGCGATCGTAGGCCCAGCCGGCCAGCTCGAACCGGTCGTCGTCGAGCCAGCGCAGCGAGCGCAGGTCGGCCACCCAGTCGCCCGCGGTCGGGAACCGTCCCTCCGGAAGGGCGAGGCGTGCGGCGATCGGGCCTGAGACCACACTGACAGCGCTGGACGCCTTGCGCATGAGCTTGCCCAGGTCAACCGGCACTCGAAACCTCCACATGTCCACGGCGACCGAAGATCTCGGCCTGGGAGCGGGCAGCCTCCATGATGCCGGCGATCTCGATCGATTCCGCTGCGGTGTACTTGAAGCTCGTGCGGGACCCGTCGCGGATCATCCCGGCGAACTCGGCGAGCTCGTAGCGCAAGCCGTCCCCTTCGAACTTCTGGAAGTACTTCTGGTTGCGCCGGCTGTCCTCGAACCGGGTTTCGAAGTACTCGGTGAGCCACCAGGGCGCAGGCACGTAGATGTAGCCCTCCGTGCCGGAGATCACGAGGTCGCCCTCGGACTTGACGCCGACGCCGGTGCGGGCGATCGCCCACCCGGTGGGGTAGTCAAGGTCGATCTGGCTGAACACCTCCACCGGCGACTCCTGCGGCCAGTAGCTGCGGGTCCGCAGGGCCGTGTGGCCCGCCCCGAACAGCTTCACCGCAGCCAGCAGGGGGTAGCTCGCCAGCTCGGAGATGCTGCCGCCCTCGGGGGCCTGCAACTCGCGTCCGCCGGAAACCAGCTTGGTGAAGGTGGCGTCCACCGACCGGATGTCGCCGATCGAACCGCTGCGGGCGACGGCAACGAGACGCTGGAACCCGGGCGCGAAGCCCGTCTTCAATGCCTCCAGGAGTACAACGCCCGCGGCGCCCGCGAGCTCGTGGAGTTCGCGGGTCTGTGCCTGCGTGAGCGTCATCGGCTTCTCGCAGAGCACATGGACGCCCGCGGCCAGCGCCTGCTTGACCAGCTCGTAGTGGGTGCCGTGCGGGGTGGCGAGGTACAGCGCGTCCACGCTGCCGAGGAGTTCCTCGAGAGTGCCGTAGCTGCGCGCCAGCTCCAGTTCGGCGGCGAAGGCCGTGGCGTGCTCGGCAGTCGGGCTCCACACAGCCTCGACGCTGACGCCACTGACGTAGCGGGCCTCGGCGACGAACCGCCGGGCGATGCGCCCGGAACCGGCGACGCCGATCGACAGGATGCCGTGGTTCTGGGTGCGCAACTCAGTGCTGGAGACGCCCTTGGTGCGCTCGAGGTAGACGACCTCGCAGTAGTCCTTGAGGTAGTCGAAGTGGCCTTCCCAATCCGAGCCGATGGCGAAGATGTCGATACCGAGGCGCTGGATGTCGTGGATCTTCTGGCCTTCGTACTCCTCGATGATCACCTCGTCCACAAGCCCGGTGTCGGTCACGTTCTTGATGCGCTCCATCAGGGACTGGCCGACGTTGAGCTTGCCACGCGTGCTGTCGTAGTTCTGGGTCGTGACCCCCACTACCAGGTGGTCACCGAGCGCCTTCGCCCGCTCCAGGAGGCGACGATGCCCCTCGTGGAACAGATCGAAGGTTCCATAGGTGATCACCCTCACGCCGCAGACCTCCCGCAGTTGCTTCCCAAGTCCAGCAGTCATCTTAGGCGTCCGCGTCCCCTCCGGCACGCACGGCAGGCGCTCACGGCGACGGCGGAGTGTCTGCCCGTCTTCGCCCCGACGCTCGGTGCAGTCCCCGTAGGATTCTTCTGGGTCGAGTGAAGGGAACGCCGATGCGCCAACTGGCGTTGGCAGCTGTCGGGGGCGCGGTCGCCCTCGCGCTGACGATCTCGGGCTGCGAAATGCCCACGAGGGCGCCGTCAGCCGCCACCCCGACGGCTGCGACGTCGGCGGCCCCGACCCAGAGCCCCACCAAAGCCGGCACGCCGACGGTGGCCACGACCACCACCCGCATCCAGTTCAGCGACCCTTGGAGCACGCGGGAATCCATGCAGTTCCGGCTGCACCGCACGCAGGTCGCCGCCATCAAGGCAGCCCCCGCCGGCGCCACCATCCACCTGGTGATGTACACGTTCGCCACGGAGTGGGTGGGCCAGGCGTTGCTGGCAGCCCACCGGCGCGGGGTGAATGTGCGCGTCATCATCGACGACCACGAGAACTACCGCTGGACCAAGCGGTTGCAGGCGGTCCTCGGCACCGACCAGCACCGCCGGTCGTACGTTGTCCGGTGCCACCTCGCCTGCGCCAGTGATGTCACCTACCCCCGTCGACGCAGCGCCGGCACGATCCGTTCCTACGTGCACGCCAAGTGGCTGATCATCGACCGCTCGGGCACCGACCGCGACGTCGTGATGATCCCCAGCGAGAACCTGACGCCGGCGGCGGCCGAACAGTCCAATGACCTGATGGTGCTACGCGGCAACCACACGCTGTACAGCTTCCTGCGCGCGCGGTTCGACATCATGCGCAAGGACGCAGGAACGGCCTACGGCACGGTCACGTCCGGCAGCGTCACCATGACCATGTTCCCGATGCCGTTGCCCCAGGGCTACCAGGTCAAGCCGGACGAGCCCCTGCCTGCCGCCATGGATCCCTACCTCGACTACCTGCGCGACATCCAGTGCGGCGGCGACCACAGCACCACCATCCGCATCGCCATGTACATGTGGACCTATCCCCGGCTGGAGGTGGCCAAGCGGTTCGCAGAGCTCGCCCGCGCCGGCTGCCGGGTGATCGCCATCGGGCAACCGCTGAGCGCGGAACGCGATGAGGGCTGGGATCCGGAGATCACCAAGGCACTGCTGCATGCCGGGATCGAACTGCACCAGACCGGCGGCGGGGTCTACCTGCACAGCAAGATCGTGACCCTCGACGGCTGGAACACCGGCGGCGGGCGGCTGCACCTGGCCATCACGGGATCGTCCAACCTGCTGCTGCAGGCGCTGGTCGCATCCGACGACCTCATCGTCACCGACAGCGACGTGGCTGTCGTCGACGCCTACTCCGCGCACGTTGACCAGCTGATTGCCCGGCACTCGCGGCCGGTGCACTGACTGCGGGACGAAACGCGCCTCAGCCGCGGCGGGTGACCGACCGGCGCCAGGCTATGCCGCCTGCTGCAGCTGCAAGCACGACGGCCGCACCGCCCCATAGCCACGGGGTCGGGTCGGCGCCACCGCTGAGCGGCGAGGGCGCCGCCGAGGTCGCGGTCTCCGTCGGTGCCGGTACGGACCCAGTCGCCGAATCGGTCCCGCTCGGCGTCTGGGTCGCGACCGGGGTCTCTGTGACCGGATCGGGTTCCGGTGAGGCGATCACGGTGGGCTGGGCCGAGTTGCCCGACCATCGCTCATCGGGCAGGTTCGTCCATTCACCCTTGCCATAGGAGAACTGGAAAGCACCGCCCTCCACCTGACCGTCCTTGCGGTTCACCTGGTAGTGCACGGTGTAGGTGCCCTTGGGCAGGTTGGGCTTGACCTGGGCTGTCACGTTGGTGCCCTCGACGATCAAGCTGTTGACGTTGACGCTCTTGCCGGCGCTGTTCGTCACAACGATTTGCGCTGCCGCGGCGTCCACCGCCCTCGAGAAGGCGAGCACGACACCGGAGGGCGGATCGGTCAGTTGCTGGTGCTTGTAGGGATCGCTGGTGGCCAGGAGGTCATCCTCGGCACTCGCGGGTTGAGCAGTAGCAACACCGGCCACCACCGCTACCAACGCCACCAACGCCACCGCCAGGATCTGCGCCAACCTGCCCGCCTTGCCCACTTCCGACCTCCCATTGACTGCACAGCCCGCCACGCGCAACGTTCACAACATTTGCCTAGACTTCAGTGCCCTGCGTAGACTGTACCCGGTCTGGACGAGAGAATTCCATTCCCGCGCGATAAATGCTTTCAGTGCAAAGTCGCATAAGGGTTGAGTCTACGAGATACGGTGGCTTGAGCAAATGGTTAGAGCGTGGGGAAATCTCACTACCAAAATAGCGGCAATCGGAGTCGCTGCAGTCGTAGTGTTCTCTGGAGTCGTCAGTCCGGCAACGGCTGTCGACTTCACAACGGATGGCAGCGGTAAGCCCAAGCAACCGACTGCGTCTGGCAGCGCCTGCCCGACGTTGTCCAACATCCGCCCGATCGAGGTCTGGTACAACCTCGGGGACATGGACACCCGGGGCTACAGCGATCCCGGGAACAACGAACCGTGGTCGTTCATGGTCAAGACTGCCCAGGTCATCTGCGGAGCGGCCCAGAACGCTGAGATCCGAATCGGAATGTACTTCATCCGGGCGCTCGGGACGATGACCGCTGCCGGCCCGGGATCGCGTCCGGAATCCGATCCGGAAGTCGTTTACAATGCTTTGCAATGGGTGCACACCCACCGCAATGTGAAAATCACCATCGTGCTTGAGAAAAGGGCGATGCCGGAGGCGACCCGCAGCCTGGTTGCCAAACGCCTTTCCGGGATCGCATCGGTGAACTACTGCAGCCACGGTTGCTTCAATACCCGAAACAAGGCAACCAAGGTCAGCAAGACCAAGATCATCGATTTCATCAACCACGAGAAGATCGTCGCGATCAACCACACGGTATGGGGCAAATCGGACAGTCAGGCCGGTTCGGACGACTCCGTGGTGCTGTCCTCTTCCGGCAACTGGGCACGCAGCCAGACCCGCCTGTTCTACCAGGAGACCGTGCTGATCTACGGCGACAAGACGTACCAGACGCTGATGGCCAACCGCTTCGACGCGATGCTGTACTGCGCGAAGACCGGCTGCAAGAAGAACACCGGCTTCCCTGCGGACCAGAAGAACTGGCTGAAGTCCAAGCGGAAGATCTGGGTCGATCCGATCCAGAGCGGTCATCCGACCTCCTCCGGCCGTGGCACCTGGGTCGCTTTCGCCCCGGCCCCGACGTCGACGCGCGACTACTACCTCCAGGCCTTCGACAAGATCGACTGCGCCGTACAGAACAAGGTCCGGATCGCAATGTTCCGCCTCACCGATGACGCCTCGAAGAAGCTGGCGGGTCGAATGGCCGAACTGGAGAAGGCCGGGTGCGACATCAAGGTCGTGCTCACGTCCCCCGTGGGCAACTACTCGGTCACCAGCTACGTGAAGAACAAGCTGAAGAAGGCCGGGATCTGGCTCAAGTGCTCCCCCGTTTCGCTGCACACCAAGCTCGTCCTGATCGGTTCGAAGACCGGCCTCGACGCCAAGGTCATCACCAGCACGGCGGCCATGGGGGTGCTTTCGCTGACGCAGAGCGACGAGCACACCACGATCTTCGACTCGTCGCGGGCCACGCTGCCGGGTTATGCCGAAGCCATTCGTCATGCCTACGGGGAATACCTGGCCGGCTGGACTGAGATCGCCAAGAAAGCGACAGGGTGCTGACCATGAAGCCCATCCGCAAGTGGCTCGCTGCCGCGCTCACCGGGATCCTCGTTGCATCACTGGGGCTGGTATCCACCGGTCCGGCACAGGGCCTGAGCTACGGCCTGAAGGCGGCCGTCAAGTACACCGCCGTGCACCTCACCTGGACGTCGCAGGGGGCCGGCAAGACCTATCAGGTCCAGTACGCGACGTCGAGCAGCTTCAAGTCGTCGAGCACCATCGAAGTCGCTACGAACAGCACCTATGTCAACCAGCTCGCAGGCAAGAAGACTTACTACTTCCGTGTGCGCACGAAGGGCACGACCAGTTGGTCGCCGAAGGTCTCGAAGAAGACCTCGTACCCGAAGACGTACAACGGCACTGCCGTGGAGAAGGCCACCAGCATCAGCACGGACAACGTCAGCGGCTCAGCCATCGACCTGACCTGGGCCACGCCGTCAGGGCAGTACGCCTGCTTCCGCATCAAGGTGTCGCCAACGCCCACCTCCGGCCAGCCCGCGGTGCAGTGCACCACCGCGACCACGCTGACCGGCCTGAAGAAGGCAACGACTTACTCCATCAACCTCTACACGGTTGCGCCGGCCTCCGGCGGTTGGCCGGACATCAACATCACCAGCGCGACCTCGACCATTCGTCGCACCACGTCCAGCTACCCTCTCGGGGGCGCGGGCGACGTCACCCTCGTGCTTCCGCAGCGCACCTCGCAGGCGACGCTGACCTGGACGGCACCGACCAATCCATCGCCAGCGGCTACCGACTCCTACCGGATCCTGCTCGGGACCAACTCGGCCATGAAGAACCCGACCTGGTACAAAGCCATCACCCAGGACACCACCATCACCATGACCGGGCTTGCCCCGGATCGCATCTACTACGCCCGGGTGGTAGTGGTCGACACGGCGACGCTTACCCAGCGCAGTGACCGATCGGGGTACCTCTTGGTCAAGACGATCACCTTGCACGGCGCGCTGAACGGCTCCGTGTCGACGTCGGCACCGAAGAAGGACGTGGTGGCTGTCGCCTACAACAGCGCAGGCGAGGTCGCAGCACAGTCCGACATCGACTCGGACGGCAGCTACTCGCTCGTCGTGCGGCCCTTCAACACCGGCACCACCCCCGAGACGTACAAGGTGCGGATCACCTACATCGGCTCCGACAACTACGCCTCCTCCTGGGTGAGCACGAAGGCAAGCCCTGCGGTCAACTCCTCACAAGCAGCGAGCTTCAGCGTCGGTAACGAGGCCGCGACCGGCCTGCCGGCAACCAGGATCGTCGGCGCCAACGTTGTCTCCGGCACCGTGGTGGACGCGAAGACGGGCAAGCCTGTCGCCGGCGCGATCGTCTCCTTGCTGAATGTCGACGGCGCACGGGAAACGATCGCGAGCGCATATTCCGGTGGATCGTTCCGCTACAAGGGCATCCCCAACGGGCACTACATCCTGCGGGCCTCCTACGTCGGATCCTCAACCTACAAGGCGATCAGCACGCAAGTCACGGTGACCGCGGACGGATCGTTCACGATCAAGCTGCCCCGGAAGTAGTCCCGCTCGTGGGGCGCTGGGCGCCCTACGAGCCAGATCGGCCGGTCAACGCTGGAGGATGCAGACCCACCAGTTTCCGCCGCGCTCGGCGGAGACGACGGTGAAACCGAGGTCAGCGAGGATCTTCGGCGCAAGGATGGGCTTCGGGGTGGGTACCGAGTCCGTGCCGATGATCCGAGCCCGCAGCCACAGGACCGTGTTGTGCCCCGTGAGCAGTTGGGCGACCACGGCCGGCTGACGGGCCGGCGGCCAGACCGTCGGCGCTCTCTGGTCGAGCCGGAACAGCACGTCGCGCTCCACCAGGTCCGGACGCGTGGCCCAGACGACAGTTGTGCGTGTGTTGGGGGTGACCGTGAAGGGCAGGTCGGGCTCGGACTCCAGGTAGGAATCGACCAGCTTCAGCGCGGGATCGAGCGAGAGTGCGTGTCCGGCGGGCCGCCGGATCTTCAGGTGCTCGGGCAGCACGCTCACGGCCTGGACGGCCAACAGGCCGGCCAGCGCCAGCGCCGCCACCACCGAGGCCACCAGCTTGCGCCGCTGCGTCACCGGCGCGCGGCCACGAACCACGTGCCACACGGAATCGACGACGATCAGGGCACCGACCGCTGCCAGCACCGACAGCGGGACCACGATGGGCATCCAGTAGCGCGCACGCAGCAGGGCGGGCTTCACCGCAGCGGCGCCGATGCTCAAGGCGAGGGGAACCGCTGTCCAGACCACGGCGATCACGACCAGGCGTGTATATGCGCGGGCGATTCGCAGCCGGGCGGCGACGGCCACGACAGCGACGGCCACGAGGATCACGAATGGCGCGCTGGTGGTGAGGTTCGCACTCGAGTTCAGTGCCTGGAAGAAGAACTCGGCCAGGACCCGGAGCGACATCGCGACCATTCGCGGTGCCCCGGTGCCGTGGGTCGCTGCGAAGAACAGGGGGAACCCGACGAGCAGTGCAGCCACCACCATCGCTGCGACGGTGTGTACGGCGCGCCGGACACGCGCGCGACCGGACGTTCCCGGGGTGGCCAGATCGGCGACCACCTGCGCCGGCCACTGGAAGAGCCCGAACAGGTTGAACAGCACCGAGCCGATCAGGCTGCCCACGTAGACGACGGCTCCGCCGACCTGGGCGAGCCGGGAACCGTGCGGCCGCGGGTCTTCCGGCGTGGGTCGTCGCCACCCGTCCCAGGCCAGCCAGGACACGGTCGCTGTCATGACAAGCAGGGCGTAAGGGCGTGCCTCCTGTGCGTAGCGGGAGAACCCGGCGAGGCTCGTGAGCAGGAGCGCAGCCAGTAGGGCCGTGCGGATGCCGTTCAGGCGGGCGACCAACGTGAACAGCGCGGCCACCGTGATTGCCGCGGCGACGGCAGACAGCGAACGGATGGCGAAAAGGGTGGGCAGCCCTGACAGCATGCCGGCCCAGGCCTTCGCCAACAGGTAGTAGGGCACGAGGGGCGCGTCGGCACCTTGCAGCAGCGCCGTGATGCCCGCCCAGGGACGCCGGACGACGAGAACGGTGACCGCCTCGTCGACCCACGGCGACGGGACACCGATCCGGAAGAGCCCTGCGCCGAGGGCGAGCAGCGTGACCGCGGCGAGCAGTCCCCTTCTCAGCCAGGCCCGCAAGGCTGTCTCACCCTGTGCAGAGGCCGGTGAGAGCAGGGCCCTCAGTAGCTGGTTCCAACGCCCTTGCGGGGGGCCCCCGGTCTCGGCGTCATGGTCCACTCGTTCAGTATGCCGGAGGTCACTCGCGCCCGAGCGCAGCGACCTCAGCCTCGGCGTCCGGCCATTCGGCGTTGGCGCGGTCGATCAGGTTGCCAGTGGCGATCCGCCACGGTTCGATCGGGTCGGCGTAGTAGGGACCCAGCAGGAACTCCCTGAGTTCCTCACGGGAAGCGCGCAGCCAGTCGGGGCCGGTCGCATCAGCGAAGGCCTCCTCCCAGCTGCCCGGATCGGGGTCGAGCAGGTAGGCGGCGCGGGCACTTGCGCTGGTGTCACGCAGCTCCTGGTGGTCGAGGCCGCGGCTGTTCGGGATGAAGTAGGGCTTGCCACTGGCCATGAAGTCGGGCACGACACTGGAGATGTCGCCGAGCAGGGCGTCACTGTGGTTGAAGCAGGTATACAGCGTCGGCTCCGGCCCGTCCACGATGAGGTTGTCCTCGACGGCGTCCGCCCAGGCCTGTTCGTCCGCGGTCCCGTTGCTGAGGTTGAACCCACCGGAGGCTTCGATATGGGCGACGATCTCGGAATGCGACCTGCGGGCCAGCGGGGAGACCTTGCCGGTGAACGGGTGCGGCTTGTAGATCACCCGGGTGTTCGGGCGCTCGATCAGGAACTGCACGAGGGTGGGTCCCATCAGCAGCAGCGAGCTCGCATGCGGGTCGTTGACCCAGCCTTCCCACGTGGGGGCGTAGAGGACGCTGAACGGGCGTGAGGCCCGTTCCTCAGGGGTGTCGCCGCGCAGGATGCCGCCCAGCTGGGGCCGGCCCACCTCAACGATCGCGTCGTCCCGCACGCCCACTTTCGCCGCGGCCCAGCGCAAGCGGGACGCCCGGCCGGCCACCCACACCTCGTCGTAGCCCTTGCTGATCGGGTTGACGCTGGAGATCTTGTCCGACTCGCCGTGCCCGATGAAGACGTGCTTCATGCGCGGCTCGCGCATCATGTGGATGTTCTTGCCGACGTGCGCAACATATAACGCCACCCGCACGGTGGGCAGCCGGAAGTCCATGGTGTCGTTGGGGTTCGGGATGCAGACCACCGGGAGGCTGGTCTCCTTCAAGGCGGTCAGGTTCGGCCGTTCGCGCAGGAACACCAGCACGCGGCGGTCCAGCTTCTCCAGCACCGGCAGCCACATCTCCAGCTGGTACAGGGCCTCGGTCGGACCGCTGAAGTAGACGAGCACCTCCGGCCGCATCCGCGCGACCTCCGCCCAAGCGGTGGCCATCACGTCCTGCGGGTTCAGCTTGCGGGTGGTGGACACCCAGTTGTAGAGGCGCCAGCTCGACCAGCTGACCGCGAGCAGGGCGTAGGCACCGGTGGCAATCTGCAGGGCAACGATGGAGCCGGTGTAGGCGGTGATCATGCCGCCGAACAGCGGCGCAGAGGAGATGGCCACCAGCACCGGAAGGCCCAGCGCCGAGACCGGGGTGGACTCCTCCACGTCCGCGATGGAGAAGTTGCGGGTGCTCACCTTCGGCATCTGCAGTTCGGTGGCCTCGCGGTCGACGAGGATCACAAGGGTGCGGACGAGGATGACAAGGAAGACCATCAACGCTGACCAGCTGATCTCCCCGTCGGGCATGCCGAGGCGGATGAACAGCAGCAGCAGTGCGAACTCCCGGATCATCGCCCGCTCCGGCAGGCCGAGGTAGGCGCGCTCAAGCAGCCGCTGCACCAGGTACAGGCCGTCGGCGATCAGGTCGACAAGGAGGCCGACCAGCGCGCTGATGAGGAACAGCGGACGGGAGCCGAGGGCCGCGCCGCCGATCACACCGAGCACGGAGACACCCACCAACCCGAGGAGGACCAACGGCTGCCAGCCCCGGAGTCCGACGGCGTTGGCTCGCTTGAGCCACTGGTCGTAGGCGTTGGTCACCCGACCCAACCAGCGTGTCACCGGCTCAGGATGCATGGCCCTCCGGATCGTCGCCGGCGGCCTCGAGGGCAGCGATGATCGCCGCCGCCTCGTGGTCGCTGCGCGACATCGCGCCGACACCGGGATCCATGCGCCGCACGTCAACGACGTGGCCGGTGAGGTCCGACATCAGCACGTCGAGCGAAGTGAGCGCGACGGCCCGGGAGGAGAGCAGGGTTTCTGGTGCCTCCGCGCCGAAGGCACGGGTGCGCATCGGCGTGGCAGTCCGCTCGGGGTTGATGCAGTTCACCCGCACCCCGTCGGTCGACCACTCGTCGGCCAGCGCCTGGGTGAGGTTGACCACGGCAGCCTTCGCTGAGGAGTACACCGAGTACTCGGCGCGCCCCCGGGTGTAGGAGCTGGACGTGAAGAACAGCAGCTGTCCCTTTGTCTCCCGCAGGTACTGCAAGGCTGAGCGGGCAGCGACGACCGGCGCGACGTAGTTCACGTGGATGCCGGACATGATGTCCTCCATCGACACGTCGGCCAGGCGCCCGATGCTGAGCACCCCTGCGGTGACAACGAGGTAGTCGATGCGGCCGGCGTCCTCGTACACCTGGCGCAGGGCCGCCTCCACCTCCGCAGCGTTCTCCACATGGGTGTTCGTCTGGCTGCGGCTGAAGCCGTACGCGCGGGCGCCGAAGTCGGTGGCCAGCTCGATGATGTCTGCGCCGATGCCGTAGCTGCCGCCGAGCACGACCACGACCTTGCCGGCCAGGCGCTCGGTGTAGGCCTGGGCGTTGGTGGGCGGCGGGGCCAGTGTCGACCCGATCTGGAACAGCTTGTCTGCGATGAAGACGTCGATGGGCTCGGTGATCTTCATGTTGTGGTCGGCGCCCTCGACCACCTTGATCGGTACGCCCGGGAGGTAGTTCAGGATCACGGAGCAGTCGTCCGGGGCCGCGAAGTTCGGGTCCTGCCACGCCAGCCGGTAGGCCTCCTGGAGCACGCCAAGCCGGAACGCCTGGGGCGTCTGGCCACGGCGGAGCTTCCCACGCGGAGGAATCGCGACGATCTCTTCGCGCTCGTTCACCTCGATGATCGTGTCGGCCGAGGGAATCGCCACGTCGACCGCGTCATAGGTATCAAGGGCCGCGACCAGGTCGTTGATGATCCGCGTGTCCAACAGCGGCCGCACCGCGTCATGGGTCATGACCCGGGCGTCGGGTGTGTTCAGTTCGCCGAGGACACGAAGGGCAGCCTTGGTCGTGTCATTGCGCGTGTCCCCGCCCGGGATGATCTGGGTGACCTTGTTGAACTTGCCACCGATCCGCCGCGCCGCGTCCATGTGGTCGGGGTGCATCATGATGTAGATCTCGTCGATGACCTCGGCTTCCTGGAAGATCGCGAGGGTGTGCTCCATGACCGGCTTGCCGGCCACCTTGAGCAGCTGCTTGGGGATGGAAAGGCCGACCCGCGACCCGGATCCCCCAGCCAGGATCACTGCAATGGTGCGTCGGCTATCCGGCATTAGTTCCACCCTTCTCGTGCGCCCACCGGGCGTACCGGCTCACTGCGCGCTCCGGTGCGCTTCGTAGGCGTCCATGACTTCGCCGGTCGGCCCGTCAGCCATCAGGTTCCCCTGGTGGAGCCAGATGGTGCGGGTGCAGGTGTCGCGGATCGACTGGTGGGAGTGGGAAACAAGGAAGATCGTGCCGGCGGCGTCCCGCATCTCGCGGATACGGGCCTCGCTGCGCTTCTGGAAGCGCTTGTCACCGACGGACAGCGCCTCGTCGACGATCAGGATCTCGTGCTGCTTGGACGCGGCGATGGCGAACTTCAGCCGGGCCTGCATCCCGGAGGAGTAGGTGCGCATCGGCAGGTCGATGAACTCCTGCAACTCGGCGAACTCGACGATGCTGTCGCGCATGCTGGCGATTTCGCGTTTGGGGAAGCCCAGCGCGAGGCCACCCAGGACGATGTTGTACTCCCCGGAGAGGCTGGGCATCAAGGCAGCACCCACACCGAGCAAGTTGGGCCGGGAGGAGGCGAAGACGGCACCCGAGTGCGGCGGCGTCAGCCCGACGATGGCCCGCATCAGCGTCGACTTGCCCGAGCCGTTTGCGCCGATGACGCCGATCGACTCGTTCTGGTAGGCGGTGAAAGAGACACCCTTCAGGGCGTGCACGTAGCGGATGCCCCGCTGGGTGCGGGAGAGCAGGCCCGTCTTCGTCCGTGTGGCTGCGCGGCCACTGGCGAAGACGCGGTACTTGACGTGGAGGT
>JADGPA010000136.1 GCA_017882685.1 Propionibacteriaceae bacterium | reverse complement strand
CGGGTCCTGTCCGCAGCGGCTGCAGTGGTTCTCCTGTGCGCGGTGATGGCTCTTTCGGCGTGCTCAGGCAGTGCGGGCCCTGTCGCTCAAGGTGTTTCGACTGCGGGTCCTCTGGCTGGGTCGGCCAAGGCAAGCGGTGGCACGGACAAGGGGCCGGCGGTCAGCGCGACACCAAGGTCTGCTGCAGAGAAGGCCGCCGCAGCGAGCGCAGCCGCCACACAGGTGGCCGCGGTCAAGGCCGCTGCCGCGAAGTTTCTGGCAAAGCAGTCAGAAGGGGAGCTGGCCGCTGTGAAGCCCACCCGATCGCCAAGGCGGCAGCGGCCTGCGCTGTCCCCCTGCGCTATCTGATGATCTCACCCGGCGGCAGCCGGGTCGGGCCGCCGGACGTGCCGAGACGAGGTGACATGTGGCGGGTCAAGGCTGCGTCGCCCGTGTCACCGGGAATGATCATCTACTGGCCCGACGGTCAGTCGGTCCTCTGCCGGTAGTGATCGGGGTCAGCGTCCTCGCCCACGCTGAGGTGCGGGACGCTAACTCCTGGGGGTCGCGCAGACGATGCACTTGACCGCGGTGGGGCGGGCGTCCAGCCGTTCGGCTGAGATCGGTTCGCCACAGGTCTCGCACAGCCCGTAGCTGCCGCCGGCAACACGCTGGCGAGCCTTCTCTATGTCCCCGCGGTGGCGCTCTGCCTGCTCAATCAGGAATACCTCCACCGTCCCGCGGGCCGGTGGAGCACAAACCCGAGGCGGCTGCAGTGATGTCGGTGTCAGCGCTCCTCAAAGGCATTGGCTGCCGCGGCAAGGTCGGCGAAGAGCCCGCGTAGCGATTGGTAGGTTCTGCGGCAGCCGGCGAAGAATGCGTCGTAGCCAGCCGGTGGTTGAAGGATGCCGGAGGACCTCGCGGCCACTCGGTGCCACCGGCATTTCCTCAACCGCCGGAGCTGGACTCCCGCCCACGAACTCCCAGGCCAGCACTATGGCCCGGCGGCGCTGGCCTCGGGCTCAGCGCATACAAGGACCGGACGTTGGGTGATGTCTGTGATGATGCGGATCCACGGCGCGCTGCTCAAGCCGCCCCCGACCGCCTGGATCGACTCGACCCGCTGGCCAGTGACCGCTTCGAGCCGCTCGAGGTGGAGGCGCAGATCGAATCCGACGACTTCGAGGATCGATCGGCACAGTCGTGCCCGCGTGTGGCGCCCGTGCCACCCAACCACCGCGCCACGCGCAAGGGCATCCCAGTATGGGTTCTGCGACGCATTCCAGTGCGGCAGCGTGAGCAGACCCTCAGCTCCGCTCGGCAGCCCGGCCGCGGTGGCTCTCAACCGATCCCGCGACGCCGTCGACTTCATGCTCACCGAACTGCTCCGTGCACCATGTGGCAACGACGCGGACCACGCGAGTTCGATTCTCGTCGCCCGCTCCACCCACACCTGTGACGGACCTGCGAAACGGTGTCAGGACCCTGGCTTCAGGCGTGGCCGGTGGCTGCAGCCCGACGACGGCTCAGGGCGTCCACGCTGGCCGCGATGAGCAGGACCAGACCAGTGACCATGTAGACCGTGCCGGATGACTGGTTCAGCAGCGACATGCCGTTGTCGATGACGGCCACCACGAGCCCGCCGATGATCGCGTCGACGATCCGTCCCTTGCCACCGAAGAGGCTGGTGCCACCGATGACGGCCGCGCCAACCGCATACAGCAGGGTCGAGGACCCACCCGTTGTCGGCGACACCGAGTTGTCGCGGCTGGCCAGGAGCACACCGGCGACGGCGGCGAGCGTCGAGCAGGTGACGAAGCAGGACAGCTTTACGACGGACACGTTGATGCCCGCCCGACGGGCTGCCTCCCCATTGCCACCGATCGCGTAGACGTGCCGGCCCCATGAGGTGCGGGTCAGTGCGAAGGTCAGCACGATCAGGAGGCCGAGCAGGACGACCACGACGATCGGCACGCCCCTGAGCGAGGTGACTTCCGGGTTCTTGCTCCGCTCGCGGCTGAGGTAGTACGTCGCCAGACCCAGGATGACGACCATCGCGCCGGTCTTGAACGCCCACACTGACAGGACGTCGCCGGTCAGGCCGGCCTTGCGGCGGGAGACGGAGCGGCGGAACGTCAGCAGCGCGTAGAGACCCACGCCGACGACGTAGATCGTCCAGCCGAGCCAGACCGGCAGGTTGTTGTTCATGATCGCCAGCACGGTCTCGTTGCGGTAGGCGATCGTGCCTCCCTCTCCGATCAGCACGAGCAGCAGTCCCTGCAGGGCGAGGAACGCCGCCAGTGTGACCACGAACGACGGGATACCGAGATAGCTGACAAGGAGGCCGATGCACGTGCCGATAAAGGCGCCGGTCAGCAGGCACAGGACCAGGGCGAGCGGCCAGGCCAGGCCATGGTTGGTCATGAAGATGCCCATAACCGCTGCCGCCGTGCCGGCAGCGAAGCCGGCTGACAGGTCGATCTCGCCGAGCAGCAGGACGAAGACCAGGCCCATCGCGATGACGATGACGGCGGCGCTCTG
>JADGPA010000001.1 GCA_017882685.1 Propionibacteriaceae bacterium | reverse complement strand
TCAGGCCGATCTCCCGGCCCCAGAACGTCGCCGCCTCCGCGCGCTTGAACACCTCCATCGGGCCGCCGCGATAGACCGGCGGCTTGTCGAACAGGCGGGCGCCGTCGGGACCCCACAGGTGGGCGTGGATCAGGTCGAGATGGTGGCGCGCTTGCTCGGGGGTGACCTGATCCCCCGCGATGGCGTGGATCCAGGGCAGGAAGCCGTAGGTGAGTCCGGTCCTGTGGTCTCGCGGGTGCACCAGCAGTTCCGGTGTGGTTGGGTCCTGGTCGAACACCGCGTATCCGGACAGGACGCCGTCGGCGAGCAGCAGCTCGCCGAGGGATGCGCGAGTGGCGGACGCCAGGTCGGCGCAGCGCGCGGCGAGGTCGGGCTCGGCGCGGGCGGCGGCGAGGCCTTGGGCCAGCCGGCTGAGCGCTTGGGACTGCAGGGTGGCCGTCCAGGTGGACACCATTTGCGAGGCCAGCCGGGGGTTGGCCGGCTGCAGCGAGTCGTTCCAGTCGCCGTGGCCGTACGCCGGCAGCGGCGTGGAGTGGACGAGGGTCGACTCGATGTGCGCCAGCGCCCGGCGCGCGTGTTCCGCGATCGGCGTTGGGGGCGTCCGGACGCCGTCGCCGCGGCCCGTCACCTCCTCGACCAGCAGCGTGGTGTCGCCGGTGGCGATCAGGTAGTCGCTCAGGGCGAGCAGCGGCCAGTAGACGACGTCGCCGTGGGCGTCCCCCTGCCCGATCTCACCGTCGGGCGGCAGGTAGTCGAAGGCCTGCGGCCAGTCCCCGCGTGCGTTCTGATCGCGGAAGGTCCGCAGCAGGACGTCGCGCAGCGCGTCGTCCCGGGCGTGCGCCGTGAGCAGGCCCACCGGACCTTGGCAGACGTCGCGGGTACCCCAGGCGCCACCGGTGTACTGCTCGAGCCCGCGCGGCGCCAGGTATTGGATCAGGGCGTCGTGCGCGAACCACGGGAGGATTGCGTCCAGGGTGACCACGTCCTCGTCGCCGGCGGTGCCAGCCAGGCAGAGCCCCGCGCGCAACTCCGACCACAGGCCGGGCTGCCGTATCGGTTCGGGCCCGGCGTCGGCCGCCGCCGCCTCGGCGGTGAGCGTGAAGACCGTTTCGCCCGGGGCCAGAGCGCAGCACAGCCAGGGCAGGTCGCGGCTCTCGCCGTCGACGAACAACAGCTCGTCGCCGCCGCAATCGACTTCCTGGTCGCCGAAGTCGAGGCTCAGAGTGCGTCCAGCTCCGGATGCGGTGACCACCGGGCCGCTCCCATTGACGGCGACGTGTCCAGCCGCCTGCCCGTCGTCGGCGCCGAGCGCCAGCTGAACGGCCAGCAGGACGCGGTCGATGTCCCCGACGGTGCGGATCGTGAACTCAAGGCGGTGGGCATCAACGCTGGCCCTGGTGGTGACCTCCACCTCGGAGCCGGCGAGGTCGTAGCGCCAGCTCGCCCTGTCGGGACCTAGCGTCCAGGCGGTCGGGACGTCCAGCAGTTCCCAGGCGCCCGCCCGCCGGACGAACGCCCGCATACCGTGGGCGTCCTGCAGACCGAGGTACGTGCGGTCGCCCGAGATCAACCCGCCCAGGCTCACGTGCCCCGTCGTGACCTGGGACGCGAAGACTCCCCGCATCCAGATCGTCGAGGTGAGGGTGCCCACCTCGGGGGTGAGGCCGTCGCCGGTCCGCAAGATCTGGCCGTGCGGGCGCAGGACCGAAAACTCCTTGTCCCGAGCGGTGACATGCTCGCCGGACCCCGTCCGGAACGCCCACAGTGACCCGTCGGGGGCGATCTCCACGAGGTCACGGCTGCCCGGGAACCAGCGTTCCGCGATCGCGCCAGACAGCGGGGACGCGGGCGCGGCGGGGGAGCCGAAGATGTGTCCGGTTGGGGCATCGGCGTCGGTTGCCGGGGCGCCTTTGCCCGGTTCGCGTGCTTCACCCGCTGAGGCCTCGACCCGGGCGCGCTCCGACGATGTGGCGCGCAGCCGCCGGACGAGGTCCGCGTCCGCGGGGCCGGTGGCGTCCGGATGGTCCTCGACGAAGGCACCGAAGAAGCCGGCGAGGACCGTTTCGCCAGGGCCGATGCTCAGTTCGTCGGACGCAAGGGCGGCCAGCGTGTGCTCGTGCTGCAAGCGCGTGGACGGGAGGTGTGAGACGTCCAGGACTGGTCGTTGGTTGCGGATCGTCCGCAGCTGCAGGGCGTCAGTCGCCCAGCTGGTGCCGCGGCCAAGAGAGCCGAGGACCGCCCAGGGCTGACGATCGCCCGGCATGTTCTGCCGGACGGCGATGGCGTTACCGAACTCGGGATCGGAAATGGGGGATAGGTCCAAATACTGACTCACGTAGTATTCGTTGGTCCGGACCGCTGTGTACGGCGCCAGCGCGAAATCCTGCGTTGCGACCAGATCGCACACCAGGGCATTCCCGGACCGATTGTGCAACGCGATTTGCCAGCGCCAGTCGTGCCCGTCGGGGCCGAAGGAGAACTCGACACTCCAATCCAGGCCGCCGTGCCGCCCGCGACGCACGATCGCGTCACCAGCCAGCGCAGTCGTCCCTTTCGATTCCGGGCCGAGCAGTGGAATGGGGGCGGCGCCGTTCACTCCTGGTCGCAGGTACAACCCGGTCAGCCCGGCCTCAAGGGGGCTGGCGGGGTAAAGGATCATGCTCAGGCCCGCCACATCGAAGCGCGTCGGTGCCATTGCAGGGGTGAACACTGCATGGGCGTCCCCCGAGGCTAGTTCAAAGGGTTTTCGCGACACGCGGGTTGGTGATGGGGGCACCACCCATGTCTAACACTGGCTTCTCGCTGAAACCAGACGAACGCGGGAGTGGGTCCGCACCCATCCCTCTTGTCGGTGGCGGCAAGGTCGGGTAAACCGGTGGTGTGGGGGAGGATCCATCCCCTGTGACCAAGGAGGGTCGCATGAGCGTTTATCGAGTGACGGATCTCATTGGAACCAGTGCGGAGTCCTGGGAGGATGCCGCGGCCGCTGCCATCAAGGTGGCCGGCGCAACGATCCGTGATCTCCGGGTCGCCGAGGTCATCGCCCAGGACATCCACCTGGACGAAAGCGGCGGGCTCACCTACCGGACGAAACTTCGCGTCTCGTTCAAGTACGAGCAGTAGGCAACCGTCCCCCTGGCAGGCGCACTGCGCCGGCTCGCCCCACCCCGCAGGGTCGTTGACGAGCCGGCTGCGTGTAGGAGGCCGACCATCCGCAAGCAGTTCGGGGCTGAGCATGACTCCTACCTCCGTACCGTCCTCGGCGGGTGGCCCAGGCCGCGGCGACGCTGACCATCGGGTTCAGGCCATCCCTGAACCCAGTCCAGCCCCCGCGACGCCTCAAGTACTGCTCAGATTCGCTTCCAGTGCCAAGCGCCGCTGGCGTAGTGCTTGCAACGGAGCTTGCCGTAGTGGCTGGTTTTGGTCCAGTCGTTGTGATCCCTCTTGGCGCAGAACTGACCGGGCTTCGCGTGTGGCTTGTGAACCTGTGCGGCTTGGGCAAAGGGGGCGGGGACCGAGGCCACGAGGCCCATGGAAAGGACAGCGCCAGTGATGACTGACGCGACGAGCTTGCGCATGCTTTTCTCCGTTGGGTGGGGGTCTGAACCGCCCTCGGCCCAGCGACATCAGCTAAGCGTCAATACCTATTCGTCATCAGTCCCCTCGGGAGTGACCTCGCTGCTGCACATCGGCTCCGTCATTCCTTGATCGACTTGCCAAGGCGGCAGCCCCTTCGGTGCTGGTGCTGGCCGCTCCGGGCTGAACCACGGCGGGCGCCCCGGGTGACCCCGCGGCGCCCGCCGAACCGCCCGAATCAACTCGCCGCCATACCTTCCAGCGGGTGGCCGTTGGCCGACCCGAGGCCGGTGCTGACCGACCCGGTGCGGGCCAGCGAGCCGTCCCTGGCCACGCGGTACTCATCAACCATGCCGGTCGCTCCGCTCAGCTGGTAGATGAACTCGCCATGCCGGGACGCGGCAAGGTCCACCGGACCTGCATCGGTGCCACCACCGGTGAGGCAGCAGGACGACCGTGATCACCCAGCGGGAACACCGGCAGGGTGCCATGGGTCTTGGTAGCCACGATGACGGCGTCCCGGTCGGGTGTGATCGCCACCTGCGACGCGGTGCCTGCAGGAACTCGGGGTTGGCGTTGGGTGCCAGGTTCAGTGCCCGGGTGGAGCCGGCCAACGGAACCAGGGTTCGGCCCTCCACCTTGAAGCCCGTGATCGAGCCGCCGTCGCGGGCGTTCAGCACGTAGACCAGGTTGCCGGACACACCGACCGAGACCGGCAGGTCACCGTGAGTGGGCAGCACCTGCCGGCGGGTCAGCCAACTGCCATCCACACCGAAGACGGTGCCGACTTTGGTGAGTTGGCCGTTGGACGCACGGTCGTAGGCGATGACGGCGTTGTGGTCCAGGTCGTCGGTCTGGACGAAGACGGCGCCGGCGCTGTGGCGGTCCGCGGCGGAGTGACCCGCCGGGGCGGCCGACGCGACCGGCGCCAGGCTGAAGGAAACCGCGACCGCTGTGGCGGCGGTCGTCAGGAGAAGGGATAGATGCGAGTACTTCACGGTGCCGCTCCAATCGATTGGTGTGTGGGCACTCGCCAGTCAACGCGGCGGTCGGCGCGGCTTCCATGCGACTGTGCTTACCGGGTCCTCACGAAACGATGACGTGGCCAGCCCCCACTCGCGCCTACCATCGGCACAATGCGTGCGCAGCGTCCCCGTCAGGCAGCGTGGCCTGGCCTGCATCGCGGTGAGCTCCTGTCGGGTGGGGCAGGGCTCCTCGTAGCCCTGGCCGGCTGCGCGACGAAGATGCCGGTGCTGGACGCCGGGCCGCACACCCATTCCGAACTGTTCGCCGAGACCCCGTTCTATGTGGCTCACCGAGGTGGTGGCGGCAACTTGCCGGAGATGACCGCGTATTCCTATGCCCAGGCCGCGGCGCTGCCCTTCGTGCACGCGATCGAGATCTCCGTGTGCAGGTCGGCCGACGGCGTCCTGTTGTGCAGCCACGACCCGGACACGCTTCGCGTCACCGGGGTCGCCCACGACATCTCGAAGACGGACTGGCCGACGCTCTCCGGTTTGATGGTCACCTCGAGGTACACCGATGATCCGCAACAGCCGGAACGACCCTTCAGTCGTCTTGACGACGTGATCGGCAAGTACATCCAACGGCTTGTTTGCCGAGCCCAAGACCGAGGACGCAGCAGTGCCGCTGATGCAAACCCTGATCACGTTGAACAGGCCCGAACGCACCGTCTGGAAGCAGTACGTCAACTCCCCAAACTTCACACGCGCAAAGACGCACGGGTTCGCCACGTGGGATACGTGCTCGACGAGCCGGCCCATCTCGACAACCTGGAGCAGTTCGCGTCCGATCCGGCCATCGACATGCTGGGGATCGGTGCCGACCAGGCCGACGCCGTCGTTCAGCGAGTGGTCGGCCTGGCAACGCGGAACAAGAAGCCCGTGATGATGTGGCCCGTCACGACGGTCGGGGAACGCGCAAGGGCTCTCGCCCCTTGGCTGCCGGGGGTTGATGACCTCCAACATCAGAACCGGGCCCGCCACACCGCTGTGACCGAGTTCCGCCAGGCACCTCCTGAGACTCGCCCTCTCCACGCACCGGACCTGCGGGTGAGCCCACGTCGACTCGGAGGCTTCGAGGTCCCGAAGTGCGCGCTGCAGAGCTATCTGATCCTCGCGCGAACCTGGCGTGAACCCCGAAGGACCGCCGGGTCATTTGACCTTGACGCTGCGGCGGGGCACCCGGTCGAGCCGCGCCGACCACCCGTGGAGGAGGCCGATGGCCATGCCGAGAGCCGTGATCCGCACGGCGTTGAACGCCGTGGCGATCAGGAAGTAGCGCACGGGGTCGCCCGAGTCCACCAGCAGCGTCGACGGCACCGCGACGAGAAGGGTCACAACCACGAGGGCGACAAGGCTGAGGAGTATCGCCTTCGCCACCGGACTGGCGGTTGGTAGCGCGTCGCCGGCGCGCACCAGCGCGACGCTCACAGCCAGCGCGATCACAAGCCCGCCGACCAGGGCCTCGAACAGCATCGGCACGTAGGGGATCGAGAGTGCGGCTCGGTACTCCGCGGCGATGGGGGTGAGCGAGATCGCCAGATTGGCAACCCAGAAGCCCACGCCGCCGCCGACGGTCAGCCTGGCGACCCCGCTCCAACGCCTGGTCATCGCGGTGTGGCGGTGGTGCCCGTGGGGGTCGAGGAGAGCGGTGTTCCCACGCGGTCATCCTTCACTCCCCGAATCAGGAGCCAGAGTGCCAACCCGACTTCGGCGAGCAGGCTCACGAACGTCCCGGGTGTCTTGATCGCCGGGTAGTCCGGCAGGAGGAAGGCCTGCAGGAACCAGACGAGCTCGCCGACCCCGTCCAGGATGAGCAGGACGCCCAGGAGCCGCGGCAGTAACCCCGACTTGATCACCAGGTAGCCGAGCGGGAACAGCCAGGTCCCGAAGAACAGCTGGGCGGCGACGAAGCCTGTCCGGTACACATTGATGGCAACGAGCGCCACGGATTGGGCCTGAACAGTGTCCAGCCCACCGCTCGGGTCCACGACCACCATGGCGGTCACCAGCTGCAGCATGCTCGCGCACTGGACGGCGACGCCGATGGCGTTGAGCAGCAGGAACAGCAGGGCCAGATCGCCGTTCACAGTCCGCAGCAGGACGAACAGGCCCCACGCTGCCAGCAGGAAGAAGAACGTCGACACGAACGCCGTTACCAGCCCGAAGCGGAATGCCGCAGGACTCGCGGTGAGTGAGCCATAGATCTGCTGGGCATCGCCAAGGCCGATGTGCGCCAGCGCGTCGGCAAGGACCGACGTCACGATGAACAGCAGGTACAGCCCGCCAGTGATCCTGGCGAGGCCGGGTTTCGTAACCCGATCAGTGATCTCGAACGACATTGTGAGCTCCGCTTCGACGCGGCTGTCGGGGTGGCAGCCAGTGGTGTACTAGGTACACCTTGTAGTTCTCAATCTAGGTGTACCGTGTACACCATGTCAATGACGGGGCGCCGCGAAACCCTGAGCCGGGCCCGAGTCGTCGCCGCAGCGATCGCGCAAGCCGACGCCAATGGCCTCGACTCGCTGAACATGCGCAGCCTCGCGCAGGAACTCGATGTCGTGCCAATGGCCCTGTACAAGCATGTCGCGAACAAGGGGGACCTGCTCGACGGGATGATCGAGCTCGTCGTCGGGGAGGTCGAACGCACTCCGCAGACCGGCGACTGGAAGCGGGACGTCCGCGCACGCATCCTTGCCGCGCGCGACCGGCTGCAACGGCACTCGTGGTCGCGGGCTGTGCTCGAGTCCCGCGCAGCGATGACCCCCGCCATGCTCGACTACCTCAACGCCCTCACCGGGCTGTTCCTCGACGGCGGCCTGTCCGCCGACCTGACCCATCACGTCATGCACGCCCTCGGTAACCGCATGTGGGGGTTCAGTCAGGAGCTCTTCGCCGCCACGCCGCGCTCCGACCCGTCCTTCGAGACCCAGAAGGCCGCGCTCCCGACCCATTTCCCGCACCTGGCCGCGATCGCGCGAGCCGCCGCGCAGGCCGACCCCGAGTCGGGGGTCGGTCCTGGCTGCGACGACCGACTCGAGTTCGAGTTCGCCCTCGACCTGCTCCTCGACGGCGTGGAGATCCTGCACGCTCAGCAATGGAGTTCAAGGGGCTGGATGCGGGCTTCTGCTGTTGCGGAGAGCTGGCGGATCCAGAAGGACACCCCCGGCTACGGCACCCGCGAAACGGCCGAAACCCTGCGTGCGGCCCTCACCGCCGCCAAGCGCGACCGCGATATGTGACCAATGCCGGACGCCCACGTTTCACCGTGCATCCGGTGCATTGAGTGGTTGCAAATGGGTATGGGATACTCATGGTGAATAGTCGAAGAACGGGAAAATGACTGAAACATGTCCTACGCCTGCCTGGAGAAGTCGCCCCGCGTTGAGGATGCCTTTTGCCTCCAGACGTCGGGTCACCCGGGCACCCACCAGGCTTATGTGAGGGATTCCCTCATCGAGTGGGAGCACCTATCTGTCGAAGTCCTGGCGCCCCCGGCCACCTGATCGTCCAGCAACGCCGCCTGACCTCCCCAGGCCCGCAGCCCAGGGGTAGCGTGCCTGGGCAGCGGTCCAGGCACCATCACCGGTGCGGGTCTGTCGTCCCGGTGGGGTGGTGGCAGCGCGGGATTCCGATTACGGCGCCTTCACCTGGTTCCCGGCGAGCCCCGGCCTTGACCGTTGGCGACCTCTACCGCGCGGCCGCCCACGCCAACGGCGGCCAGCCTGACGCCGGACGGCACCTGTGGGCCTGGGCTCACGCCGCCGGCTGCGAGCAGGTGGAGGCCACGTCATCGACCTGGTGTTACGCCGACCCGGCGACGCGCGACGCCTGGGGCTCGATGTGGGCCGACCGCATCACCGGCTCGGCCATCGCCAACCAGCTCGTGGACAGCGGCATGGCCAGCCGGGAGGAGCTGGAGGAGATCGCCACGTCCTGGCGGGACTGGGCTGCCCACCCCGACGGGTGGATCAGCGTGCTGCACGGGGAGATCCTCATCCACGTCTGAGCCGCAGTCACGGGACCGCGGACGACCCTTCGTCCAGCTCAGGGATCGTCAAGCGCAGGGATCGTCAAGCGCAGGGCTGCCGCGGAGGGACGAAATCCAATACTCCAGGTGTTTGCCCGGGCACGCCCCCGGCCACGTCCAGCACGAAAGCGGGGTGCGACCAGGCCGTGTCTAGGGCGACGTCGATGTAGAACTCCGCCCCGTCCACCTCGCCCAGCAGGAGGTCGTTCGGCCCGGTCAGGAAGTCACCGGCCGGGTAACACATCGGGGTACTGCCGGCGCAGCAGCCTCCGGACTGGACGAACATGAGCTGCCCGCCGAGACGTGCGCGCACCGCCTCCAGTGCAGCGCGCGCCTCTTCGGTAGCGGAGAATCGCTCCTGCGAGAGGAACTGCAGCTCACTCATGTCCGTCCTTACGTCCGAAGGCCGCTTCAACCGATCAGAAGAAGCCCAGCTTCGTCTCCGAGTAGCTGACCAGCAGGTTCTTGGTCTGGCTGTAGTGATCCAGCATCATCAGGTGGTTCTCCCTGCCGACACCAGACATCTTGTACCCGCCGAACGCCGCATGCGCAGGGTAGGCGTGGTAACAGTTCGTCCACACCCGCCCGGCCTTGATCGCCCGACCCATGCGGTACGCCTTGTTGCCGTTGCGCGTCCACACCCCGGCGCCGAGGCCGTAGAGGGTGTCATTGGCGATTTCCAGCGCCTCGGCCTCGTCCTTGAACGTGGTCACAGCGAGCACCGGGCCGAAGATCTCCTCCTGGAAGATCCGCATCTTGTTGTTGCCCTTCAACACGGTCGGCTGGAAGTAATAGCCGCCGTCGAGGGACGCGTCCAGCTTCGCCACGGCGCCGCCGATCAGCAACTCCGCGCCGTCCTCGTTCCCGATGCCGATGTAGCTGTTGATCTTGTCCATCTGGTTGGTGGAGACCTGGGCGCCCATCATCGTTTCGGTGTCGAGGGGATTGCCCATCTTGATCGCCGCGATCCGGCCGAGGCAGCGCTCCATGAAGGCGTCGTAGATGTTCTCCTGGATCAGTGCCCGCGACGGAGCCGTGCACACCTCGCCCTGGTTGAACGCGTACAGCACCAAGCCTTCGACGGCCTTGTCGAGGTAGGAATCGTCCTGCGCCATGATGTCGTCGAAGAAGATGTTCGGGCTCTTCCCGCCTAGTTCCGTTGTGGACGGAATGAGGTTCTGCGCGGCGTACTGCATGATCACCCGGCCGGTGACGGTTTCACCGGTGAAGGCGATCTTGGCGATTCGCTTGCTGGTGGCCAGCGCGCGTCCGATCTCCGCACCGGGGCCGGTGACGACGTTGACTACGCCCGGCGGCAGAACGTCGGCCAGCACCTCCATCAGCTTCATGATCGACCACGGCGTCGGCGAGGCCGGCTTCAGGACGACGGCGTTCCCCGCGGCCAGGGCGGGGGCGAGCTTCCAGGCAGCCATCAGCAGCGGGAAGTTGAACGGGATGATCTGCCCGACCACACCCAGCGGCTCGCGGAAGTGGTAGGCGATGGTGTCTGAGTCGATCTCGCTGATCGACCCTTCCTCGGTGCGCACCGCTGCGGCGAAGTACCGGAAATGGTCGACGACAAGGGGAATGTCGGCGTTAAGGGTTTCGCGGACAGCCTTGCCGTTGTCGTAGCTTTCTGCCACGGCAAGTTCCTCGAGGTGGCATTCGATCGCGTCGGCAGCCTTGTTCAGGATGATCGCCCTGGCCGACGGCGAAAGAGCTGCCCAGGCAGGCTGGGCCGCGTGTGCCGCGTCCAGCGCCAGTTCGATGTCCGCCGCTCCTGACTGGGCGAACCGGGTGAACGGCCTGCCGGTGACGGGGGACGGATTGTCGGCGTACTCCCCGGTTGTCGGATCGCTGTACTGGCCGTTGATCCAGTTGCCGTACTGCGCGGAAACCGTGACTTTGGAGCCGTCGGTACCGGGAGCGGAATAGAGCATGCATGCCTCCTTTGGCGTCTTTGCAAGGCGCAAGCAAAGCACCCCTCGAGCCCCCGCAGGCACGAACGGAAAGCAATGGGTAGTTCTGCGCAGCCTTCGTTCGGAATTCCACGCTACACCAGCGGCCAAGGGACTCGGCGTCCGCTGCGGTCGGTGGGGTACACGCCCGTGCGCAACAGCCGCCGGACGCGGCCCTGCAGCGCCTCGATCTCGCTGACAGTGATGAGCTCGTCCAGCCCGGGCGGCAGGTCGTTGAGCAGCGGGGCGATGCCCCCCAGCAGTTCTGGCGGGACCGGTTGGCCGGCGAAGTCCCAGACGACAGTACGCAGCTTGTCCTCCGCGGCGAAGCACAGACCCTGGTCGATGCCCTGGATGCGGCCGTCGGTGCCGCGCAGCACGTGCCCGCTCTTGCGGTCGGCATTGTTCGCCACCACGTCGAAAGCGGCCAGGGCACGCAGCTGCGCCCGGGTCTCGGGCGCCCGGTCGTACAGGGTGAAGTAATGGTCAGACGGGTCGGAGTCGATGTACAGCTGGATGGAGCCCACTCCGACCGGAGCGTCCCCCCGGATGATCGTCGGCGGGACGAGGTCCCAGCCCAGCCAGTCGCTCAGCACGTACGCTGCGGCCTCGTTCCGGTGCAGTCCGGGCTCGAAGTCCCACAGCGGACGCTCACCGGACAGCGGCTTGTAGACGGCGGGCAGTGCGTCGTCGCCGGTGCCCACCTGCACCAGCAGCGCGAGGTTGCTGCTCGGCACGATGCGTCCAATGATCTCCACGTGGCCGTCGGTCAGGACGCTCAGCACGCGCTCGTCGGAGTCCGATGCGTGCTCGAGCGGACGGGCGGGCACGGGTCAGCCCTCTGCGGCGAGGCCGGTCAGCGGGCCGGTCACGGTGTTCGTTGTGAGCACCTGCGGGGGGAACCCGTCGGTGAAACGGAGAGCCGAGATCGAACCGGTGCCCACCACTACCCGTCCGAACGCGTCCAGGGGAGCACCGAGCGCGAACACGAGGCCCAACCGGATCGGGTCGGAATGGCTGAAGCAGGCCACCGTCCCGCCGGGATGGGCGGCGTGCACCCGGTCAAGCACGGCCACCACCCGTGCCTGCAACTCTGCAAGGCTCTCCCCACCGGGAAAGCGGAACGTGGACGGCGACCCGTGCACTCCGCGCCACTCCTTGAGCTTGGCCAGTGATACCAGCGACTGGCCCGTCCACTCGCCGACGTCGGCCTCCAGCAGGCCCGGCTCCTCGATCGGCACAAGGCCTGTGGCGGTGGCCGTGGGCGTCGCCGTCTCGCAGGCGCGCTCCAGCGGCGAGCAGTAGATCGCGTCGAGCTTCAGGGTCGCAAGGCGTTCGGCCACCGCTGCGGCCTGGGCCAGGCCAGCTTCGGAAAGGTGCAGGCCGGGCGCGCGTCCGGGCATCACCTTCCCCGTCGTCGGGGTGGCGCCGTGCCGCACCAGCAGCACGAGGGTGCTCGGCGGCGCCTTCCGGGTTGCCATGGCGTGGAGCGTAGCCCGTAGGCCCAGCTGCGCAAGTGGGCAGGACTTTGCCCATCCGCAGTGTTGGTATGCGGGGTTAGCGTGAGCATGTGAGTGAACCCCCTGCCATCCGGACCCTCGGCGAACTGCGCGCGTCCGGCCATGTGCACAAGCACCTGCACACCGAGATCCGCGACAACCTGCTGGCCAAACTTGCCGCCGGAGAGAACCCCTGGCCCGGCATGCACGGTTTCAGCCGCACCGTGCTGCCGCAGCTGGAACGCGCCCTGATCGCCGGCCACGACGTCGTCCTGCTGGGCGAGCGGGGGCAGGGCAAGACCCGGCTGCTGCGTTCGATGGTGGGCCTGCTCGACGAGTGGACGCCGGTGATCGACGGCGCAGAGCTGGGCGAGCATCCCTACGACCCGATCACGCCCGCGTCCCGTCGCAGGGCTGCCGCCGAGGGCGATCAATTGCCGATCTCCTGGCGGCATCGTTCCGAGCGGTACTCGGAGAAGCTCGCCACCCCCGACACCTCGGTGGCCGACCTGGTCGGCGACGTCGACCCGATGAAGGTGGCAGAGGGACGCCAGCTGGGCGACCCCGAGACGATCCACTACGGGCTGATCCCGCGCTCGCACCGCGGCATCGTCGCCATCAACGAGCTGCCCGACCTGGCCGAGCGCATCCAGGTGTCGATGCTGAACGTGATGGAGGAGCGCGACATCCAGATTCGCGGCTACGTGCTGCGGCTACCGCTGGACGTGCTGGTGGTCGCGTCGGCCAACCCCGAGGACTACACCAACCGCGGCCGCATCATCACGCCGCTGAAGGATCGATTCGGCGCCGAGATCCGCACCCACTACCCGATCGAGCTGGACGACGAGATCGCCGTCATCACCCAGGAAGCGAAGCTGGTGGCGGCCATCCCCGCCCCCATCATGGACATCCTCGCCCGCTACACCCGGGCGCTGCGCGCCTCGCAGGCGATCAACCAGCGCTCCGGGGTGTCGGCACGGTTCGCGATCGCCGGCGCCGAGACCGTCGCCGCCGCGGCGCTGCACCGAGCCACGTCCCGCGGCGAGCCTGAGGCCGTCGCGCGGATCGTCGACCTGGAGGCTGCCGTGGACGTGCTCACCGGCAAGCTCGAGTTCGAATCCGGCGAGGAGGGACGCGAGCCCGAGATCCTCGCCCACCTGCTGCGCACAGCCACTGCGGAGACCGTCCGTCAGCACTTCCGCGGGATCGACCTCGGGCCCCTGGTCGGAGCGCTCGACGGCCACACCACGGTCACCACCGGCGAGCAGGTGACCGCGCGGGAGTTCCTCACCGGCCTGCCGTCGCTGGACGGCGCGGAGGTGTACGACCAGATCTGCGAACGGTTCGATGCCACCACCGACGGCACCCGCGCCAGCGCCATCGAACTCGCGCTCGAAGGGCTCTACCTCGCCCGCCGGATCTCCAAGGAGTCCGACGACGGCCAGACGATCTACGGATAGGCAGTGCTCTAGAAAGGATGGCGGCATGCCCCGCTCCCGGTACGGCAGGTACGTCGACGGTCCCGACCCGTTGGCGCCCCCTGTCGACCTCGCCGAGGCGCTGGCGGCGATCAGCGAGGACGTGATGGCCGGCTACTCCGCCGAGCGTGCCTTGCGGGAGTTCCTGCGCCGCGGCGGACGCGGTCAGCAGGGTCTCGACGACCTGGCCGGACGGGTGCAGGCCAGACGCCGGGAGCTCCTCGACACCAACAAGCTGGACGGGACGCTGGCCGAGGTGAAGGAGCTCCTGGACACCGCCGTCCTCGAGGAACGCAAGGAGCTCGCTCGCGACATCACCCTCGACGACCTGGATCGCGACTTCCGGGAGCTGCAGCTGTCCAACCTGCCCGAGTCGACGGCTGCTGCCGTCCGGGAGCTGTCCGACTACGACTGGCGCTCGAAGCCGGCGCGCGAGGCCTACGAGAAGATCAAGGACCTGCTGGGCCGCGAGCTGCTCGACCAGCGCTTCGCCGGCATGAAGGAGGCACTGGAGAACGCCACCGACTCCGACCGCGAGGCGATCGCAGAGATGCTCAAGGACCTCAACGATCTGCTGGAGGCGCACCGACGCGGCGAGGACACCGATCAGGACTTCACCGACTTCATGAACAAGCACGGCGACTTCTTCCCGGAGAACCCGCAAGACGTGGAGGAGCTGATCGACGCCCTCGCCAACCGGGCCGCAGCGGCGCAACGGATGCTGAACTCGATGACCCCCGAGCAACGTCAGGAGCTGATGCAACTCTCGATGCAAGCGTTCGGGTCACCCGAGCTGATGGCCCAACTGGGGCAGCTGGACGCGAACCTGCAGTCGCTGCGTCCGGGGGAGGACTGGTCGGGTTCGGAGCAGTTCGGCGGCGACCAGGGGTTGGGGCTGGGCGACGGCACCGGCGTCCTGCAGGACCTGGCCGAGCTGGACTCGCTGGCCGCACAGCTGGGCCAGGGCTATGGCGGAGCGCGGATGGAAGACATCGACGTCGACGCGATGGCACGCCAGCTCGGCCCTGACGCCGCCGTGTCGGCCCGGACGCTGGCGGAGCTCGAGCGGGCGCTGCGGAACGCCGGCTACCTGAGCCGCGGCTCCGACGGCAACCTGAAGCTCTCGCCCCGGGCCATGCGCCAGCTGGGCAAGACGCTCCTGCAGGAGGTGTCCGACCGACTCAGCGGACGCACCGGGCAGCGCGAAGCCCGGCTTTCCGGCGCGGCGGGGGAGCTGACCGGCTCAACCCGGCAGTGGGCGTTCGGGGACACCGAACCCTGGGACGTGACCCGCACGATCCTCAACGCGATGCGCCGGGACGTGACCGACGCCGAGCATCCCGGGGCTGGCGGCCGCGTCCGCGTGCACCTGGAGGACGTGGAGATCGTCGAGACCGAGACGCGCACGCAGGCGGCGGTGGCGCTGCTGGCGGACACGTCGTTCTCGATGGCAGCAGAGGGACGCTGGCTGCCGATGAAGCGCACAGCGCTGGCGCTGCACCACCTGGTGTCGACGCGGTGGCGGGGCGACCAGCTCGACCTGATCACGTTCGGCAGGTACGCCGAGACGGTCGCCGTGGAGCACCTGGTCGGGTTGCCGGCCCTGCGCGAGCAGGGCACGAACCTGCACCACGCCCTGCTGCTCGCTGAGCAGATGTTTCGCAAGCACCCGACCATGCAGCCGGTGGTGCTGATCGTCACCGACGGGGAGCCGACGGCGTACCTCGCCCCCGACGGGGATTCACTGTTCAGCTACCCGCCGAGCCTGCCAACGCTGCGCGCGACCGTTGCCCAGCTCGATCGGGTGCGCCGGCTGGGCGCACGGATCACGTTCTTCCGGCTTGGGGACGACCCGGGCCTGGAGAGCTTCGTCCGGCAGATGGCCGACCGGGTGGACGGCCGCGTGGTCAACCCTGACCTGGACGACCTGGGCGCAGCTGTGGTCTCGGAGTACCTGAGCGCCCGCCGTGCCGACCTCGGCAACTACTGGGGCGCCTAGCCCGACCGCTAGGACTGACCGACTTCGACCAGCGCGTGACGGGGGATGGCCCGCGACTGCGGACGAACAACATGCCACCACGTCGAGGCGCCTGCGAGTGCACGGCGTGCAACGGCGGATTCTGCGGTGGGGCGTGCTGTGGCGGAAGCAGCGCTGGTAGAGATCATCGGACGACTCCATTACTAGGGGGGTAATGCGGAAGGCCGAGCGTTGCGAGCAACGCTCGTGGGGGGTGTGCGATCCACGATCGGTTCGTCGGAGATAACTGTGGCATAAGGGTGCCTGCTGGGGCTAGGAATTCCGCATAGAGGCTTCAGGGCGGCATTCTTGCGAAATCCGGCGCCATTGGGGTTTCCGCATTGCGGCGGGGCGCTCAACCAGATGACCATCACGGGCGAGGACCTGGCAGCGGACCACAGCCACCTCAGCATCGCCGGGCTGAGGAAGCAGGCAGCCACCGAGTGGGAGCTGATCAAGTCGCTTCCCTAGCCGGAGGAGCAGAAGTTGGCCCGCGGCGCCCCGATCGCTATTCTCGGCGCATGCGTAGCGACCGAATGTGCGGCCTGTCCGTGGCCCTGTTCCGTGTCGGCTGTTGTTGTTGCTGATCCAGCCAACCATGGGCACAACCGCCCAACCCTTCGTCTAGCTCGGGGAACGTTCCCGTCCCGACCCTTCGACAGGCCTCAGGGATCGTTCTCCACCCTGTCATCGTTGAACCCAGTAACTGACCGACCAGGAAGTGACCATGTCCTCGCTCAACACACGCCGACGTTGGATCGCGCTGCTTGCCGCAGCGGCCGTAGCCCTGATCTGGCTCGCGGCCTGCTCGGCAGCGCCGACCGCCACCACCGCCGGCTCGGCCAGCGCGACCGCTGCCGCCACCCCGACCAAGGGCGGCACCATCACCTTCGGACGGGCAGCTGCCACCACGTCCTTCGACCTGAACAACCAGATCACAGCCAACAACGCCTTCGCCATCGACAAGGTGTTCGAGCCGCTGGTCTCCTTCGACACCGAGGGCAAGATCATTCCCTGGCTGGCAGAGAAATGGACGGTGAGCGACGACCAGCTCACCTACACCTTCACCCTGCGCAGCGGCCTGCAGTTCTCCGACGGCACCCCGGTGACCGCGGCCGATGCCAAGTTCTCCCTCGATCGGCACATCAAGGTGCAGGGCCCGCTGCCGCTGGAGGCGCCGATCGCCAAGATCGCAGCCACCGACGACCAGACCCTCACCATCACGCTCAAGAACGCCTACACCCCGTTCCTTTCGGAGCTGTCCGGCTTCTCCAACGGCGTCTTCCCGAAGGACTTCGCCGGGTTGACGGAGAAGGAGTTCTTCGCCAAGCCCATCGGCACCGGCCCGTGGGTCGTCGGCACCTGGGACCCCAGCGGCGACACCACCTTCACCGCCAACCCCCACTACTGGCAGGCAGGCAAGCCGTACGCCGACAAGCTGGTCTACAAGGTGGTGGCCGACGACACCCAGCGCATCCAGCAGCTACAGGCCGGCCAACTCTCCGGCATTGACGCTGTGGCCCCGGCCACCATCTCGCAGCTCAGTAGCGACGCGAACGTCACGGTGTCGCAGCTGGGCTCCTGGGAGGTGGAGCAGGTCTTCTTCAACACGCAGAACCAGTACTTCGCCGACCCGCACGTCCGCCGAGCCATCGCACTCTCCCTCAACCGGGACGGCATCACGCAGGCAGTCACCTTCGGCGCGGCGCAGAGGGTGTTGACCCTGATCCCGCCGACGATCCAGTACTCCGCACCCGTGAAGGCCCTCGACAACGACCCGGCCAGGGCGTTGACCGAACTGGCCGCGTCGAAGTTCCCGCAGGGCTTCACCGCCACCCTCCTGATCGCGTCCGGCAACTCCGTCCGCGCGCAGGAGGCCCAGATCATCCAGGAGGCCGTCAAGCCGCTGGGCATCACCCTCAAGATCGAGGCGATCGAGCTCAATGCCTTCCGCGAGCGGTTCTTCGCGTACAAGTTCGACGCGATGATCAACTCCGGGCAGAGCGACGCGCCCGACCCGAACGGGCTGATCGCCTTCCAGACGGACCCGAATGGTTTCAGCAAGTCCTTCTGGACGCACTACACCAATGACAAGGTCACCACTCTGGCCGAGCAGGGCCGGGTCACCCCCGACGGTGATGCGCGGGCAGGAATCTACGCCGAGATCCAGCAGATCCTTGCCGACGAGGTGCCCTACATTCCGATCTACAACACCCGGAACGTGGTGGCGTCGCTGGCGTCCGTCCACGGCCTTACGCCGCGGATCAACGGCAGCGTTCTCTTCCAGGACGTCTGGCTACAGAAGTAACCAGGCCCCCCAGGGACGACAATCTGCACATGCGCTGGTTCGGACGCTCACTGCTCGCCGCCATCACGGTGGCCCTTGGCGTGGTGGTGTGTGTCTTCCTGCTGCTGCGGATCGTCCCTGGGGACCCCGCCCGGATGATCCTCGGCGAGCAGGCCACCACGGCATCGATCGACGCGCTGCGCGAGCAACTCGGGCTGAACCTGCCGATCGGCCAGCAACTCCTGAGCTATCTGGTGGGGGTGTTCACCCGCGCCGACATCGGGCATTCCCTGGTCACCGACCAGCCGGTGCTCGGGCTGATCCTGACGCGCTTCCCGGTGACGCTGCTGCTGGTGGGCCTGGCCGTGCTGTTCACGGTGCTGATCGCTGTGCCCCTGGCTCTCGTCGCCGCCACCCACAAGGACGGGCCGCTCGACCACGTGGTGCGGATCTTCCCGACCATCGGCATGGCGATGCCGGCGTTCTGGGTGGGACTGATCCTGATCCTGGTGTTCGGGGTGGCGCTGCGGTGGCTGCCGGTCGGCGGCATCGGCGCCAGCCCCACCGACCCCCTGCGCAGCCTGATCCTGCCCGCGCTAACCGTTGCGCTGGGCATGTCGCCACCGCTGATACGTTCGCTGCGCGAGCAGCTTCTCGAAGTGCTGGACGCCGACTTCGTGGTCACGCTGCACGCCGCCCGGCTGGGTGCGACCAGCATCATTGTCCGGCACGTGCTGCGTAACGCCGCGGTTCCTGCCCTGTCGTTGCTGGGGGTGAACGTGGCGTACCTGCTGGGCGGGACGCTGGTGATCGAGAAGGTGTTCGCCATCAACGGCATGGGAGCGCTGCTGTTCAGCTCGATCAGCACCCGCGATTTCCCGGTGGTGCAGGGCATCACGCTGGTCAGCGCGATGGGCGTTGTGGTGATCTCGCTGGTCACCGACCTGCTGGTGGCCACCCTCGACCCCCGGATCCGGGCAGTATGAGCACCGCCACCGCCGTCGCCGCCCCGCGTCCGTTCATGCGCTGGTTGCGCCGCGCCCGACGCAGCCCCGCCCTCGTCGCCGGGGCGTTCCTGCTGACGTTCATGGTGACCGTCTCGGTGCTGGCGCCGATCGTCGCGCCCTACGACCCGGAGACCCAGAACCTCGGCAACGGCCTCGCCGCGCCGTCCGCGTCCCACTGGTTCGGGACCGACCAGCTGGGGCGCGACATCCTCTCCCGGGTGATCTGGGCCGGACGCACCGACCTGCGGATCGCCGTGGTGGCCGCGATCATCCCGTTCGTCACCGGTCTGGTGGTCGGCCTGGTCAGCGGGTACGCCGGCGGGCGGATCGACTGGGTGATCGGGCGCATCGTCGACACGTTCGTCGCGTTCCCGTTCTACGTGCTGATCATCGCCATCGTGTTCGCCACTGGCACCGGCGAGAACGGCATCTTCATCGCGTACGCCCTTGTCGGATGGATCAGTTCGGCCCGGGTGATCCGCGCCAAGACACGCGCGCTGTGCCGCGAGGGCTGGGTGGGCGCAGCCTACGGTGGCGGTTTGTCGCACCCGCGGGTGGTTGCGCGGCACCTGTTGCCGAACGTGCTGCCGCAGGCTGTGGTGCTGCTGATGACCGAGATCCTGCTGATCATGGTGGCCGTCGTCACCCTTGGCTACCTGGGGCTCGGGGTGCAGCCGCCTACCCCCGACTGGGGCACGATGATCAGCGACGGGCAGCTGTTCCTTGCCACGAAGTGGTGGATTCCGAGCCTGCCGGGTCTTGCAGTGGTGACCACCGGCGTCGGGCTGTCGCTGCTGGGCGACGGGCTGGCCGACGTGTGGAGGCTGCGATGAGCCTGTCGCGCGGTGCGCTCGCCGTGACGGGGCTGCGGATCACCGGCGAGACCGAGCTTGTGCACGGCATCGACCTGTCGCTGGAGCCCGGCGAGGCACTGGGCATCGTGGGGGAGTCGGGCTCTGGCAAGACCCTCACGCTGCGGGCGGTGACGGGGCTGTTGCCGCGAGGGTTGCGTGTGAGCGGCGGGCAGGTCGAGGTGGGCGGACGGGTGGCGATGATCTTTCAGGACCCGCTGAGCTATCCCGACCCGATGACCCGGGTTGGCAGCCTGCTGGCCGAGGTGTGCCGCGCCCGTCACGGCGGGTCTGTGGTGTCGGCGCGGGCTCGAGCCCGTGACCTGTTCGCCGACGTCCGTCTGCCCGACCCGGACGCCCTGCTGCGCCGCTACCCCCACCAGCTTTCCGGCGGGCAGCGGCAGCGGGTGCTGCTGGCAATCGCGCTGGCCACCGAGCCCGACATCCTGCTGTGCGACGAGCCGACCACCGCTCTCGACGTGACCGTGCAGGCCGAGGTGCTCGCCCTGCTGGCCGAGCTGCGGGCCGGCCGCGGACTGTCGCTGCTGTTCGTCAGCCACGACCTGGCCGTCGTGGCCTCGTTGTGCGGCCGCGTGGTCGTGTTCCGCGACGGGGTGCTGGTGGAGACCGGGCTCACCGCCGACATCGTGAACCGGCCGACGCACGTGTATACGAAAGCCCTTGTGGACGCCGTGTTGCCGCTGCCGGCTCTCGCGGAGGTGAGCGGTGAGTAGCGGCCTGGAGCTGGTCGACGTCGGCGTGGCCTATGGGTCGGCGAGGGTGGTCGGTTCGGTGAGCCTGCAGGTCGCTCCCGGTCGGATCGTGGGGCTGGTAGGGGAGTCGGGCTCGGGCAAGACCACGCTGGCCCGGGCCATCGTCGGGTCGGTTGCTCTGGTGTCGGGGAGTATCCGGCTGGACGGGGCGGAGCTGCGCTCCGGGCGCCGGAGCCGCGACGAGCGCCGCGCCATCCAGCTGGTGGGGCAGGACCCGTTCGCCTCGCTGAACCCGGCGCTGACCATCGGCTCTGTGCTGGATGAGCTCCTCCGCGTCCACCACCTCGGCGGCGACCGGACGCAGCGTCGCGCGCGGTCCGCCGAGCTGCTGGGGTTGGTCGGGCTGGAGGCCGAAGCCCTCGACCGGTATCCGCGGCAGTTCTCCGGCGGGCAGCGGCAGCGGATCGCGATTGCGCGGGCGCTGTCCGTCGAGCCGGCCGTGCTGGTGGCAGACGAGCCCACCAGTTCGCTGGACGTGTCGGTGCAGAAGACGGTGCTGGAGCTTCTGTCAGGGCTGTCGGCGCAGATGAACCTTGCGACGCTCTTCATCTCCCACGACCTCTCGGTGATCAACGCCGTCTGCGACGACGTCGCCGTGCTGCAGGGCGGGCGGCTGGTGGAGGTCGCCCCGGCCGGCCGGTTCTTCACCCACCCTGAGCACCCCTACAGCCGCGCACTTCTCGAAGCCGTGCCCCGCATCGTGAAGGAGGCCCGGTGAGCGCACTTGCCGCGGAAGCCCTGCTCGACCAGCCCGACCTGCAGCCGGCCGAGGTGGTGGAGCTTGAACAGCTGCTCGCCCCGACGCTGCGCACCAGCGGGTCGCTGGTGCTGTGCCAGGCGGAGGCGGTCACGCTGCTCGAGGCCGTGGCCAGTAGCGTCGCCGGGCCGGGCAACCGCGTGCTGAACGTGGTCACTGGGCCGTACGGTTCGTTGTTCGGAGGGTGGCTGCGACGGACGGGCGCGGAGGTCCTCGACCTAGTGGTTGGCCATCAGGGCTTGTCGGAGACCTCTTTCCGGGAAGCGCTCCTTGGTATGGACACCGCCGCCCTGACCCAGGCCGAGGCGGCGACCGGGGCGAACCTCGATCTGGTTGGGCTGCTGGGGGTTGCTCGCGAGGTGGGAGTCCTTACCGTGGTGGACGCGGTCGCGGCGATCGGCGCCGAACCGATAGCGGTCGACGACTGGGGCATCGACGTTGCCGTTATCGGCGGTCAGAAGGCGCTTGCCGGGCCCGCCGGAGTGAGTGCGGCAGCGGTCAGCGAGCGGGCGTGGCGGCGCATCGAGAACAACCCTGCGGCGCCGCGCTCCTCGACGCTGTCCCTGCTCGATTGGGCTGACGGGTGGCTGCGCACCGATCACTCCCGGATACCTGGCACCCCTTCGGTGCTGGAGACCCGGGCGCTGCTGGCCGCGTTGCGCCGGGTGCAGGCCGAGGGCGTCGATGCGGTCGAGAGACGGCACCGTCAGGCGCGTGCCGCCACCGTCGCTGCCGTCCGCGCACTCGGGATGCATCCCTGGGCAGCGCAGGGACGGCGCGCCGCGGTCTGCACCACGGTGGCGCTGCCCGACCCTGTGCCTGTAGGGCTGCCCGGCGTCCTGCAGCCCGGGGCGCTGCTCGCTCCCGGCGACGGGCCGCTGGCCGGTGAGCTGTTCCGCGTCAACCACTTCGGCCGGGCCGCGGACCTGGACGCGGTGCTGGGCGGCGTCGATCGGCTGGCCGGGGCGCTCGGCGTCCCGGCGAACAGCGACGCGGCGCGGCAGGCTGCGACACAGGCGTGGGAGGAGACCGGATGACCTGGGACGCCGCCGCGGGAGCGCGACACGACCCCGAGGGTGCGCAGCTCGAGAACGCGCAAGTGCTCGGGACGGATGGCACGTTCCGCACCGGCACGGTGATCATGAAGGACGGCGTCTTCGGCGCCGACGACGACTCTGGTGCGGTCGCTCACCGGACCGATGCCACCGGCATGTGGCTGACTCCGGGCTTCATCGACGCCCACACCCACCTCGCCTGGCAGGCCTTCGATGCCGCCGATCGCGAGCGCCACAGCCCAGAAGAACAGGCCAGCGACGTGCGGTTGAACGCAGGCCGGACGCTTGCCGCAGGGGTCACCAGCATCCGGGACGCCAGCGGGCTCACCGTAACCCTGGCGCAGGAGGCCGGCGGGCTGCGGGCAGCGCTCAGCGTCCAGCTACTCGGGCCGGCGGACGCCCGCGGCGCGGCGCACCTTCGGGGTCGGGTGCAGCAGCTGGCGGACGCCGGTGCGTCCTGGATCAAGGTGCTTGCCACCGGAGGTGTCGGGGCGGGGGAGCGGGTGCTGGACCCGGTGTTCGACGCGCTCGAGCTCAAGGCGATCCACGTCGCCGCAGCCCACGCCAACCTGCCGGTGATGGTGCACGCGTGGGGCGGGGACGCCCTCACCTGGGCCCTGGAGAGCGGGGCGGCCAGCATCGAGCACGCCGTGCTGATCAGCGATGAGCAGTGCCGGCTCGCCGCCGACCGGGGCGCGTTCGTGGTGCCCACGGTGTGGATCTATACCGACGTGCTGGCGATGGCAGAGTCCGGTGCCCTGCCGTCCGTGCTCGCACCGGCCGCACGTCGGGCCGTCGAGGCGCACCCGCTCGCCGTCCGCCGCTGCCTGGAGGCGGGGGTGCAGCTGGCGATGGGCACCGACGCGGGCCTCGACACCCAGCATGGCCGGAACCTGCACGAACTGGCCGCGCTGATCGAGGCCGGAGTGCCCGTCGACACTGCGCTGCTGGCCGGCACGGCCGGCGGTGCCCGCCTGCTCGGCCGCCGCGACCTGGGAGTGATCCGGCCCGGCGCACCCGCTGATCTGGTCTGCTTCAACGCCGACCCGCGCCGTCCCGAGGTTCTGCGCGACCCGTCCCGGGTAGTCGCGGTCTTCGTCCGCGGCCAGCTCCTGCACCAGGCGGGCTAGCCGAGGGTGTGGCCGACGAGGCGTCCTATCCAGTAGGTGATGCCCATGGCCAGCAACCCACCGACGAGGTTGCGCAGGATGGCCCGCAGGATCGGGGTCCCGCCGACGCGCGCGCTGAGGTAGCCGGTGATGACAAGGGCTATGGCGACCGCGGCGACGGTGACAATGATCTTGAGATCTGTCGGGGCGAAGATGATCGCGACCAGCGGCAGGATCGAGCCGATCGTGAACGAGACCGCCGACGACACAGCGGCGATCCACGGGCTCGTGAGTTCGTTCGGGTCGATCCCGAGTTCGGTCTCCGCGTGTGCGCCCAGGGCGTCATGGGCGTGCAACTGGGTGGCGACCTGGAGCGCAAGATCGGGCTCGAGGCCCTTCGCCTCGTACAGCCCGGCCAGTTCTGCGAGCTCCTCTTCCGGCATCTCCTCGAGCTCGCGGCGTTCCTTGTCCAGCAGGGCCTTCTCGGTGTCGCGCTGGGCGCTGACCGAGACATACTCGCCGACTGCCATCGACAGCGCACCGGCGGTGAGGCCTGCGATGCCTGCCGCAAGGATGGTGAACGCCTCGAGAGTGGCGCCCGCAACACCGATCACGATGCCGGCGGTGGAGACGATGCCGTCGTTGGCGCCGAGCACGGCAGCGCGAAGGCTGTTGAGTCGGTGTCCGTGCGACCCCGCCTGGGCCTCCGCGGCCTGGTAGCCGGTCGGGTCGTCGCCGGCGAGGTTCAGGTTGTCTGCCACAGGATGCTCCTCAGGATCGGACGGCCGTCCCGAGACTATCCGGCGGCTGAACCGAACCAGGAACCGTCCCCGATTTCGGGTCAGGTGGGGTGGTGGACCGAGATGGGAACCGTCCCCAAATCGGCCGGTCGGGGGTCTGTGCGATACTTGTTGACAGGGCGCGGTAGTCGCAGCCCAGCATCGCACCACACTTCGCAGCGCGCGGGTGGCTCAGCCACCAAGGACGCGGACGGACCTGGACCGTGGTGAACCAATCTTCAGAAAGCAGTCTTTCCCTTGTCACAAACCAATACTGTCCCGGCGACCTTTGTGGAGCTGGGCGTCCCCGCAGTCCTGGTGAGCCCCCTCACCAGGCGCGGAATCACCTCGCCGTTCCCCATCCAGACAGCCACCCTGCCCGACACGCTCGCCGGCAAGGACGTGCTCGGCCGCGGCCGCACCGGTTCCGGCAAGACCCTCGCCTTCGCGCTGCCGCTGGTGGCTCGCCTGGCGCGTCTCGTCCCGTCCGCCGTTGCCGGACGCACCCAGCCCGGGCAGCCGCGCGGCCTGATCCTCGCCCCGACCCGCGAGCTGGCCAACCAGATCCATGAGGTCATCGAGCCGATGGCGGCAGCCGCCGGCCTGAAGGCGATGACCATCTTCGGTGGGGTCAGCCAGCACGGCCAGGTGCAGCAGTTGCGACGCGGCGTCGACATCGTCGTAGCCACGCCCGGACGCCTCGAGGACCTGATGAAGCAGGGCGCGGTCCACCTGGACGCGGTGGCGATCACCATCCTCGACGAGGCCGACCACATGGCCGACCTCGGCTTCCTCCCCGGCGTCACGCGCATCCTCGCCGCCACTCCGACCGGCGGCCAGCGCATGATGTTCTCCGCGACCCTGGACAGCGGCGTCGACAAGCTGGTCAAGCGCTTCCTCAGCCGGCCGCTGGTACACAGCGTCGACAGCGAGGATTCCCCGGTGGGCGAGATGAGCCACCACGTGTTCCTGGTGCGCGACGCGTCGCAGAAGAAGCAGATCCTCCACGAACTGGCCGGCGGCACCAGCCGTCGCCTTCTGTTCACCCGCACCAAGCACCAGGCCCGCAAGCTGGCCCGTGAGCTGACAGCCGACGGCATCCCGGCCGTCGAACTGCACGGCAACCTCTCCCAGAACGCCCGCGAGCGTGGCCTGCAGGCCTTCGCCGACGGCAAGGTCCGGGTCATGGTGGCCACCGACATCGCCGCTCGCGGGATCCACGTCGACGACATCGACCTGGTCGTCCACGTCGACCCGCCGGCCGAGCACAAGGCCTACCTGCACCGTTCCGGACGCACCGCCCGCGCCGGCAACGAGGGCGACGTGATCACCCTCGTGCTTCCTGAGCAGCGCAAGGACTTCCAGGCCATGGCCCGCGCAGCGAAGATCACCGCGCAGCCCTCGTCCGTGCATTCGGGGGACGCGCAGGTGATGGCGCTGGTCGGTAGCCAGGCCGCACCGATCGCCCCGAGTGAAGCCCCGCCCGCCGCGTCCCGCAAGGGCCAGGAACAGGTGCAGCAGCCGCGCCGGTCGAACTCGACCCGGTCGAACTCCGGCCGTTCGAATTCCACCGGGTCGCGCTCCGCAGCCCCCAAGGCTTCGAGTCCGCGTGGTGGAGGAGACCGTGGCTTCGTGACCGCGAGCAACCGCGGCGACTCCGTTGTGCGGCTGTCCCGTCAGGGCACGGCCGGCCGTCGGCGTCCCTCCGGGCGCAGTACGTCCCGCCTCTCCGCGTAAAGCGGGCGAAGGTCAGTCGCGGTCGGGGTTGAGCGACCAGACCACTCCCGCGAGGACGGTCGCGAACGCCGTCCAGAGGGCGTAGGGGGCAAGGGCCCAGCCGAAGCGGCGGTCGACCCTGCCTGCGCGACGAACCAGGCGCAGACTGTTCAGCGCGAGCACCCCGGCGCCGAGCGTGGACGCAGGCAGGTTGTGGGCACGGAAGAACAGCCAGCTCCAGCCGCCGTTCAGCGCAAGGTTGCCGGCCAGCGCCTTGCGGAAGTCCGCGGCCTGGTCGGTCGCTCCGCGGCGGTCGAGCTCGTTCAGGACGGCAGCCGAGGTGACAGCGATGTCGGCGTAAAGGGTGGTCCACACGATCGGAAACGCCTCCGGCGGCGGTTGCCAGGACGGCTTGTCCAGGCCGCGGTACCAACCCCCGTCCGGCTCGGTGGCCAGCGATCCAGCGGTGGCTGCTGCGACGACCAATCCGCTGGTGGTGGCGAGGTTGCGGGCACGCCGGGGCTTGCGGGCTTCGGCTTCAAAGGGGTACATGCGCTCTCCTTGTCGACGACTACAGCCTGCCAGCCCACCCAACCCCAGGTTTGGCCCGCGTTGACAGGATCGGGGAATGAGCGCTCCGCAGTTGCGTGAACCAGTCGGCCCCGGCCAGGAATCGGTGTGGGACTACCCCCGTCCGCCGCTGGTCAGGCCGACGGGCAGGCCGGTCGAGATCGTACTCGGCGGCGAGGTCGTCTGCCGCACGACGTCCGCCCTGCAGGTGCTGGAGACCAGCCATCCGCCCACCTGGTACCTGCCGCGCGCGGACTTCGTCCCGATGGACACCTGCCTGGTGGACGGACGGCCTGTCGTGCCCCAGCCGGGAGGCTTCTACGGCGGCTGGATCACCCCGGAGGTGACCGGCCCGTTCAAGGGGATTGCGGGCAGCCTGGGCTGGTGAAAGGCGGTGTCAAAGCCTCAACCAGCCACCCCCCAAACCCTCAAGTAGACGGGTGCCGGACGCGGGTTCGGTGTCAGACTGCGGGAACCGAACGCAGTGAACAACCTCGCCCCGGAGGATCCCCGCCATGTCCCGGTACACCCGCACCGCCGCCGCGGTCGCGACGGTTCTCGTGATGCTGCTGTCGGGCGGTGTCGAGTCCATCCCTGCGGCGCAGGCAGCCACGGCGCCGGTGACACCGACCGCGTCCGCCACCGACCTGCGGGTGCAGGCGATCTACTTCGAGAAGACCCACAACTCCGACCAGCGCGACCTTGTGGTGGGTTCCCTGGCCGCGATCTCGTCGTGGAAGGCCGGGCTGTGGACCGACTTCCTCGCCTCGTGGGACGTCGCCAACAAGGGCCTGAAGATCCACACCACCACGCCCAAAGGCCTGCCTGCCAAGGGTCACGCGTTCGTGGTGCTCGGGTCGGCCCTGACGAAGGCGGGCCGCGTCACCGTGAAGACGTCACGACGGCTGAAGGTCGCCCTCGCTGCGCTGGGCAAGTACCCGGCCTCGAAGGTCCTGGTGTCTGGCGGGGCGAAGCGCAACGGTCACACCGAGGCGGAGGTGATGGCGGACTGGTTGATGGACAAGGGCATCAAGAAGAGCCGCATCCTGCGCGAGTCCACGTCGGCCAGCACGGTCAGCAACGCAACGAACTCGATGGCGATCCTGCTCGACCACCCCGAGTTCACCAGCTACACGCTCGTCTCGGACGCCTCCCACATCCGGCGCGCCACGATCCTGTTCAACGCGGCGAAAGTGGGGATCCAGGAGCGGACCGGCAAGCCGTGGACGCTCACGTCGGTGTCGGACGTGGCGTTCTCGGACAGCAAGATCGCCAGCCGCGGCCCCGTCCCGGCAGCGACGCACACGATCATCGCCAGCAACGTGGCCAGCGTGTTCGGCGTCCTCGCCCGGTACAAGGCGATGGTCGCCTCGCCGCCGGCCAAGGCCGAGCTGACCTCGATCTCCGTCGTGCCGCCGTTGACCTGCACCTACCAGGTGGGCCAGAAGCTCAGCAGGTCGGGCGTTGTGGTCACAGCCCTCTACAACAAGGGCCGCTACACCCGGACGGTGACGAGCAGCGCGACCTTCTCCGGCTTCAGCTCCGGCAAGGTCGGGGACGTGTCGGTGAAGGTCAGCTACGCCGCGTCCGGGGTGAGCAAGTCCGCGTCGTTCGGGTGCGAGATCCGAAAGGCCACCAGCAGTGTTGGCGTCGCGCTGTCGACGAAGACCATCCACAAGGCGAAGACGCGGGTGGTGGTCCATGCGGCGGTCGCCACGTCCGTCCCCACCGTCGTTGCCTACGGCAAGGTGCAGTTCTATCTGGACGGGAAGCGCCTCACCACGATCATGATGGACACCGACGACAAGGGCCTGACCCAGCTGAAGCTGCCCACGATCGGCAAGACCGGCACGCACAGCATCGAGGTCCGCTACCTGGGCAATTCCAAGCTCGTCGCCTCCAGGCAGAAGCTCAGCGTGAAGGTCGTCAAGTAGACCACCGGACCGGAGGGCCGGCACGCAAGCCGCGGTGAGGCTGCCCGCAGCGCAGGTGCCGTCCGAGCCCTGATCGGGGTCAGGACAGGGTGGACTCCCGCAGCGGGAGGCCCGCCAGCCGGTAGCACTCGTCGATGGTCGCCATGTTGGTGATGGCGTTCTCAAGGCCGGTCGGGAAGGCTGCGCCCTCGCGGATCGCTGCGTCGACCACACGCAGCTGGTGAGTGTAGGTGGAAACGGTCCCGTGGTGCTCGACGGTCTCCACCCCGTCCACGGTGATGATCAGCCGGTCGTCCTCGGTGAGGTTGATGAAGTTGGGCTGGCGGATCATGCCGCTCGTCCCTGTGACAAGGATCGAGGTGTCGTCCGGACCTTCGAGGCTGGATTCGAGGAGCACGGTGGCCCCGTTGGGCAGCACGGCCTCGATCGCAGCGGTGGCGTCCACCCGCGGGTCGATGCCCTCGTGGGCGGTGGCGACAGCGCTCACCAGGCGCAGCTCGCCACCCAGCACGCCGGCGATGTCGCGGGCCACGTGCAGGTGGTAGCAGCCCAGGTCCATCAGGGAGCCACCGGACAATGGCCACGACCAGCGGATATCGCTGAGATCGTCGCAGTTGAACTTCATGTGCACGTCGAGCCGCGTGACCTCACCGATCGCCCCTGAGCCGACCAGCTCCAGCAGCCGCAGGTAGGTCGGGTGGTAACGGTAGTGGAAGCCTTCGAAGACGACGAGCCCGTTCGGGTTCGGTTCGGCGGCGACGAGTTCGGCTTCTGCTGTGTTGCTGGCGAACGGCTTCTCCGACAGCACGTGCTTGCCCGCGCGCAGGGCGGCAAGGTTCCAGCGGGCGTGCTCGCTGTTGGGACTCGGGTTGTAGACCAGCTCGACGTCGGGATCGGCAAGGAGTTCCTCGTAGCTGCCATACGCCTTGGCGATGCCGTGCTCTGCGGCGTACGCCTGCGCGCGTCCGAGGTCACGGGCGGCGACGGCCACCAGCTCGTGGCCCAGCGCCTTCGCCGGATCGACGACGGCCCGGCCGGCGATCCGCGCGGCACCAAGGATCCCGATACGAAGTGGTGGCGTCATTGCTTCCTCCCATGGACGGCGGGAGTCGAACGTATCAGGACTGGTGGGCTCTCCGGGGTGGTCCCGGGAGGGGTGACGGGCCGGCGTTCAGCCCTCGTTCGGTCAGCGTAGGTCGGGCGGTCAACCGGGTCGCCTCGGCCCATGGGCAACAGTGCCCGGTCCGCCGCGCCCGGTTCGGCCTAGCCAGCTGGCAATACTGGCAAGGTGAACAGAACCGGTTCGGCCGTCGCCGGGATTGCGGCCGCAGCACTCGGCGCCGCGGCCGGCCAGCTCGTCGCCCTCCTGGTTAACCCTGCGGCCGCTCCGCTCGTCGCCGTGGGTACTGCGATCGTCGACCGCGTGCCCACCCCGCTGAAGGAATGGGCCGTTGCCACCCTCGGTACCGCTGACAAGGCCGTGCTGATCGGCACCATTGTGCTGGGCGTCGCTGTGCTCTCCGGCATCGCCGGAGTGCTGGCTGTTCGCCGGGCAGGGGTTGGCTACGGGGTGTTCGCCGCAGTCGGGCTGGTCGGAGTCCTGGCCGCCGCGACACGTCCCGCGTCCGGGCCGCTCGATTGGCTGCCCAGCATCGTCGGGACGGCGGTGGCGATGGGCGTGCTGCGGCTCGAACTGCGCTGGCTCGCCGACCGCCCAGGCCAGGGGCCGGACACGCGCCGGGGCATCGACCGTCGCGTCCTGCTCACCGGTGCCGCCGGGGTGGTGGCAGCGGGCGCCGCCGCCGCGGTTTCCGGCGGGACGGCCGAGCCCACGGCGAGCACGCCGGTGGCCATTCCCACGCCGGCCACTCCCGCGCCTGCGCTGCCGGCCGGGCTCGAGGCAACCGTGCCGGACGTGTCGCCCCTGCGGACCCCGATCGAGGACTTCTACCGCATCGACACCGCCCTCGCGCTGCCGCGGGTGTCGACCGACACGTGGACCCTGCAGGTGGACGGCATGGTGGCCGAGCCGTACAAGATCACCTGGGCTGAGCTGGTGGCGATGCCGATGATCGAGCGCGACATCACCCTCACCTGCGTCTCCAACCCGATCGGCGGCCCGTATTGCGGCAGCACGCGATTCCTCGGCGTGCGCGTGGCCGACCTGCTGCGCCGCGCCCAGCCGAACGCAGCGGCCGACCAGGTGCTGAGCTCCTCGGTCGACGGCTTCACCGCCAGTACGCCGCTGGCCGTGCTGCTGGACGGCAGGGACGCGATGATCGCGATCGCCATGGACGGCCAGCCGCTCACACAGGTGCACGGCTTCCCTGCGCGGCTCGTCACGCCCGGCCTTTACGGCTATGTCGGTGCCACCAAGTGGCTCAACCGGCTCAAGGTGAGCACCTTCGCTGCCGACGAGGCGTACTGGACGCAGCGCGGCTGGTCGGAGCTGGGGCCGGTCAAGACCGCAACCCGCATCGACACCCCGCAGGAGCGCATCGCGCCAGGAAAGACCGTGATCGCCGGCGTCTCCTGGGCCACCCACCGCGGCGTCGGGAAGGTGGAGGTGCAGGTCGACAACGGGCCGTGGGCCGTCGCGCAACTCGGCCCTGACGTCGGGCTGGACTACTGGAGGCAGTGGTACCTGCCTTGGGACGCGCCGGCCGGGCCGCACCGGTTGTCGGCCCGCGCCTCCGACGCGTCCGGCCTGCCGCAGATCGCCGAGGTGCAGGACGTCCTGCCCGATGGGGCCACCGGCTACCACGTGGTGGAGATCACCGTCGGCTGAACCGTGATCGGGGCGAAGTCGTGATCGGGCTCGTCTGGCCCGTCCCACCACCGAGTTGCCAGACCCACCAAACCCGGAGGGTGGGGGGTCGAACGCGGATCAGCCGCCGGCGAAAGGCGGCAGGACGTCGACGCGCGCCCCTGCGCCGATCAGGGTCCCCGGGTCGCGGACGGCGGTGCCGTCCACCAGCAGCGTGCAGCGCGGCAGTACCTCGGCAAGGCGGGCGTTGTCGCGTCCGAGCAGGGCGGTGAGTTGGGCAGCGGTGAGGTCGCTGGCATCCAGTTCGGCGCCGGGTGACCCGGCAGCGTCGGCTGCGCCGGCGTAGAAGGTGATCTTCACATCAGCCTCCGATCGCGCTCATGGTGCGGTCGGGTTGCCGGAACCCGGCCCGTCCGATGCTGTGTCCCGCCCACTTGCCGCGGTGTGCACCCGTCCACAGCTCTGCAAGATCCTCATCGGTCGCTCCCGAACGCAGCGGCGTGCGCAGGTCGGTCTCGGTGAGACTGAACAGGCAGGTGCGCACCTGGCCGTCCGCCGTGAGACGCGTGCGGTCGCAGGTCGCGCAGAAGGGCCCGGTGACCGAGGCGATCACCCCGACAGTCCCGGACGGGTGGCAGTCGCCCCCGGCGACCAGCCATTCCTCCGCCGGTGCCGAGCCACGACCCGGCGCAGGGGAGAGGGTGAAATGGCCGCCCAGCAACTCGAGGATCTCCGCAGCCGGCACCATCGACGCCCGGTCCCAGCCGTGCTGCGGGCCGATCGGCATCTGCTCGATGAACCGCAACCGGTAGCCGAGCTGCAGGCAGAACTCGGCCAGCGGCACGACGTCGACCTCGTTGACCCCGCGCATCACGACGGCGTTGACCTTCACCGGACGCAGCCCGGTCGCGTCGGCTGCGGCCAGCCCGTCCAGCACCTCATCCAGCCGGTCGCGCCGCGCGAGGATTGCGTACCGCTCCCGGTCGAGCGAATCCAGGGAGATGTTCACCCGCTGCAGCCCGGCGGCGGCGAGCTCGGACACCCGGTGGTCGAGGCCGATCCCGTTCGTTGTGAGCGACAACTCCGGCGACAGGCCCTCGTCGGTGCGCAGGGCCCGCGCGCCGGCGATGATGCCGGCCAGGCCGCGCCGCAGCAGTGGTTCGCCGCCGGTGAACCGGATCTTGCGGACTCCCAGCAGACCCACCGCCACGCCGATCAGCCGCACGACCTCCGCGTCGGTGAGTACCTCGGGGGTGGGCAGCCAGGCCAGGCCGTCGGCGGGCATGCAATAGGTGCAGCGCAGGTTGCACCGGTCCGTGAGCGACATTCGCAGGTCCCGTGCCACCCGGCCGTGCGCATCGGCGAGCGTCCCCAACCGGGTCACTACGGTGGTCACAAGCGACTCCGATACGAGTGTGGCAGAACGAGTTTGGCGGTTCGGCCCCCACCGTAACCCGGCATAGTTACGATTTTCTAGTGGATACGCTGTACGGGGGGCGAGGCGAGTGAGGGAGTATCGATGGCCACCGAAGCGAACCCGCGGGTGCGCGGGTTCGGACCCAGCAGGGCTGAGGTACTGGACCACCTGCGAAGCACCGGCGCCGCCGAACCGGTCGCAGCCATCGCCGCGGCGGTCGGGCTGCACGAGAACACCACGCGGTTCCACCTCGACGCCCTCATCGAGGCCGGCCAGGTGCAGCGCCAGGCGGAGGGCAGACAGCAACCCGGACGCCCCCGCATGCTCTACCGCGCCGAGCCGGCGCCCACGCAGACCCACTACCACGACCTCGCAGCAGTGATGGTGCGGCATTTCGCCGGCCCGATGGAGGACCGCGGAAGCAGGGCGGAGCGGGCCGGCGAGGCCTGGGGGTCCGAGCTCCTCGCCGAACTCCCGGCGGAGCCGGCCGACCCACTGCCTCGCATGGTCCTTTCCCTTGCCCGGATGGGCTACCAGCCGGAACTGGTCGCTGGCCCACCCCCGTCCATCGAACTGCGGCCCTGCCCGTTCTCCGAACTCGCCGTGGAGGATCCCGACACGGTGTGCCGGCTCCACCTCGGCCTGATCCGCGGCCTGCTGGACGACAGCGACCCGTGGGAGGTGGCTGCGCTGGAGCCGTATGCGACGCCCGAGCGCTGCATCGTCCGTTTCGCGGAGAAGGCGGCGGCTTCGTGACCCCCGCTCCGCGGGAGTCGCTGAGCGTCGCGGAGTATGGCGCAGAACTTCTCCGGCTGGTGCGGCCCGATGGGCGTAGCCAGCACGTGCTGCTCGCCGGCGCACGTGGACGGGTGCTGGCGTCGCCCGTGACCAGCCGGGTGAGCATCCCCTCCTTCGCCAACTCCGCGATGGACGGCTACGCCGTACGCAACGCGGACGTTGCCGAGGTGCCCGTCGCGCTTCGCGTGGTCGGCGAGGTGCCGGCCGGCAGCCCGGACGACCCTCCGGCCGGCTCGGGGGAGTGTGTGCGGATCATGACCGGCGCAGCGCTGCCGAGCTTCGCCGACAGCGTCGTGCCGGTCGAGGACACCGATGGTGGCACCGAGGTCGTGCTGGTCCGTGTCCGGCCGGACCTCGGCGCGTACGTCCGCCTTGCCGGGGGCGACATCACCGTCGGCGACCCGGTGGCAACCGCCGGTGACCTCCTCACGCCGGGCTTGCTCGGCGCTCTGGCCGCCGCGGGACACACCCGCGTCCACGTGCGGCCACGCCCGGTCGTGTTGGTGGCCCCGACAGGGGATGAGCTCGTGGCCGACGGTTCAGTGCTGGCGCGCGGGCAGATCCACGAATCCAACGCTGTCGTGCTGGCCGCAGCGCTTGCCCGTGACGGTGCCGAGCCATTGACCGGGCCGCCGTTGCGCGACGATCCGGAAGAACTGGCTGAGTGGCTGGACCGAAACTCAGCCACAGCCGACCTGGTGATCCTCACCGGTGGGGCGAGCGTGGGAGACTACGATGTAGTACGCGACGTGCTCGTTGCTCATGCCGGTGGCACTTTCCGCCACGTCCGGATGCAGCCGGGTAAGCCGCAGGGCTGGGGCCTGTGGCCGGGCGGTACGCCGATCGTAGCCCTGCCCGGTAACCCCCTTTCGGCAGCCCTGTCCTATGAGGTGCTTTTGCGTCCGTTGCTGGACAGCATCCTCGGCACCAGGCCGGTCCGGGACCTGTGCGCCGTGACGGCCACCGGCTGGCGGTCGCCGGCCGGACGCGCCCAGCTCTTGCCGGTGCGCTTGTCCTCTGCGGCAGACGGACGGCTCCTGGCCACGCCCGCGCACGCCGGCGGCTCGGCCTCGCACCTCGTCACCTCGCTGGCCCATGCGGACGCGATCGCGATCGTCGCAGAGGACGTCACCGACGTCGCACCGGGCGACCTGGTGACGGTGAGGATGCTGGCGTGATCAGCGGCTACGACGCGGTCGTCCTCGCTGGTGGCCACGCGCCGCTGAACCTGCTCGGCGTCGACCCGGGCACCGCGAGCGTCGACGACGTGGACACCCCTGCCGATGCCCAACGGTGGACGGCCATCCTGACTGCAGAAGGGCGCCCATGAGACTCGCACCCCTGGTGGAACCCGGGGCGGCGCTGACCCCGTCCGACCGGGAACGGTTCGCCCGGCACCTGCCGATCCCCGAACTCGGCGAACTCGCCCAGCGAAGGCTGCGCGCGGCCCGCGTCTGCGTCGTCGGGGCCGGAGGCCTGGGCAGCCCGGCCCTGCTCTACCTTGCCGCCGCCGGCATCGGCACTCTCGGCGTTGTCGACGCCGACACGGTCGAGGTGGTGAACCTGCAACGCCAGGTGCTGCATTCGGTCGATGGTGTCGGCGTTCTCAAGGCAGTCAGCGCGTCCGCAAGGATCGCAGAACTCGACCCCGCGATCGACGTCGTCGTGCACGCCGAGCGCCTCGAGACCGGCAATGCCCGCGAGATCCTCTCCGGCTACGACCTGGTGGTCGACGCCGTCGACAACTTCCCCACCCGCTACCTGATCAGTGACACCTGCGCCGAGCTGGGCATCCCGGTGGTGTGGGGTGCGGTGTTGGTGACGCGCGCCCAGGTTTCGGTGTTCTGGGGCCAGCCGCGAACGCCGGACGGCACCGTGCCCGGCATCACCCTGCGTGACCTGCACCCGGAGCCGCCGCCGCGGGAGAACTGGGTGACCGCTGCCCAGGTCGGCGTCCTGGGGGCGATGTGTGGCCAGGTGGGCGCGCTGATGGCCAACGAGGCCATCAAGCTGGTGACCGGCGCCGGCGAGCCGCTGTTCGGCCGGCTGCTGTACCTGGACACGATGGCGGCGACCGTCGCAGAAGTCCCGATCCGACCAAGGAGCCAGCCGTGACCGACCAACCGTTCACCCACCTCGACGCGGCCGGACGGGCCCGGATGGTCGACGTCACCGGCAAGCAGGTCACCGTCCGTTCGGCGACGGCCACCGGCCTTGTGCGCTGCCCCCAGCATGTCGTCGCAGCGCTGCGGTCGGGGACGGTTCCCAAGGGCGACGTGCTGGCCGTGGCCCGGATCGCCGGCATCGCCGCAGCCAAGCGGACCCCGGACCTGCTGCCGCTGGCCCACGTGATCGGCGTGCACGGCGTGGTCGTCGACGTCGAGGTCACCGACGCAGGCGTGGTCATCGAGGCCACCGTCCGCACGGCAGATCGGACGGGCGTGGAGATGGAGGCACTGACGGCGG
>JADGPA010000019.1 GCA_017882685.1 Propionibacteriaceae bacterium | reverse complement strand
CCGAGGAACACGCCGGTGAAGAAGCCTGCCTGGAACGGTGACCACGCCTGCAGGGTGATGTCGTGCAGGCGGCAGTAGTCGAGGATGCCGAGGTCGCGGCTGATCGACTGGTCGAGAGCTGCCATGTTCATCGCCACGCCCTGGGCGATGATCGGGGCGTGGGTGATCGAAAGCTGCACCTGGTTGGCGATCAGGGGCTGGCTGACGTACCGCTTGAGCAGCTCGATCTGGTTGGGGGTCTGATTGGAAACCCCGAAGTGGCGCACCTTGCCGGCCGCGGCGAGCTCGTCGAAGGCCCGGGCCACTTCTTCCGGCTCGACCAGTGCATCGGGGCGGTGCAGCAACAGAATGTCGATGTAGTCGGTCCCCAGAGCGGCCAGGGAGCCGTTCACCGCCTCGATCAGGTGGGCGTAGGAGAAGTCGAAGTAGGGCCCGTCCTTGACGATGCCGGCCTTGGTCTGCAGGACGATCTCCGAGCGCTGGGACGCAGTCAGCCGCAGCGCCTCGGCGAACCGGGCCTCGCAGCCGTGCGCCGTCCCGGAGCCGTAGATGTCGGCGTGATCGAAGAAGTTGATCCCGGCAGCCAGCGAAGCCTGGAACAGCGCCTGAACCTCGGCGTCGGTCTTCTCCTGGATGCGCATCACCCCAGTGACCACCGCCGGGACGACCAGGTCGGTGCCGGGCATGGTGAACGTCTTCATGTGTTGCTCCTTGGATCAGTGGGCCTGCGAGAGCAGGGCGAGCTCGTCTGGGCTGAGGACAAGGTTGGCGGCCTGCGCCGAGTCCTGGATGCTTTCCGGACGCGAGGCTCCCGGGATCGGGATCACGATCGGGGCCAGGGACAACTCCCAGGCAAGAGCGATCTGCTGCGGGCTGACGCCGTGGTTGGCGGCGATGGTGGCGAAGGGCTCGTGCCGGTCACCCAGCGCGGCCGCGTTGAGGATGCCGCCGAGCGGGCGCCAGGGCAGGAACGCGATCCCGAGATTCGCGCAGTGCTCCAGCTCGACGAGGCTCGAGCGGTGGGCCGGGGAGAACTGGTTCTGTACCGACACCAGCCGACCGCCCAACACCTGGTTCGCCTGGTCGATCTGCTCCACGCTGGCGTTCGAAATGCCGGCGAGCTGGATGACGCCCTCGTCGAGAAGGTCCCGGATTGCACCCACCGACTCGGCATAGGGCACCTTGGGATCCGGACGGTGGAACTGGTACAAGCCGATCGCCTCGACCCCGAGGCGCTTTGCCGAAGCCTTCGCAGCGGCCTTCAGGTACTCAGGGCGTCCGTCCTGGGTCCAGCTTCCGTCGCCGGGACGCAGATGGCCGCCCTTGGTCGCCACCAGGACCTCGCTGGTGTCGCCGCCGTAGCTCCGCAGCGCCCGGGCGATCAGCTCCTCGTTATGACCCACCTCTCCAGCGTGCAGATGGTAAGCGTCGGCGGTGTCGATCAGCGTCACCCCGGCGGCCAGAGCGGCGTGGATCGTGGCGATCGAGCGCTCCGCGTCTGGGCGGCCTTCGATGGACATCGGCATCCCGCCGAGGCCAACGGCGCTGACGGAACGGTGACCGAGACTGCGTTGGATCACGGGGAGAACCTGACTGAAGCCGTCGGTGCGACCTGCTGACCGCACTGGCTGTCACGATAGGCGGAGGCTAAGCTAGAAGTCCAACAAGTGCGTGTCATCCATTTCAGAAGTGGGGCTGATCAATGGATCTGCGTCAGATGGAATACATGGTCGCCCTCGCCGATGAGCAGCACTTCACTCGGGCCGCTGCGCTCTGCGGGGTGTCCCAATCGGGCCTTTCGGCCGCGATCCGCGGACTCGAGACCGAGCTCGGCAGTGAACTCTTCAGCCGCACTACCCGCCGGGTCGAACCTACCGATGCCGGGCTGGCGCTGCTTCCCTACGCCCGCGAGTTGCTCAGCCAAGCCAGCGCCGGCCGCGACGCCGTGGTTCGGGTCACCCGGGAGCTTTCCGGCCAGCTACGGGTCGGCGCCGAACAATGCCTCGGCCTTGTGGATGTGCCTGCACTTCTCGAGCGCTTCCACCGCCGCTACCCGCAGGTGACCATCCACTTCACGCAGGCCGGCTCCTATGACCTGCTCGACATGGTCCGCGCCGGCGAATTGGACGCGGCCTTCGTCGCAAGCTCGGACCACCTCGGGGCGCTCGACCGGGTTGAGATCGGCCGCCGACCAATCCTTCTCCTCTGTCCACCCGACCATCCACTGGCCACCAAGGCCAAGGCGGAATGGGCCGACCTCGAGGGTCTGGACTATGTCGACTTCCACGAGTCGTGGGCGGTGCGTTCCATCAACGACGAGGTGTGCAGGTCTCATGGCGTCCACCGCCGGGTGCGCTGCACGGTGAACGACATCCACACCCTTCTTGACCTGGTGCACCGAGGGCTCGGAGCGGCACTCGTGCCACAGACAATCGCAGCAAAACCGCAGGCCGCCGACCTCGCCGTGGTGCAACTGCCCTCCGACAGCGGCGCGGAGTGGGT
>JADGPA010000018.1 GCA_017882685.1 Propionibacteriaceae bacterium | reverse complement strand
TGATCGAGGAGGAAGAGTACTCCTCCTGGTGAGCGACCCCTCCCAAGCGCCAAGCGGATGCCCGTCACCCTGCGGTCGTGTCGCCGGCAAGCTGGTCCCAATGCCAGCGTGACGACGCCCCGAACGCTACGCTCGATCCACCTTGTTGTGACGTCCCCACAAGGGGACAGTTGCGTTGCATCCGCTCACTTTCGCCGTGTCAATGACCTTCGCGACCAGACCGCAACCCTTGCCGGCCGGCCCCTGTGAAGGAGGCGGCCGCGTGGCGCTCTTCGCAGTATTCCCTTGACAAGAGGTACGCCCGGATTATGATTGTTACGGATTTGATCGATCAAAAAGCCTCAGCCAGGATTCGAAAACAGCTCTTCGGACGTGCTTGATCGATCCAAACGGAGAATGTGGGTATGAACCCGGAACTGAGAACGTCGCGGCCGACGCTGATGAGCCTGGCCGGCGAACTGGGCGTGTCCCGACAGACCATCTCCAACGTCATCAACAACCCCGAGATCGTGAAACCGGAGACGAGGGATCGGGTGCTCGCGGCCATCGCCGCCTCCGGCTACCGGCCCTCAGCCGTCGGCCGTGCCCTGCGGACGCAGCGCTCGTTGAGCATCGCGCTGCGGCTCTACCCGGCGGTGGACGGGGTGAATGGCGCAATCATGGACCGCTTCGTTCACAGCCTCGCCGTTTCCGCGCAGTACAAGGGCTACCGCATCAGCCTGTTCGCCGCCGACAGCGCGGACGACGAGGTCGAGGTGATCGATGCGTTGCACCGGGCGTCCTCGATCGACGTCGCCGTCCTCACCGACACGCACACTGGTGACGCCCGGCCCGCCGGCCTGATCGCCGCACGGGTACCGTTCGTCGCCTTCGGGCGGCCGTGGGGCGCGGACGGCAGCAGCCACTGCTGGGTGGACGTGGACGGCAGCGCCGGCACCGAGTCGGCAACCAGGTCACTGCGCGCCGGCGGCCACACCCGCGTCGGCTTCCTCGGCTGGCCGGCCGGTTCCGGGGTCGGTGACGACCGTCGCGCCGGCTGGGCCCGGGCCGTCAGCGACCTGCCCGGCTCCAGCGAGCTCGACCTCGGCGTCGAGGACGGCGCCCAGCCGGGGGCAGAAGCAGCGGCGGAACTGCTCGCCCGCGGCGCGACAGCCCTGGTCTGCTCCTCCGACTCCCTCGCCCTCGGGGCGCTCACCGTCTGCCGTGGCCTGCGGGCCGACGGCCGGCTGCCCCTCGTCGGTTTCGACGACACCCCGGTCGCCCGTGCGCTCGGGCTCTCCAGCGTCCACCAGCCCGTGGAGCTCGCCGCTGAGCGGCTCATCGGGATGGTGGACGACATTCTCGACGGCCGGACGCCACCAGAACCGCAGCAGCTGCTCACCCCGGAACTGGTGCTGCGCGACCTGGCCCCGTTCGCGCAATAGCAGTCCCACCAACCCCAAGAAAGGGATCTACGATGCACCCGTCATCACGCCGAGCTGCCACCGCAGCGATCGCCGTCCTCGCTTCCTTCAGCCTTGCCGCCTGTGGCGGCGGCTTCTCCTCCTCCAGCCAGTCGGCTACGACGTCGGGATCGGCATCGGCGAACCAGAATCCGGTGACCGTGCTGATCGGCAGCTCCGGTGACGCCGAGACCACGTCCGTGAAGGCGGCGGTTGCCGCCTGGTCGACCAAGTCCGGCGTCCCCGCCGAGGTGAAGGTCGCCTCCGACCTCGTCCAGCAGGCCACCCAGGGCTTCGCGGGCGGCAAGCCCGACGACGTCCTCTACGTCTCCACCGACCAGCTCACCGGGTGGGCAAAGAACGGTTCGCTGGAGGCCTACGGCGACCAGTTGGCCAACAAGGGCGACTTCTACCCGGGCCTGGTGAGCGCGTTCACCTACGACGGCAAGTTCTACTGCGCCCCCAAGGACTTCTCCACCCTCGCCCTGGTGATCAACACGGCGATGTGGAAGGAGGCCGGCCTCACCGACGCCGACGTCCCCACCACCTGGGACCAGCTCGCAGCGGTCGCCAAGAAGCTCACCAAGGGCAAGCGCGTCGGACTGGCGTTCGGTCCCGAACTCCAGCGTGTCGGAGTGTTCATGGCACAGGCCGGCGGCGGCCTGATCAGCAGTGACGGCAAGGCCCAGGCGAACGCCCAGCCCAACATCGACGCCCTCACCTACGTCAAGAAGCTGATGACCGACGGCAACGCAGCGTTCTCCAGCGACCTCGGCGCAGGCTGGGGCGGTGAGGCCTTCGGCAAGAAGATGGCGGCGATGGTGATCGAGGGCAACTGGATCACCGGTGCGATGAAGAGCACCTACCCCGGCGTCGACTACAAGGTCGCCGAGCTGCCGGCCGGAGCCCAGAAGGGCACCCTCCAGTACACGAACTGCTGGGGCATCTCTGCCGACGCTGACAACAAGACCGCTGCCGTCGACCTGGTGTCCTTCCTGACGACGAAGGACCAGCAGCTGACCTTCGCCAAGGACTTCGGCGTGATGCCGTCCGTCCAGTCAGCAACTGACGGCTACAAGACCGACAACCCCACCATGGTGCCGTTCATCAATGGGGCTGCCTACGCCCAGAACCTGCCGGCGATGGCCGGGGCTGCCGACGTGATCAAGGAGTTCAACAGCCAACTGGCAGGTTTGAAGTCGAAGGATCCGAAGGCGATCCTCGACGCCACCCAGACCGATCTCCAGGCAGTCGTCGGCTGACATGACCACCACTGAGGAGATGGTGCGGGCACGCGGCCCCGCACCGGCTCCGGGGAGCCGGCGCCGGCCAGGGTTCAACCGCCAGACCGCTGCCGGCTGGCTCTTCGTGAGCCCGACCTTGCTGATCCTCGGGGTCTTCATGCTGCTGCCCGTGGCGATGGCGGCCTGGGTATCCGTCTCCGACTGGGGCGGACGGGGTTCGCCGTGGGGATCCGGGGTCAATTTCGTCGGAACCCAGAACTACGCCGATGTGCTCGGCGGCCGGGGCCTGGCCGCCCGTGACTTCGGGACAGCGATCCGCAACAACCTGTACTACGTGCTGCTGGTGGTGCCGTTGCAGACAGCGCTGTCGCTCACGCTCGCCTTCCTTGTGAACAAGCGGGCGCTGCGCGGGAAGGGCTTCTTCCGGACGGCGTTCTACTTCCCGTCGGTGACCTCGTCGGTGGCCATCACCGTGCTCTGGTTGTTCCTGTTCTCCGCCTCCGGAGCAGTCAACGCCGTGTTGTCCTGGTTCTCCATCCAGGGTCCGAACTGGTTCCAGGATCCCCGCGGGCTGATCCACCTGATGCTCGGCGGCGGCGCTGCCCCGCCGGCACTGGCGCAACCCGGGCTGTTCGGGATCAGCGCCTGGGAATGGCTGGCCGGACCGTCGGTGGCCATGACGGCATTCATCTTCATGGCCGTGTTCACCACGTCGGGAACTTTCATGCTGCTGTTCCTCGCAGCCCTTCAGGCGATCGGGGAAGAGACCGACGAGGCGGCCATGGTAGATGGCGCCAGCACCTGGCAGCGATTCTGGTACGTCACCTTGCCGATGCTGCGGCCGACGCTGTTCACCGTCCTCACCCTCGGGATGATCGGCACCTGGCAGGTGTTCGACCAGATCTACACCGGCTCCCATGGCGGGCCTTCGAAGACCACCGTTACACCGGCCTACCTGTCCTACGAGGCGGCCTTCATCGCCCAGGACTGGGGACGTGGGGCTGCGATCGCCTTCGTGCTGTTCGCGATCATCGTTGCGTTCACCCTGCTCCAACGAACTGTCCTGGGCCAGGCGGACCCCGCCCTGCCAAGTCGAAGCCAGGCCCGCGCCGACCGGAAGCGGCAGTTGGAGGTGCGCAATGGCGCGAAGTGAAGCCAGGGCTCCCGGGCGCCGGGGAATCGGCCTGACGGCCCCGTTCACCTATGTCGCCCTGATCGCAGTTGCTTTCGTCTACATTTTCCCGTTCCTGGTACAGGTGTCGAACTCCTTCAAGTCCGACGAGGAGGCCACGTCGGCCGGCCTGGCGCTGTGGTCCCCATCGTGGACCGCCGCGGCCTACAGCACCCTTTTCGCCAACTCGAACTTCGCGCTGTGGACCATGAACTCGTTCATCGTCACCATCCTGGTGACCCTCGGACGGGTGTTCTTCGTCTCGCTCGGTGGCTACGCCCTCGCCCGGCTTCAGTTCCCGGGCCGGACCGCGATCTATGCACTCCTGATCGCAGTGATGGCGGTGCCGTCGGTGGTCCTGCTGATCCCCAAATTCCTGGTGATCAAGTCGCTGGGGATCTACGACAGCTACCCGGGCATGATCCTCCCGTTGCTGGTGGACGCCGCCGGCGTGTTCATCATGAAGAACTTCTTCGAGTCCATCCCGGTGGCGGTGGAGGAGGCCGCCCGGATCGACGGCGCCGGGCCGTTCCGGACGTTCTGGTCCATCATCCTGCCGATGGCCCGTCCGGCCCTGGTGACCATCACCATCCTCAGCTTCCAGGGATCATGGAATGAGCTCACCCACTTCATCATCTCCACCCAGAGCCCTGAGCTGACGACCCTGACCAGGGGGGTCGCGTCGCTGGCCTCCGGCCAGCTCTCCTCGGGTAACCAGTTCCCGATCAAGCTGGCTGCGGCGACGCTGATGACGATCCCGGTCGCGATCATGTTCTTCATCTTCCAGAAGCGGATCATGAACGCCTCCGGAGGTGCAGTGAAGGAGTGACGCCTCAGGCCTCGACCACCACGCGTTGCCGGACGCCGTGGTGGTCGAAGCAGAACGCCACCCGCGTCCAGTGCTTCGGCAGCATCGGCGTGGTGTGCCAGCCGTCCGCCGTCACCTCCAACCCGGCGAAACCGAACACGACTGCCTGCCACAACCCGCCCGCTGACGCCCCGTGGATGCCGTCGCCGGCGTTGTGCCGGACGTCGATCAGGTCGGCCCGGGCCGCCCGCAGGAAGTGCTGGTAGCCGACCTCAGGCTCGCCGGCCCGGCAGGCCATCACCGCACTGATCGCCGGGCCGAGGCTGGAGCCGTGCTCGTGGTCGGTGCGCGGGTCGTAGTAGGCGTAGTTCCGGGCCAAGGCATTGCCCGGGAACAATTCCGGCAGCAGGTAGGCGAGCATCAGCACGTCCGGCTGTTTGAGTACCTGGGTCGCGGCGATCCCGTCGATGCCGTACAGCTGTTGCATGGAAGTGGTCCGTGCCGGGTCCCGGAGTTCAGCCGGGTCGACATCGGTGAGGTCGAAGTAGCCCGCGAACTGCTCCAGCAGCCCGTCCGGGGCGGCCGGGTTGAAGATGGCCTCGGCGACCTCCCCCCATTGGGCCAACTCCGAAGCGTCCAGGCCGAGATCGGCCGACAGCTCCGCCCAGCGTCCCGGGTGGTTGTCAGCCAGCCAGCGCGCCACCGTGCCGGCCGTTCGCAGGTGCCAGGCCGCCAGCTGGTTGGTGTAGGCGTTGTCGTCGACTCGGTCGTGGTACTCGTCCGGCCCCACCACATTCCGGAAGTGGCAATGCCCGTCGGATTCCAGGCGGGCCGCGGACGCCCAGAAACGGGCGCCGTCGAGGACAATCTCGGCCCCGTGGTCGCGCATGAACGCGTCATCGCCGGTGACCTGCCAGTACTGCATCACTGCGAGCGCGATGTCCGCGGTGATGTGGATCTCGATGTCGCCGGTCCAGATCCGGACCAGCAACGCCCGGTCGTCGGAGTCGGGCACCCACGTCGGGGTGACCTCTTCGCCGGTGCCGGCCGACTCCCACGGGAACTGGGCGCCGCGGTGGCCGTTGGCGCGTGCCTTGTCGCGCGCGCCGGCCAGGCAGTGCCAGCGATACATCAACATGTTCCGGGCGATCTGGGGCTGGCTGTAGCTGAACGGCGGCACCATGAATGTTTCGGTATCCCAGAACACGTGGTGCCGATAGCCGAATCCGCTGAGCGTCTTGGCGCCGATGCTGGCGTGCTCGGTGAACCGGGGGGCAGCGATGAGCAGCTGGAAGAGGCTGAACCGCAGGGACAGCTGGGCTTCCTGGTCACCCTCGATCACGACGTCGCTGCGCTCCCAGGCCTGTCGCCACGCGGTGTCGCTGGCCTCCCGCAGCGCGTCCCAGCCGGCGGCAGCCGCGTCCAGTGCGAGGCGTGATGCCCCTGCGATCGGGTCAGCTGCGTCGATCCCGGAGACGATCGCCACCAGCTTGGTGAGGGTCGCCGTCCGGCCGGCCTGCAGCTGGAAGGTGTGCTCGACGGTCGGCACACCGTCAGCGCCGCCAGCTGCGGCGTCCGCCTTGACCCCGTCGAGCGTCACGGCGCACGCGCTGCCCAGGTCGATCCCGGTGTTCCTGGTGCGGGTGTGGAGCCAGGCCGCGGACTCGTCCGCCCCCTGGCCGGCAACACGCCAGTGCAGGAGGCCGGTGTTCTCGACGTGGGCGTCGAGGCCTGCGCGCGTCCGCACCTTCACCGGGCGGTCGCTGGCCACGCTGACGCGGACAGCGGCCCGATGGGGGGAGGAGAAGTCGGCGAAACGCTCGAACCCCAGCTCGACCACGGCGCCGGAGGGCGCTTCCCAGCGCACCTCACGGCAGAGGACGCCGGTGCGCAGGTCGAGGGAGCGGTTGAAGGCGAGCAAGCGGCCGGCATCCAGGCGGAAGCGCTCGCCGTCGAACCACAGGTCGACCCCCCACCAGCGAGGGAGGTTGGCCAGTTCCGTGACCGAGACGGGCATGTCGTCCCACACGCGGTGCATGAACGCCGCCGGGTGGTCGTCGGGGTAGCCCTCCTCGAAGCTGCCGCGGACGCACAGCTGGCCGTTGCCGATCGTGAACACCGTCTCGCTGTGGTGCTGTGCGTCGGCGTCGAAGGCATCCTCGGTGATCCGCCAGGTCGCCGGGTCGCCGGCAGCGAGGTCGAAGGCACGCAGCTCGTTCATGGGGCAGCTCGCAGGGGACGTGAGGCTCGGATACCTCACAGCACCCTACCAAGGTCATTGGATCGATCAAAGGGGACCCGGGCCTACGACTTCTGGCCGACCGCGCCTCAGGGTGCGGTCAGGGGTGGTCGAGGGCGGAACACAGCCAGGTCTCAGCAACGTTCCGTAACATGGAAGCCGACGACGGCTCGCCCCGGCGCCCATCCAAGGAGGAACCAAGAACATGCGTAGTAGCAACCCGGTCCTGTCGAGGCCCGACGCCTGGCAGGTAGAACCCGCCAACGGCCAGTCCGCCCAGTATCAGGGCCAGCCCTACCAGGGCCAGCCCTACCAGCAGGGCCAGCCCTATGCCGGGCAGGCCTACCCCGGTCAGGACCCGTACGCCCAGGGTCACCAGCCGGTCCCGGCCGGCCGGATGACCATCGACGACGTGATCACCAAGAGCTCCATCACAATGGGGACGCTCGTCGCCGTGGCGGCCCTCACCTTCCTCTTCCTTCCCCAGGCACTGCTGCTGCCGGCCGCGATCGTCGGCGCGCTCGTGTCTTTCGGCGTCGTGCTGCTGGTCAGCTTCCGGCGCAAGATCAACCCGGCGTTCGTCCTGGCCTACGCGGCCATCGAGGGTGTGTTCATCGGCGCGATCAGCAAGGTCTACGAGACCGCCTGGAACGGCATCGTGCCGGCAGCCGTGATGGGCACCCTCGTGGCTGCAGGCGTCACGCTGGCCGCCTACAAGTTCTTCAACATCAAGGTCACCAACAAGTTCCGCAAGATGGTCATGATCGGCACCATCGCCTACGCCGGCGTGCTGTTCGTGAACTTCATCCTGTCCCTGTTCGGCGTGAACTTCATGTTCGGCAGCGGCACCAGCATCGGCTTGCTGCTCCTGTTCTCCGCGATCGGCGTCGGCCTTGCGGTGTTCAACCTGATCCTCGACTTCGACTACATCGAGCAGGGTGTGGCGATGGGCGCAGACTCGTCCCAGTCGTGGCGGGCAGCCTTCGGCCTCACCGTGACCATGGTCTGGCTGTACATCGAGATCCTGCGTTTGCTGTCCTACTTCCGCCGGTAACCGGAAGTTGAGCGGAGGGCCCCGGGCGATTGCAGTCGGGGGCCCTTTGCGCTGTCCGGTGGCGTTAGTGTCGACGCATGCATGTACTCATTGCTGACAGCTTCGAGCAGTCGGGCATCGACGCCCTGACCGCACTCGGCATCGACGTCACCGTCAATCCACAACTCTCCGGCGCTGCCCTCGCCGAAGCCGTGGCATCGCTCCAGCCCGAGGTGCTCGTCGTCCGCAGCACGAAGGTGCCCGCCGACGTGCTGGCCGCCGGTGCCCTTGCACTCGTTGTCCGAGCTGGCGCCGGCTACAACACGATCGACGTCGCTGCGGCCTCCCAGCGTGGGATCTACGTGTCCAACTGCCCTGGCAAGAACTCGATCGCCGTCGCGGAGCTGGCCTTCGGGCTGATCCTCGCGCTCGACCGGCGGATTGTGCACAACGCGCTCGACCTGCGCGAGGGCCGGTGGAACAAGGCTGAGTACTCGGCTGCCAACGGGCTGTACGGGCGGACGCTGGGTCTCGTCGGCGTGGGCGGGATCGGCTCGGCAATGATCGGCATGGCCAGGGGATTCGGGATGAAGGTCGTGGCCTGGAGCCGCAGCCTCACGCCCGAGCGTGCCGACGAACTCGGTGTGAAGGCGCTCGCGTCGCCCGAGGCCGTCGCTGCCGCCGCAGATGTGGTCAGCGTGCACGTCGCGCTCAACGATGGCACCCATGGCCTGTGCGGGCCCGAGTTCTTCAACGCCATGAAGCCGGGCGCCCTGTTCATCAACACTTCCCGCGGCGAAGTCGTCGACGAGGACGCCCTGATGGCTGCGATCGACAGCCGTGGGCTGCGTGCCGGGCTGGACGTGTACGCAGACGAGCCCGCCGGCGGCAGCGGCGAGTACGGCGGTGCGATCGGGAAGCTCACCGACGTGTACGGCACGCACCACATCGGCGCGTCGACGTCCCAGGCGCAGGACGCGATCGCCGCAGAGGCGGTCCGCGTCATCAGCGTGTTCGCCAGCACGGGTGAGGTGCCCAACGCCGTGAACATCGCCGCAGTGACCCCCGCCGTGTGTGCCCTCGTCGTGCGCCACCTCGACCGCCCCGGCGTCCTCGCCGCCTGCCTGGACGCGATCAGCGCCGCCGGCATCAACGTCCAGGAGATGTCCAACACGGTCTTCGACGGCTCAGCGGCAGCCGTCGCACGGATCTCGCTCGAGCAACGACCGGACGCCGCGCTGCTCACCCGCATCCGCGAACACGAGTTCGTCCTCGCTGCGAGCGTTGTCGACGGCTGATCAGGCGAGGATGCGGGCCAGGTCGCGAAGGTGGCGATCCAGCAGCGCCCTCGCGCCCGAGGCCCAGGCCACGTGCGCCCAGCGCCCCAGCGGAACCCATTCCGCTGCGGCCGTGGTTCCGCCGCTGTCGTTCACGATCGGGTCTGACGGGGCAGAGCAGCTGGCTGCATAGATGATCCGGACGGCATGGAAGTCCTCCACCACCCGGGCTGGCGAGCGTCCGATCCAGTGGTCGGTCTGCACGTCTAGCAGGTGCGAGATGTCGGGCTCCTGACCGGTCTCCTCCGCCACCTCGCGGATCAGCGCCTGGCTGGGGCTCTCGCCGGGATCGATGCCGCCTCCCGGCAGTCCCCACATGCCCGGGACGGCCGTGTGGTCGGAGAACTGCGTGGCCAGGAGGCCGCGGGCCGACAGCACGATGCCGTACGCGGCGAGGCGCTGACGCACCACCGGCGGTGCCTCGACGGCGAGGTCGAGATCGGGATCCATCGAGCGAATCCGGGGCGCGGCCAGCACGCTGTTGCGGCCATGGCGACCCACCTGGACGGTCAGCGTGAGGTCGGGCGCGCCTCCGGTCGCCGACAGCGGACGCACGATCCGGTAGCCTTTCTCCCAGGCCAGCCGGTGCGGATCGGCGCCGTGCAGGAGCGTGCCGATGAACACGGGCGACCCCCCGGGCATTTCGACGCCGATGATCCGCATCTGTCCATCATGTCCCCGAGGTAGCGGCTAACCAAGTCGCCTCCCCGCCCGGTAACCCGGTCACCGCAGGGCGGGTCGGTATGCTGCCGAGGCAGACGACGGAGGTGCAGAAGGTGCAGTACAGATCGGGCGCGAAGCTGGATTCCTCCCAGATGGGCTCTGGCGGGGGACGACGCGGGACCGGCGTTGCCCTCGGTGGCGGGGCCGCCATCCTCGTAGCGATCGTCGCGCTGCTGTTCGGGCTGAACCCCTCCGCACTGCTGGGCGGAAACACTGCAGGCACGCCGACGACCGCGGAGACGAACCGGTTCTCACATTGCAAGACCGTCACCGACATCTCCAAGGACCGCGACTGCCGCTTCGTCGCCTACACCAACTCCATCCAGGCCTACTGGGCGAAGGCGTACTCGGGCTACCAGCAGACCGAGACGAAGGTGTTCGACGGCCAGGTCGCCACCGGCTGTGGCACAGCGACGGCAGCCGTCGGGCCGTTCTACTGCCCCAGCGACAAGGTCGTCTACCTCGAGGGGACGTTCTTCGACGAGATGCTCAAGGGCCAGCTCGGCGCGAAGGGCGGGGACGCGGCCGAGGCCTACGTGATCGCCCACGAGTACGGCCACCACATCTCCGACCTCACCGGCACGCTCACCAAGGCCCAGAGCTACTCCGGCACTGGGCCGAAGTCGGCGCAGGTGCGGCTGGAGCTGCAGGCCGACTGCTACGCAGGGGTCTGGATGGCGAACGCGACCAAGGACCCCACGTCGCCGATCCAGGCCATCACCACCGATGACGTGAACCGGGCTGTCGACGCCGCGAAGGCCGTCGGCGACGACCGCATCCAGATGCGTTCCACCGGGCAGGTCTCGCCAGAATCGTGGACCCACGGGTCGTCGGTGATGCGCAGGAAGTGGCTGGTCGTCGGGTTCAACTCCGGCGACCCGAACAAGTGCGACACCTTCGCGGCCACCGCGCCTTGATCAAGTACCTCGGCTCGAAGCGCCGCCTGGTCGGTGAACTGGGCCGGCTGTTCGCGGCGGCAGGGGCCCACACCGGCCTCGACCTGTTCACCGGCACCACCCGGGTGGCCCAGGAGTTCAACCGGCAGGGCGGCTTCACCACGTGCGTCGACACCGCCGCCTACAGCGAGGTGCTCGCCCAGTGCTATGTGGTGACCGACGCAGCAGCCGTGGACGCGGCGGAGCTGGCTGAGGCGCTGGCCCGCCTGGAGTCGCTGCCCGGCCGGCGCGGCTACGTGACCGAGGTGTTCTGCGAGCAGGCCCGCTACTTCCATCCCGACAATGGCGTGCGCATCGACGCGATCCGCGACGGCATCGACGAGCTCTACGGCGACCACCGGCTGCGTCCGGTGCTGCTCACAGCCCTGTTGGAGGCCGCCGACCGCGTCGACTCCACCGTCGGGCTCCAGATGGCCTACCTCAAGGAGTGGGCGCCCCGCGCGCTGCGTCCCCTGCGGCTGACCGCGCCGGCCCTCACCGCCGGCACCGGACGGGCGTTGCGCGGCGACGCGGCGGCCCTGGTGCCGACCCTCGAGCCCGTGGACGTCGCCTACCTCGACCCGCCGTACAACCAGCACCGCTACTTCACGAACTACCACGTCTGGGAAACCCTGGTGCGCTGGGACGCCCCCGAGTACTACGGGGTGGCCTGCAAGCGGGTGGACGCCCGCGACGACACCACCCGCAGCGCGTTCAACTCGAAGCGCACCATCGCTGCGGCGCTGGCAGGGGTCATCGAGGCGGTGCGGGCAGACACGGCTGTGGTGTCGTTCAACAACGAGGGCTTCGTGCCGCTGCCAGCCCTTGTCGAGATGTGCGAGGCGCGGGGCCACCCGGTGGAGGTGCTCGCCTTCGACACCCGGCGCTACATCGGCCAGCGCCTCGGGGTGTTCGGCCCCGACGGCCGCAAGGTGGGCGTCCCCGGGCCCGAACGCAACATCGAGTACGTGCTGGTCAGCGCTCCCGAGCCGGTGGGGGAGGCCCTGATCAACCGATGACGGTCCCGTTCAGGTCGGTCTGCATCGACTTGGAGCCGATGGTGAAGTACATCCGCGGGACGCCCGTCTTCTCCCGGTCCTCGATGATGACGCTCCACTTGGCGTCCTCGGGCACGTCGCTGGGGCCGCGGACGGCGTCCACGACCCTCCAGACGGCGTCGGGGCGGATCTTCGCCGCGACGAACACCGGCAGGCTGGAGGTCTCGTTGCGGATGTTGGTTGTAACGGGCACCTTCGCGGTACGCGTCCGGCGCACCGTCGTGCCGTCCTCGTCACCCGGGTAGTCGACCCACGCCCCCTGGTCGGACTGCACGGTGACCGAGTAGACGGTGAGCTGGGGTCCGATCGCCTCCTTGATGCCGTTGGCGATGCCGCCGGGAGCGTCGAAGTTGAGCACTTCGAGCAGGGCGCCGTCGGGGGTGAAGAACACGGTGCGCGATTCAGGCAGGGTGGAGACCGACATCACCACCTCGCCGCCGGAGTAGTCGACGATGGTGAGGCTCTGGTGTTCCTCGGAGCCCGACATGCTGGCCGCGGCGCGAAACAGCCCGCCGACGTCGGAGATGTTGAACTTCGACACGTCAAAGGTGGCCTGGTCGACGTACGCGAGGTCGCTGGGCACCTCGGCCGACTTGCCGTCCCGGTGGGCCCAGGTGACCGGCTTGCCGTCTGCGGAAAGGACGCTGACCTGCACACTGTCCTGGGCGATCTCGACCATCAGCGCCTGTCGGCTTCCGGCGTCGTTGAGCAGCGAGCTGACCATGGACGCTGCCGCGCCCGGCTCCGTGAAATCCGGATCGGCGGGTGTGGTGGTGGAGCTGCTCGCCGTGGTCGGCGTACTGGTGGGTGCAGGCACGCAGCCGGCCAGCGTCACCGCGAGCACCCAGCCGATGATCGCTGCGCTGCGAGGACGGCTGGTCACCCGTCGAGGGTAGCGCGAGCCGGGGCAGACTGGGGCGGTGCTCGACCTCACCCTCCCCGCCGTCGACCTGGCGCCGCTGCTGGTCGGCGCCCTCCTCTCCGATGGCGGCGTGACTGTCCAGCTGACCGAGGTGGAGGCCTACGCCGGTGCTGACGACCCGGCGGCGCACGCATTCATCGGCCTCCGGCCGCGCACCCGTGACCTGTTCGGACCGCCCGGAACGCTGTACTGCTACCTGTCGCACGGGCTGCACACCTGCGGCAACGTGGTGTGCGGCGCCGACGGTGGCGGGTCGGCGGTGCTGCTGCGGGCCGGACGGGTGGTGGCCGGCCTCGACGTCGTGCGGGAGCGTCGTCCGGGGGTGCCCGACGCAGCTCTCGCCCGCGGACCCGGGAACTTCGGCCGCGCCATCGGCTGGACGCTTGCCGACTCGGGACGGCGCTTCGCCGTCGGCAATCTGGCACTGGTGCCGGGCCCCGACTCAGGCACAGTGCTAGCCGGCCCCCGTGTAGGGGTCAGTGTCGCCCACCGCCGTCCGTGGCGGTTCTGGGCGGAGGGCGATCCGACCGTCTCTGCCTACCGCGCCAGCCCCCGGATCCAGCCCGGCCACCTCGACTGGTGACCCATCGGATGTGGTGGAAGATTCCCCATTTACCGGCAGCTCGCGCGCTTCCTACCCTGTACGCATAGTCGATGAACTTCGCGCCCGGTGCACGGGCCCCGTCCTGACTCGCGGCGACGACGGGTTCGCAGAGGAGGTGTTCGCCTGGAACACAGCGATCACCCATTCCCCCGATGTCGTGGTGGGGGCCGCCACGGCGCAGGACGTGGTGGAGTCAGTGCGCTATGCCCGCAGCGCGGGAGTGCCGATCTGCGTGCAGGCCACCGGCCACGGCGCCCCCCGTCCGATCAAGGCCGGGGTGTTCGTGAGCACCCGGCGCCTCGACACTGTCCGCATCGACCCGCAGACCCGCGTCGCCACCGTCGGCGCAGGCGTGAAATGGGGCGCCGTCGTGGCTGCGGCCGCAGAACACGGTCTCGCACCGATCACGGGTTCGAGCCCTGGCGTCGGTGTGGTCGGATTCCTTGCCGGCGGCGGGCTGGGTCCGCTGGCGCGAAGCCACGGCTTCTCCTCCGACTGGGTGCGCGGCCACCAGGTCGTCACTGGTGAAGGCGAGCTGGTGACCGCGTCGGCAGGGCAGAACCCCGACCTCTTCTGGGCCCTGCGCGGTGGCAAGACCGGGCTGGGCATCGTCACGGAGGTTCAGGTGGAGCTTGCGGAGTTGGTCACCGTGTACGGCGGCAACCTCACCTACGCCACCGCCGACATCGAGACCGTACTGCGCGACTGGGTGGACTACACCGCCGACGCTCCTGACGGCGTCACCACCAGCGTCGCGATCCTACGGTTGCCCGATCTGCCACAGCTGCCGGCGCCGCTGCGGGGCCAGACGCTGCTCACCCTGCGGTTCGCCTACCCCGGCTCGGAGGCGGACGGGGTGGCGCTGGCCCAGCGCTTCCGCGACGTCGCCCCCGTGCTCGTCGACCGGCTCGGGCAGATCCGGCAAGCGCCATCGCGACCGTGCACGACGACCCGACCGAGCCGGCGCCGAGCTGGGTGACCGGGGCGATGCTGTCCGACCTCGACCAGGACTTCGCCACCGCTTTCCTCACGCGTGTCGGGCCAGGGGTCGACACCCCGCTCATGGTCGTGGAACTGCGTCATCTCGGCGGAGCGACCGCGTCTGACGTCCCGGGCGGAACTGCTGTCAGCGGTCGGGGGGCCACCCACACGATCGGCGTGGTCGCCCTGCTGCACCCCGGTCTTGAGGTGGCCGTCGTCGAGGCGGCAGCCCGCCGACTGCTGGACGACGTCGCCCCGTGGCGTTCCCCGCAGGGCAACCCGAACTTCGCCAACATCCTCGCCTCGGCGAAGGAGGCGGCGATGGGCTGGCCGGAAGGAGTGTTCGAGCGGCTGCAGGAGGTGCGTGCCCGCTACGACCCGTCCGCCGTGTTCGCCTGACCGCCCGCGCCCGGTGACCCCATCGGGTTGGGGGTCTTGTGGGCGACGGCCTCTGTGTCCAGTGGAGCGCCTGCCAACGGACGGTGCGCATGGGCGCATCCTGATTAGCACCGAACAAGGCGAAGGCCGGACCAAGTATGAGTTGGTCCGGCCTTCAGGTTCGTCCGGGTCGAACGACTCCCGAACCCGGCAGCCCAGCTGGCCCCACCCCCCGTCCGGGGGCTCCTGCGGATTGCTCCGCCGG
>JADGPA010000135.1 GCA_017882685.1 Propionibacteriaceae bacterium | reverse complement strand
TGCACGGCGACGCGCGCGGCTGGTTCAAGGAGAACTGGCAGCGCGCCAAGATGACCGCCCTCGGCCTGCCCGACTTCGGCCCGGTGCAGCACAGCGTCGCCCACAACACCGAGGCCGGCGTCACCCGTGGCTTCCACGCCGAGCCTTGGGACAAGTTGGTCTCAGTCGCCGCCGGTCGGGTGTTCGGCGCCTGGGCCGATCTACGTGAAGGACCGGGTTTCGGCCAGGCCGTCACCGTCGAACTCGGCCCCGACACCGCCGTCTTCGTCCCGCGCGGCGTCGCCAACAGCTACCAGACCCTCGAGCACGGCACGGTCTACTCCTACCTTGTCAACGAGCACTGGAGCCCTGAGTCCACCTCGGAGTACACCTACCTGAACCTGGCCGACCCAACCGTCGCCGTCCCGTGGCCGATCCCGCTGGCCGAGTGCACCATCTCCGCAGCCGACGCCCGGCACCCGCTGCTCGCCGACGTGCGTCCCATGCCGCCGCTGCGCACTGTGATCATCGGCGGCAACGGCCAGCTCGGAAGGGCACTGCGCACGCTCCTTCCGGACGCCGAGTCGGTCGACCTGCCCGAGTTCGACTGCACCGACGAAGCTACCGTTGCCGGCTACCCGTGGCGCGGGGTGGGCGCGATCATCAACGCCGCCGCCTACACCGCTGTGGACGCGGCCGAGACACCCGAGGGACGCCGCGCCTGCTGGGCCGCCAACGTCACCGGCGTCGCCAACCTGTGCCGGGTCGCGGCGGCTCGCCGGATCCCGCTGGTGCACGTCTCCACCGACTACGTCTTCGACGGCGCCGCAGAGCTGCACGCCGAGGACGAGCCCTTCAGCCCGCTCGGGGTCTACGGACAGACAAAGGCCGCCGCCGACGCCCTGGTCGGCCAGCTGTCGCGGCACTACCTGCTGCGCACGAGCTGGGTGATCGGCGAGGGCCGCAACTTCGTCCGCACCATGGCAGAACTCGCAGCCAAGGGCATCAGCCCGAGCGTCGTGGCCGACCAGTACGGCCGGCTCACGTTCACCTCGACCCTTGCCGCCGGCATCGTCCACCTGTTGTCGACCTCGGCGCCATCGGGCACCTACAACCTCACCAACGACGGGCCCGTCGTCTCCTGGTGCGACATCGCCCGAACCGTCTTCGGAATGGTCGGGCGGGAGCCGTCCGACGTGACCGCGACCACGACCGTCGAGTACGGCATCGGCAAGCAGTTGGCCCCTCGTCCGGTGCACAGCGCACTCGACCTGACACGGATAACTGCGGCGGGGTTCGCCCCCAGCGACTGGCGCGAGCAGCTGGCCGAATACCTGCAGGCTTCGTCAGGCTCAGCCAGCGTTGGGGATCAGTCGCGGCCGTAGACGTCGCGGGTGTACACCTTGCCCGGCACATCGGCCAGCTCCGCGGTCCTGCGGTTGGTGAGAATAACGTCCGAGCGCCGCTTGAACTCGTCCAGATCGCGAACCACCTCGGAATGGAAGAACTGGTCGTCCTCCAGGGACGGCTCGAAGACGATGACCTCGACCCCCTTGGCCTTGATCCGCTTCATGATCCCCTGCACCGATGACGACCGGAAGTTGTCCGAGCCCGTCTTCATGACCAACCGGTAGATGCCCACCACGCGGGGCTGGCGTGCCAGCACATCCGTGGCAATGAAGTCCTTGCGCGTCGTGTTGGCCGCAACGACGGCAGAAATCAGGTTCTGCGGCACCTTGGCGTAGTTGGCCAGGAGCTGCTTGGTGTCCTTCGGCAGGCAGTATCCGCCGTACCCGAATGAAGGGTTGTTGTAGTACAACCCGATCCGCGGATCCAGGCCGACGCCTTCGATGATCCGCGCCGAGTCGAGACCGTGGACGGCTGCGTAGGTGTCGAGCTCATTGAAGTAGGCCACCCGCAGCGCAAGGTAGGTGTTGGCGAACAGCTTGATCGCTTCGGCCTCCGTCGACGGCATCAACAGGACGGGCACGTCCTTGGACAGGGCCCCTGCCACCATCAGGTCCGCGAAGAGCCGTCCGCTTTCGCCCTCGTCGCCGACGATCACCCGGGAGGGGTACCGGTTGTCCTCCAGTGCGTGCCCCTCACGCAGGAATTCAGGTGAGAACAGGATCCGGGCGCCCGGGTAGCGGCTGCGTTGCGCCTCGGTGAAACCGACCGGCACGGTGGACTTGATCACGACGATCACCTCCGGCCGCTTCGCGAGAGCGTCACGAAGTACGCCCTCCACCGAACGGGTGTCGAAGACGTTCGTGGTGGGGTCGTAGTCGGTGGGGGTCGCGACCACCACGACCTCAGCCTCGGAGTAGGCCACATCGGGGTCACTGGTCGGATGCAGGCTCAGTCCTCCACCTGACAGCGCCTCCTCGACATCGGCCTCTGCGATCGGCGCCACACCCCGAGCGATCTTGTCGACCTTCGCCGGATCGATCTCCAGCAACGTAACGTCATGGTTCACGGCAAGGAGCAGTGCGTTGGACAGGCCGACATAGCCGGCTCCCACCACGGTGATCTTCATGGGCCAAACCCCTCTCCGAGCGACACCCGGATCCTAATGCCCACCTGGCTGCGGTTAGGGACGGCTGCCCGGTCAATCCCCAGCGGAGTGGTTCTCCCGCGCGGTCAGGGCCGCCGCCGGGACGTCGGTGAAGACGGCGTCCACGCCCCAGTGGAACATCCGGGCCAGGCCGCGGTCGGAGTTCACAACCCAGGGACGCACCGCCAGCCCTGCCTCGTGAGCCCGCCGCACCCAGCCGGCGCCAAGCACGAACCGGGCCGGCGGATGGATCGCGCCGACACCCAGCTTGGCCGCGTAACGCCAGGGCTTGTAGAGCGGATCGGTGTACAGCATGCCGAGCTGGCTGGTGGCGCCGAGCGCCTGCAGCCTCTTCAGCGAGTAGTGGTTGAAGGTCGACAGCACCACCCGGTCGGCGATGCCATGGGCAGCCACGGCGGCCAGCACCTGCTCCTCGAGGCCGGGGTAGTCCTCCTCGGAGTTCTTCAGTTCGATGTTCAGCCTCAACCCCGAGGGGACGAGCAATTCGAGGGTATCGGCCAGCGTCGGGATCCGGACGCCGGCGTACCCGGCGACCCCCGCCGAGGCATCCAGCCGCTGCAGCTTGTCGAGCGTGAACCCGACCACGGGACCGCTGCCGTTGGTCGACCGGTCGACCGCTTCGTCGTGGATGATCACCACCGCACCGTCCGCGGTCAGCTGCACATCGAACTCCACCCCGTCCGCGCCCTGGGTGACGGCCAGCTCGAAGGCAGGCAGCGTGTTCTCCGGAGCCTCACGACGGGCACCTCGATGGGCCCAGATCTCGGTCACGGCACGGCTCCTCAGGTGGGTTTCAAGGGTGACTGTACGGGTGGTGCGGGCCGCCGGGGGTCAACTATCGTCGACAGCGTGACCGAGCGCCCTGCAACCGCCATCGATGCCATCGCCGACACCTACACCAGCCGCCTGGCGGACCTGGATCCCTTGGCCGCCACCGAGATGGGAATCCCGGGGCATGACCACCAGATGACCGACCTCTCCCCCTCCGGGCACGCCGAGCGGGCGGACCTGAGCAGCGCCACCCTCGCCCAGCTGGCCACCGCCGTACCCGCCGATGACGTGGACCGGATCACGGTCGCGGCCATGACCGACCGGCTCAGCCTCGATCGCGAGCTGTACGAAGCCGGGGAGTACTTGGCCGACCTGAATGTGATCGC
>JADGPA010000134.1 GCA_017882685.1 Propionibacteriaceae bacterium | reverse complement strand
GGACGCCGCTACCAGATCACCACCGCCGGCTACACCAACGACTACCAACACCCACCCGGCACACAACCCTGGGACAACCCGATCGGCGGACCACTCCTGCCCGACCTGCCAGAACCTGGCCGGCGCAGAAGACGAGTGCGCTCAACCAGGTCCAGAACGGCCGGCGGCCGAGTCACGGCCACCCCCCGGGTTCGACTCCGGACCTAAGCCGGCCAGGGCCCAACACCTCAGGCTCATCCACAAGGAGGTCCGCACGGAGCACATACCACTCGACCGGTTCCCCACCCGGAACCGGGCCTTTGGCATGCCCGCACCCGGGTCTTCGCCCGCTGCGCCCACGACACCGGCCAGCCCTGCCAGACTGGCCGGCGAAGGAGGCAAACCATGGACGTCGACTGCGGCTTCGACAAGGACGGGCGATGGTTCCGCTACCGCGCGGCCGCGATCATAATGCGTGACGGCAAGGTGCTGATGGCCCGCAACGATGCCGAGCCCTACTTCTACTCGATCGGAGGCGGCGTCCAGCACATGGAGACGGCTGAGGCCGCGGTGCGCAGGGAGGTCCACGAGGAGATCGGTCTCGACCCGCCGATCGACCGCCTCGCCTTCGTCCACGAGAACTTCTTCAGCGGCTCAACCACCTCTGGGCTCTCCGGACGCGACTGTCACGAGCTCACCTTCTACTTCCTGATGGCCTTCGACCCCGCCCGTCCTCCGATCGCAGCACCCAGGACGACCAACGGCGTGCGGGAATGGTTCGAATGGATCGACCTCGCTACCCACGGACGCGAGCGGGTCGCCTACCCCACCTTCTTCGCAGCCGAACTGGTCCAGCTCGGTAGCCAGCCGAAGTGGATCACGACCCGGGGTTGAGGTCCGCCTCGGTCGCTGCGAGCTGACCGCAGGCACCGTCGATCTCGCGTCCCCGGGTGTCGCGGACGGTGGTGGGCACTCCCCTGGACTCGAGCCGGCGAACGAACTCCATCTCGTCCTCCCGACGCGACGCTGTCCACTTCGATCCGGGCGTCGGGTTCAGCGGAATCAGGTTCACATGCACCCAGCCGCGCCCGTACCGGTTGAGCAGGTTGGCCAGCGCATCGGCCCGCCACCCCTGGTCGTTGATGTCCCTGATCATCGCGTACTCGATGGAGACCCGTCGTCCGCTGACCTCGAAGTACCGGTGCGCGGCACCGACAACCTCCGCGACCGGCCACCGGGTGTTGATCGGGCACAGCGTGTCCCGCAGTTCGTCGTCCGGGGCGTGCAGGCTGACCGCCAGCGTCACCGGCAGCCTCTCCTCCGTGAGCCGCTGGATCTGCGGCACAAGTCCCACTGTAGACACGGTGACCCCGCGCGCCGAGATCCCCAGCCCTTCGGGTGCAGGCCCGACGATGCCGCGGATGGCGCGCAGCACGGCTGTGTAATTGGCCATCGGTTCGCCCATGCCCATGAACACGATGTTGTTGATCCGTCCCGCGCCCCCGGGAACCTCGCCGTCGCGCAGCCGGCGGGCGGCGTCGATCACCTGCGCGAGGATCTCGGCGGTACTCAGGTTCCGCTGCAGTCCGCCCTGGCCGGTCGCGCAGAACGGGCACGCCATCCCACACCCGGCCTGGGATGAGATGCACACCGTCGCCCGCTCCCTGCCTCTGCCGCTGGCGCGGAGTCCAGGCACGCCGTATCGCATCAGCACGCTCTCAACGAGCGAGCCGTCATACAGCCGCCACAACGTCTTCACCGTCGTGCCGGCGTCTGCGGACAGGTCGCGCACACGGTCGAGCAGAGGCGGCGCGAAGCGCTCGGCCAGCAACTCCCGCTCCGCCTTGGGGATGTCGGTCCAAGCCTCGGGATCGTCGCTAAGCCTGTCGAACAGATGCCGGGTCAACTGCCCCGCTCGGAACTTCGGAAGCCCCAGCTCGGCAATAGCCTCGGCACGCTGCCCCGCGTCCAGGTCGGCCCAGTGCAGCGGCGGCTTGCCACGGCGCGGCGTGCGCAGCGCCAGCGGCACCGTCCGCCCCGCCTGCGCGGCGGCGACGGTCTCCGCGTAGCTTGACTCTTCTTCCGGGGTCAATCCGGTCATTGCGCCACCCCCAGCAGCGTGAACAGCAGCCAGGCGACGGGTACCGCGACCAGCGTCGAGTCGAGACGGTCCATCACTCCGCCGTGGCCGGGCAGGAACGAGCTCATGTCCTTGATGCCCACGTCCCGCTTGATCATCGACTCGATCAGGTCGCCGGCGGTGCCGAAGATGACAACGACAATCGCGAGCAGCACCCCGAGCCACCACGGCTGGTTCATCACGAACACGAACTGCAGCACGCTCACCACCGAAGCCAGCAGGACCGACCCGGCCAGGCCCTCCCACGTCTTCTTTGGACTTATCGTCGGCACCATCGGATGCCTCCCGAGGCTCGCCCCGGCCGCGTAGCCGCCGGTGTCGCTGCCGGTGATGCACAGGAACACAGCGACCACCTTCGCCACGCCGTGCGGCTGGGCGAGGATCAGTCCGACGAAGGACGCCAGGAGCGGGATGTAGCCGATGATGAACAGGCTCGCTGCACTGTCACGGGCGAACCCTTCCGCCCCCTTGAACATGCGCCACATCAGCGCGAGCAGCACGCTGCCACCGATCGTCCCCAGCAGAACCACGTGCCAGGGGATCTGTGTGACCGGCTGCAACACCGCGGCGGCGTACGAACCCCCGATGATGATGACGTTGCCGAGCACCACGGGGAGCAGGACCGATGTCATCCCCACCCGCCGCAACGCGTGGTGTACCTCGACAGCCCCGAGGCTGGTGAGCACGACGAGCAGCACGATGAAGCCGGGGGGCCACCACACGAGGGTGGCCACCACGATTCCGAACAGGGACAGGCCCACCGCGATCGCCGCGGGCAAATCCCTGCCCGCCCCTGACTTCCGCGGTGCGGGCTGTTCGCTGTCGGTCATTCAGACCTCCAGCAGTTCGGCTTCCTTCACCTTCAGCAAATCCTCGACGGAGTCGATGTGCTTCTTGGTGGCCGCTTCCAGCTGCTTCTCCGCCCCGCGGGCGTCGTCCTCGCTGACGTCCTTTTCCTTGAGCAGCTTGTGCACGCTCTCAAGGGCGTGCCGCCGGGTGTTGCGCACCGCGACCCGAGCCTCCTCGGCCTTGTGCTTGGTGAGCTTGATGTACTCCCGGCGACGTTCCTCGGTGAGCTGCGGCATCACCAGGCGGATCACGTTGCCGTCGTTGGCAGGGTTCACGCCCAGGTCGGAGTCGCGGATGGTCTTCTCGATGTTGCTCATCGCACCCCGGTCGAACGGGGTGATCAGCACCGTGCGGGCCTCCGGCACCTGGAAGGTGGCCAGCTGCTGCAGCGGAGTCGGCGCGCCGTAGTAGTCGACCATCAGCTTGTTGAACATGGCCGGGTGTGCGCGCCCCGTACGGATGGCGGCAAACTCCTCGCGAGCATGTTCGACGGCAGCGGCCATCTTGTGCTCGGCGTCCTTGATGATCTCCGGGATCACGAAATCTCTTCCCTTCTCGTTCGCCCGCAGCGCCGCCTAGGCGTGCAGGGTGGTACCGATCTTCTCACCTGCGACGACCCGGGCGATGTTGCCGGGGACACCCATGTCGAAGAAGATCATTGGCAGGCTGTAATCCCGGGCCAGGCTGACCGCGGTGGCGTCGGCCACCTTCAGGTCGCCTGCGAGGAACTCATCGTAGGTGAGGTCGTCGAACTTCTTGGCATCGGGGTTCGTGCGGGGGTCGGAGTCATAGACACCGTCGGTGCCCTGCTTGGCCATCAGCAGGATGTCGGCGTGGGTTTCGAGGGCACGCTGGGCCGACACCGTGTCGGTGGAGAAGAACGGCATCCCCGAGCCAGCGCCGAAGATCACCACGCGCCCCTTCTCCATGTGACGGATTGCCCGCAGCGGCACGTACGGCTCTGCGACCTGGCCCATGGCGATCGCCGTCTGGACGCGGCTGGGCTGACCGGCCTTCTCCAGGAAGTCCTGCAGGGCGAGGGCGTTCATGACGGTACCCAGCATGCCCATGTAGTCGGCGCGGGCGCGGTCCATGCCGCGGGTCTGCAACTCGGCTCCACGGAAGAAGTTCCCACCACCGGTCACCACGGCCACCTGGACGCCGGTGGTGGAGACCACCTCGCAGATCTCCGCTGCGATCCCGGAGATGATGTCCGGGTCGACGCCGAGCTTGCCTCCGCCGAACGCTTCACCGGAGAGCTTGAGCACGACGCGACGATAGGGGCTGGTCATCTGGTCTCCTCAGAGAGAACGGCGACGGCAACGGGCGGGTTCTTCGATTCGCGTGACCACACTAACGGCAAATGCACCTGGGGAACGCAGAACGACCGCCCAGCAGAGCTGGACGGCCGTTCGGTTGTCTTGCTCAGGCGCCGGCTGCGAACCGGACGAAGCGCTTGACCTCGACGCCGTTCTTCTTGAGCAGCTGGCCGACGGTCAGCTTGTCGTCGGAGACGCTGGGCTGCTCGACGAGGCAGACCTCCTTGAAGAAACCACCGAGGCGACCCTCGACGACGCGCGGGATGATCGCCTCGGGCTTCCCCTCTTCCTTTGCCGTGAGCTCGGCGATCTTGCGCTCGTTCTCGAGCACGTGGCCGGGAACCTCGTCGCGGGTCACGTAGGACGGGGACATGGCCGCGATCTGCATCGCGATGCCCCGAACGAACGTCTCGTCGCCGCCGTCGTACTCGACCATGACGGCCACCTGCGGGGGCAGGTCCTGGGACCGCTTGTGCAGGTAGATGCTGACAGGGCCGTCGAAGCTGGCAGCTCCCGCCAGTTCGAGCTTCTCGCCGATCCTGACGCTCAGCTCGGCCACGGCTTCCGCCACCGTCTTGCCGGACGGAAGGACGACGGCGTTCGCAGCCTCCACGCCGTGGGCGCCGACGGCGGCGACAGACTTGGCGACCTCATCGGCGAGCGCGATGAAGTCGCCGCTCTTCGCCACGAAGTCGGTCTCTGCGCCGAGCTGGATGACGGTCTTGCCCGACGAGGCGACCAGGCCGTTGCTGGCCTCACGGTCGGAACGCTTGGCCATCTTCGCCTGGCCGGTGACCCGGAGGATCTCGATGGCGGACTCGAAGTCGCCCTCGGCCTCGGTGAGAGCCTTCTTGGCGTCCATCATCCCGGCGCCCGTTGCGTCGCGGAGCTTCTTGACCTCCGCCGCAGTGATCGTTGCCATTCCTGTCTTCCTTGCTTGGTCTTCTTGGCGGGCTTGGGAGTGGCCTTTTCGGCCACAACCTCAGCCACCGGCTCCTCGGCCACAACCTCAGCCACCGGCTCCTCGGCCACAACCTCGGCCACCGGCTCCTCGGCCACAACCTCGGCCACCGGCTCCTCGGCCACAACCTCGGCCACCGGCTCCTCGGCCACAACCTCGGCCACCGGCTCCT
>JADGPA010000133.1 GCA_017882685.1 Propionibacteriaceae bacterium | reverse complement strand
TTCTGCAAGCGCGGCCACTTCAACGACCCGATGGTGCAGTTCTGCACCGTCTGCGGGATCAACATGGTCCAGCAGACCCCGGCCCTGGTCGACGGTCCCCGCCCGCCGCTGGGAGTGCTCGTCTTCGACGACGGATCGGTGTTCCAGCTCGAGCAGGACTACGTGCTCGGCCGCCAGCCAGAAAGTGCCCCGGAGGTGCTTTCCGGCTCGGCGCGCCCGCTGCGGCTGGAAGATTCCGGGGGCACCGTCTCCCGGGCACACGCCCTGATCGCGCTGGAGGACTGGACGGTCCGGCTGTCCGACCACGGATCGGCCAATGGCACCTACATCGCCATGCCCAACAGCCCGGACTGGCAGCCGGTGCCGCCCAACGGCCGCATCGTGCTCACCCCCGGAACCACGATCAAGCTCGGAAACCGAACGCTGAAGTACGAGTCCCACCGCGGTCAGCGATAGCCCGTCATGCCTGTCACGCCAACCTCACCTGAGCAGAGTGGAGAAAGCCGTGAGTAACGAAACTGTCGTCGGTGGCGCCTATCCCCGGCCTCCGGCGCAGGGCGGCCCCACTTCCGCGCCCCCGAGCGCGCCGCCGGTGGTCCCCCAGACGACCGGTACCCACCAGACGATCCAGACTCCGGGCACCGGTGTCTTCGAGCGTGAGCAGCTGTCCGGCAAGGGTGATCTCACCCCGGAGCTGATCGACACCCCGGTATGGACCGACGACATGGTGGCCCGGGCCGGGATCCCGATCATCGACATCCCGTTCGTGACCGTCGGCGGCGGTATCGGCTCGTTCGTGATGGTCGACCACCTGCGGATCGCCGGTGTCCCGGCGAACCAGATGGCTGTGCTCGGCGTCAACGAAAACCCGTGGGACACGTACGAGTACCTGACGCGCGTCTCCCAGGTCCCCCGGGGAGAACGCCTGCGCTCGGACGCCGGGTCCAGCCCCGACAACATCTGGGGTTTCCCGAGTTACGCGATGCGCGAGGCCTGGCACGCCAAGAAGGGCTACGTCGCCACCGCCGCGGGCGTGAAGAAGCAGTCGGCGATCGGCGCCAAGCTCGCCCCGCTGTACAACGTGCTCACCGAGCCGATCCTCACGGACTACTTCACCCCCCGGGCCGGGCAGGCGTTCGCCGGCATGGAGCGCGAAGCCTGGCGCATCCAGTACAAGTCGATGCTGCGAAAGGGTCTGGTGCGCATGGTGCGCCGCCGGGCCGGTGCGGGCTACTTCACGATCCTGACGCCCGAGGCCGGCACGTCGCAGACCAAGCGGGTGGCGTTTCGCAGCCGCTTCGTCCACATCGCCGTCGGCTATCCGGGCCTGCGCTTCCTGCCGGACCTGCAGGAGTACCGCACCCGCACGGAGGACTACGCCCACGTCGTCAATGCCTACGAGCCGCACGAACACGTCTACGACGAGCTGATTCGCCGGCCCGGCACGGTCGTGATCCGCGGCGGCGGCATCGTCGCGTCGCGGGTGCTGCAGCGGCTGATCGACGACCGCAACCTCAAGGGCGCCCAGACGCAGATCGTCCACCTGCTCCGCAACTACCTTCCTGCTCGCCACGGTCCCAGCCTCACCAAGCGCCGCAAGGGCCTGTACGGCATCGGGATCCAGGGCTTCAACTGGCCCAAGTCCAACTGGGGCGGCGTCTACAAGAGCCAGCTGGAGAAGGCCACGCCGGAGCAGCGCAAGGAGCTGCTCAGCTGGCAGGGCGGCACCACCACCCCGCACCGCAAGCTGTGGCTGCAGCAGCTGGCGACCGGCGAGAAGGCCGGCTACTACCGCCAGATGGTCGGCCAGGTGAAGGAGGTCCAGCAGACTCCGGACGGCCGCATCCTCACGGTGGTCAACACCCAGCAGGGCCTGGTCAACATCCCGGCTGACTACATCGTCGACGCCACGGGGCTCGAGGCCGACATCACCGAGCACCGCCTGCTGAAGGACCTGTTCGACATGACGGGCGCGATCCGTAGCCCTTACGGGCGGCTCGACGTCGAGCTGTCGTTCGAGGTCAAAGGCACGCGCAACGGTGACGGCCTGCTCTTCGCGTCCGGATCGGCGACCCTCGGTGGTCCTTACGCGACCGTCGACTCATTCCTCGGGCTGCAGTACCAGGCGCTGCGCATCACCGACGAGCTGGCCAAGTACGGCTTCGGCAAGCACCTCGGTATTGGCCGCTCGTTCTCGCAGTGGTGGAAGTGGATGCGCCATAAGCCACTTCCGTAGACTCGGCCCCAGGCCTCGTACCACTGCCCTCGGATTCCCGCCCCGCAGCGGGAATCCGAGGGCAGTGGCGTTACGGGCTCGTGACTCCGGCCGCAGGCACGGGCTGTGCGGGGACAAGAGCGCCGGTCTCCAGCAGCTTGGCGAGATCGCTTTGGTCCTGCACCTGCCCGGGGCGCACCCGCAACAGCCCAGAGACCCCGTCCGGCGTCGGAGCGTCGAGATCCATCAGCCAGGTTCCGTGCGCCATCTCTGGTGGCGTGACCACCTCGACGGTGATTCCCAGCCTGCCGAGGCGCTCTGCGAGACCAGAGATCCGGCGCCGGCTCCCGACGTCGACGAGCTGCAGCACCTCGCCCCGCGCGGCCGCGAGACGCACGCCGATCGCGATGGCGGCGTCGGCCTCGTCACCACCACGGGCCAGCGCGCTGATCGGTCCGGGCGCGCCGGCGAGTGCCGTTGCGCCTTCCCAGACGGCGACGGTCACTTCGACGCTGGCAAGCAGCCGGTCCCGATCGATGTTGCCCGTCGGTGACAGGAGCACCAGGTCGGCGTCGGTCGACTGCACCTGGGCCGCCGCGTCGGCGGTGGGGTCGGCACTGAAACGGGAGAGCACGACGCAGTCCACGCCACGAGCGCGCACCTGATCGGCGAGGACCTCGAGCTCTCCCATCACGCCGGCCATCTCTGCGAGTTCGATGGACAGGCCGCTGCCCACTTCGAGGGTCTCGGTGGGCTGCGGGCGGAAGAGGCTGAGGACGACCTGGGACGGCCGCTCGGAGGCGGCGAGGTCGCCGGCCAGCGCCGCCAGCGGGGCATCCGACTCGGCGTCGTCGAGCACGACCACGACCCGGTAGGCATTGGGAATCCCGAGCGCGGCGCGTTCGGCTTCCTCGACCTCCTTCGCCACCAGCCGGTCCGGGTAGACGAGCTTCAGCAGCGGTGCCGTCATGGCGGTGGTCACGACCGCCATCACGACCAGCATCGTGAACAGGGGTACGTCCAGGACGCCCAGCTTGAGCCCGACCGACAGCAGCACGAGCTCGGTGAGGCCACGCGTGTTCATCAGCAGTGCGAGCGCTTGAGAACGGCGGTTGGGGATGCCCTGCAGCCGGCCAGCTGCGTACGCACCGAAGAACTTGCCGCCGATAGCGACGGCGAGGACGGCGAACAACTCGCCGACGCTGCGCCCGGTCAGCTTGCTGAGGTCGACGGAAAGTCCCGTGACGATGAAGAAGATCGGCAGCAGCAGGAGCACGCTGACCTGCTCAAGCCGCTCCAGCACCTCATGGAAGAGCTGCTGGGTGCCCTCGCGGGGAACGATGACACCGAAGACGAACGCCCCGAAGATGAAGTGGATGCCGATGCGGTCGGTGAACCAGGCCGAGAGGATCAGCCCGACGAGCAGGAAGGCGAGGACGTCGGGGGTGAGCCGGCCGGCGCGCTGATAGATCGGGAGCAGGACGCGCCCCAGCAACGGGCGCACGATGCCGAACATGACGGCGATGAACAGCGCCGAGTACGCCAGCACCTCCCAGAGGGGGTCGTTGGTGTAGCCGGCGATGGCGGACACGACGGCGAGCAGGGACCAGGCCACGACGTCGTCGATCGCAGCACAAGCCAGTGCGATCACGCCGAGCGGCGTTCGTGTCATGCCGCGCTCGTTCAGGATCCGGGCCAGCACCGGAAACGCCGTGA
>JADGPA010000132.1 GCA_017882685.1 Propionibacteriaceae bacterium | reverse complement strand
TGGTCGTAGGCCCGGAGTCGGATCCGGATCTTCTGTCCCGCCACTGGTTCGTCCTTCTTCTCGTCGGGCTCCTCCGGTGCATCTCCGGTGGAGCTGTTACTCCGACCCCCGGGGTCGGGCGTGTCGGGCCGTTCTGGGCCGCGCATGACCAATCATTTGACGGATCGTGGTAGGGCCCGGCTTCGATCACCAGACTTGCCGGGGGGCCGCCTAGGTAGGCGTCCCCGTCGGAGCAACCTGACGATTCTTTCATGATGGGCAGTGCGTTGCCAAATCATCGATCTGAGGCAGCATTGCCCGGGTGACCACACCCGGAATCGGCGCAGGAGAACCCGTCCAGCCTAGCCGCGCCGGTCTCGGCGTCGCGCTCGGACTGGCGGCCTCGCTGGCCTTCGCCACGTCGGGAACCTTCGTGCGTCCGCTGTTCGACGCGGGGTGGTCGCCGGGGGCCGCTGTGCTCTGGCGCGTGACCTGCGCAGCACTCCTGCTGCTGCCCGTCGGGCTGTGGGTGATGCGCGGACAGCTGCGTGTCGTGCTGGCTGAATGGCGGATCATCGCCGGGTTCGGTGTGCTGGCCGTCGCCACCGCCCAGTTGATGTACTTCGCGGCCGTCTCGCGGATGAGCGTGAGCATCGCCCTGCTGATCGAGTACATGGCTCCGGTGCTGCTGGTGCTGCTCGCCTGGGGGGGGACGCGGCACGCCCCCTCCCGCCTCGTGATCACCGGGACGCTGGCCAGCGTGCTCGGGCTGCTCTGCGTGCTCGACCTCACCGGAGCCCGGCCCGACGCGCTCGGGGTGGTGTTCGGCTTCGGCGCGATGATCGGCGCAGCCGCCTACTTCGTGCTCGGTGCCCGGCCGACAGGGCTGCACCCGCTGGCGCTGCCCGCCTTCGGCCTGCCTGTGGGCGGGGTGGTGCTGGGCCTGGCCACGCTGGTGGGCGCGCTCCCCTACTCCGCGCCGCTTGTCGACGTGCAGTTGATGCGCGTGACGGTGCCGTGGTGGGTGCCGCTGGGCGTTGTCGTGCTGGCCGCGACCGCTCTTGCCTATGCGCTCGGCGTGGCCGGGATCGCACTGATGGGCGAACGGCTGTCCTCCTTCGTCAGCCTGTCGGAGGTCCTGTTCGCAGCGCTCCTCGCGGCCGTGGTGCTCGGGGAGATCCCCAGCCCCGTCCAGATGCTCGGCGGAGGGCTGATCGTGACCGGGGTGGTGTTGATTCGATTCGCCAGCGGATCAGCGCCCGCCGGGCTGCCGACCTTCGCAGAAGAACTGGAAGCCGGCAAGGGCTGATCGACCTCAGCGGGGCATTCGCCGCCACAGGGCTCGGGGCACGAACCGCGCGACGAGGAACATGATGCGCAGCTGCCACGGGATCCACAGCTCGACCCCGCTGCCGGCGCGAATGCGTTGCACCACGGCGTCTGCGACCTGATCGGGGGTTGAGGAGAACGGCGCAGGGCTCATGCCGGCGGTCATGCGTCCGATCACGAAGCCGGGTCGGGCGATCACGAGGTGGACGCCGCTGCCGTGCAAGGCGTCGGCGAGACCGGAGGCGAACCCGTCGAGGCCGGCCTTCGCCGAGCCGTAGACGTAGTTGGCGCGGCGCACCCGCTGCCCGGCGACGGAGGAGAAGGCGACCAGGGTGCCCCTGCCTCGGGCGCGCATGCGTTCTGCGAACACCGTGAGAAGCGCTGCCTGCGCGATGAAGTCGGTGTGCAGCAGGGCTGCGGCGACCTCGGGGTCGTGCTCAGCCGCCGATTGGTCGCCCAGCACCCCGAAAGCGAGGACGGCGACGTCGATCGGCCCGACCTGCTGCTCGATGCCCTCGACGATGCCGGCCTGGGCAGCGATGTCGTCCGCATCGAATGCGACCACTTCCACCCGGGCCGCACCGGCAGCACGACAGGCCTTGACGGCCTCGTCCATCGGACCGGGACGTGCGGCGAGCACAATGGTGGCGCCGGCGGCCAGCCGGGTGGCGACAGCCAGCCCGATCTCGCTGCGTCCGCCGAAAACCGCGACGACCTGGCTCACAGCACCGCCCGCAGCAGCTCCAGCCGGGCGAGACTGGATCCGCGTCCCAGCAGTTCCATGGACTCGAACAGCGGCGGGGACACCTTTGACCCGGTGATCGCAAGCCGGACCGGCCCGAACGCGAACTTGGGCTTGATGCCGAGCCCGTCGACCAGGGCGACCCGGAGCGTGTCCTGGATAGCCTCGGTGCTCCACTCCCCCAGCCCGGACAGCGCCTCGATCGCGGTTGAGACGACATTCACTGCGTCGTCGCCGGCCTGGGCCAGAGCGTCGGCGTCGATCTTCAGCCCTGCATCCGGGGTGAACAGGTAGGCCAGCTTCGGCAGCGCCTCCGACAGCAGCACGAGCCGCTCCTGGATCAGCGGGACGGCGCGGCGCAGCAGGTCGACGTCTGCCGGGGCGGGTTCTGCTGGCCACTGGCCCTCCCGGACGGCGAACTCGACGATCCGGTCGGTGAGCTCGGTTGCACTGAGCGCGCGGAGGTACTGCCCGTTCAGCCAGTCCAGCTTCTTCAGGTCGAAGATCGGGCCGACGGTGTTGACCTTCGTCCAGTCGAAGTTGGCAACGAAGTCGTCGAAGGTCGACACCTCGTGCTCCTCGTCGACCGGCGGGTAGGCCAGGAGCTGCAGGAAGTTGCGCAACGCCTCGGGCAGGTAGCCCTGCTCCTGGAACCAGGTGAGCCGTGCGGCCGGGTTCTTCCGTTTGGAGATCTTGGACTTGTCCGTGTTGCGCAGCAGCGGCATGTGCGCGAACGCCGGTTCGTCCCAGCCGAGCCACCGGTAGAGCAGCAGGTGCTTGGGGGTGGAGGAGATCCACTCCTCACCGCGCACAACGTGGGTGATGTCCATGAGGTGGTCGTCGACGACCACGGCCAGGTGGTAGGTCGGGAAGCCGTCGGCCTTGAGGATCACCTGGTCGTCGGGACGGGGAGCGTTCACCTCGCCGCGGATCAGGTCGGTGAAGGACAGCAGCACGTCGTCGGGGATCAGCATCCGCACGACCGGGGTCTCGCTGAAGCCGGGCAGCGCAGCCCGCTCCTCGCGGGTCTTGCCGACGCAGAGCCGGTCGTAGCCGGTCACGGAAGCCTTGGACGCCTGCTGATCGGCACGCAGTTCTGCGAGGCGCTCGCTGCTGCACCAGCAGTTGTAGGCGTGGCCGTCCGCCAGCAGTTGCTCGACGAAGGGACGGTAGGTGTCGAGCCGCTCCGACTGCCGGTAGGGGGCGTACGGGCCGCCGATGTCGGGCCCCTCGCTCCAATCGAGGCCGAGCCAGTGCAGGGTGTCGAAGATCTGCTGCTCGGAGCTCGCAACGTAGCGTGCCTGGTCGGTGTCCTCGATCCGCAGGACGAAGGCACCGCCGGTGGCGCGGGCATAGGCAAGGTTGAACAGGGACATGTACGCGGTTCCGACGTGCGGGTCGCCGGTCGGCGATGGCGCTACGCGGAGGCGGGCTGGGCTGGCAGTCATGGCCGTGCAACCTTATCGAACCCCGTCCCGGCAACTCGCAGCACCCCTCCCCAGCCGCCCCCGAAACGGGCGCCTGCCCCCGAAATTCCGGGGGCGATGGCCCGGTTGGCGGGCGTTTGTGCAGGGCTGGGCGGGAGGGGCGGGGGACGGCCGCGCGAGAGGTCCGGGTCGCCCAGCGTGCTAACTTTTCGGCCATGACCCAGTCCGTTGCCAACGACTTCATCCGCGACATCATTCGTCGGGACAACGAGCACCAGACCTACGGCGGACGGGTCCAGACGCGGTTCCCGCCGGAGCCCAACGGCTACCTGCACATCGGTCACGCCAAGGCCATCACTGTCGACTTCGGCACCGCAGAAGAGTTCGGCGGCATCTGCAACCTGCGCCTCGACGACACCAATCCCGACACCGAGGAGACCGAGTACGTCGACTCGATCGTCGCCGACATCGAATGGCTCGGGTTCCACCCGGCGAAGCTCCTGCATGCCTCCGACTACTTCGGCCAGCTCTACGCCTGGGCCGAGTACCTGATCGGGCAGGGCCAAGCCTTCGTCGACGACTCCGACACCGGGACGATTTCTGCCGAGCGCGGTGGCTTCGGCAAGCCGGGCGTCGAGAGCGCCTACCGCAGCCGCACCGTTGAGGAGAACCTCGACCTGTTCCGGCGCATGAAGGCCGGCGAGTTCCCCGACGGCACGCGCGTGCTGCGGGCCAGGATCGACATGCAGAGCGAGAACATGGCCCTGCGCGACCCGGTCATGTACCGCATCCGGCACAGCCACCACTTCCGCACCGGCGACGACTGGTGCGTCTACCCCACCTACGACTGGGCGCACGGCCAGAGCGATGCGATCGAGGGCGTCACCCATTCGATCTGCACCCTGGAGTTCGACACCCACCGTCCGCTCTACGACTGGTACCTGTCGCACCTGCCCCTGCCCGGCGACCAGCCCAAGCAGATCGAGTTCGCCCGCCTCGAGTTCACCCACACCGTCACCAGCAAGCGCCGCCTGGCCAAGCTGGTCACCGACGGCACGGTCGACGGCTGGGACGACGCCCGCATGCCGACGCTGCAAGGCCTGCGCCGCCGTGGCTACCCGGCCGCGGCGATCCGCGCGTTCTGCACCGAGATCGGCACCACCCGCACCAACAGTCGCCAGTCCATCGAGGCCCTTGAGTCGTACGTCCGACGCGAGTTGAACACCATCGCCCAGCGGCGTATGGCCGTGCTGAACCCGCTACGGCTGGTGATCGACAACTGGCCGACCGACACGACCGGCACCCCGGTCGTGGAGTACTTCGACGTGGCGAACAACCCCGAGAACGCTGGGGACGGCACCCGTCAGGTCGCCTTCAGCGGTGAACTGTGGATCGAGGCGGACGACTTCGCCGAGGTGCCGCCGCCCAAGTTCTTCCGGCTCACGGTCGGACGCGAGGTGCGGCTCCGCGGCGCCTACCTGGTCACAGCCACCGGTGTCGAGCATGATCCCGGCGGCAAGGTCGTTGCCGTGCACGCCACCTACGACCCGGCCACGCGGGGCGGCGATGCCCCCGACGGCCGAAAGGTGAAGTCCACCATGCACTGGGTGTCAACGGCGCACGCCACCGACATCACCGTCGGGCTGTACGGCCGGCTGTTCACCACCCAGGTGCCCGGCGAGGCCACCGGCGAAGCGCTGGACGACCTGAATCCGAACTCCCGCGAGATTGTCAGAGGGTTGGCCGAAGCCGCGATCGCCGACGCCGCACCCGGCCAGGTGTTGCAGTTCGAGCGGCTCGGCTACTTCGCCGCCGACCTCGACACAGCCAGCGTCTTCCACCGGACGGTGGGCCTGCGCGACGAGTGGGCGGCCATCCAGAAGCGTCAGGGCTGAACGGTGACGGCCCGGCGGATGGTGCCTGACCGGCTGCCCCGGCTGCGGCTGGCTGACCTGACCGGCCGGCGGGCCGTCGTCACCGGGGCCAGCAGCGGGATCGGCTTCGCCACAGCGCTGGGCCTTGCAGCTGCCGGCAGCACAGTGGTCCTTGCTGTCCGCGACCAGTCCCGCGGGGCCTCTGCAGCCGCCCGGATCCAGGCGTTGTGCCCAGGCGCGACCGTGAGCGTTGAGCTCGTCGAACTGGGCTCGCTGGTCAGCGTCGCAGCCTTCGCGCGACGGGTGGGCGAAGCACCCGTGCACCTGCTGGTGAACAATGCCGGGATCAACGCCGGCCCCGACGAGCGCAGTGCGGACGGTTTCGACCTCACCGTCGCAGTCAACTACCTCGGCGCCTGGGCGCTCACAGCCGGGCTCTGGCCGGCACTCGTGGCCGGTAAAGCCAGGGTCGTGAACCTGGGCTCCCTCGTGGCCGTCCGGGGCCGGATCGGCACGGGGTTCGGTACACCCACTGGCTCGACCTCGCGCTCCTACGCCGACTCCAAACTCGCCCAGATCGTCTTCGCCGGCGAACTCCGGCGCCGCAGCACAGCCGCCGATGCCGGCGTGCACGCGGTGGCCGCGCATCCCGGCTGGTCGCAGACCCGGATCGTTGACCCGCCACCGCCCGCGGTGGGTGAACGCGCCGGCGAGCTCATCGGCGCCCTCCAGTCGGCGTCGGACGGCGCCCAGCCCGTCCTGCTCGCCGCCACCGACCCGCGTCCCTCCGCCTACTACGGCCCGAGCAGGCGCTGGGGCGCCGCCGGGCCCGCCGGGCCGGCGAAACTGCCTCCGGGCGCCCTCGTGCCGGGCGTCGGACCCCGGCTCTGGGAGATGTCCACCGAGCTCACCGGGGTGCCGTTCGAGCCCTAGAGTGTGGCCATGCAGAGCCCTGTAACGGTCGTCGGAGAAGCCCTGATCGACATCGTCATCCCTCCGTCCGGACCTGCCATGGAGCACGTCGGTGGCAGCCCCGCGAACGTCGCCATCGGGCTCTCACGGCTCGGGCACCCCACCACGCTGGCCACCCACATCGGCACCGATGCGCGCGGCCGGCGGATCGCCGACCTGATGGCCGCCGAAGGCGTCGCCCTCACCCCGGGCAGCACGGACGCCCGGCGCACCCCGACCGCCGCAGCCCACCTCGACGATGCCGGCGTCGCCACCTACGAGTTCGACCTTGAGTGGGCGCTCGACCCGGCGCAGGTGGTGGTACCCGACGGGGCCCACCTGCACACCGGCTCGATCGCCGCCACCCTCGCGCCGGGCGGGGCAGCCGTCCTGCAGATCGTCCAGGCCGCCCGGGAGCACGCCACCATCTCCTACGACCCGAACGCCCGCCCGACCCTCATGGGCTCCCCGGAGGAGGCCCGGCCCGTGATCGAGCGCCTGATCAGGCTCGCCGATGTTGTGAAGGCCTCCGAGGAGGACGTGCGCTGGCTGTACGGCACCACCCCGTTGACGCACGTGCTGGCCGAGTGGGCGGCGATGGGGCCCGCGATCTGCGCCGTGACCCAGGGCGGTTCGGAGGTCGTGGTGCTGGCCGCGGGGACGATCGAGCATTTTCCCACGCTGCCGACCATGGTCGTCGACACTGTCGGCGCCGGCGACTCATTCATGGCGGGATTGATCTCCGGCCTCGTCGACGCTGGGTTGCTGGGGAACGCAGCCGCGCGCGAGCGGCTGCGGTTCGCCAAGTGGCCGGCCATCCGGACAGCCCTCGACCGGGCCCTCGCCTGCGCAGCCGTCACCGTGTCCCGGTCCGGTTCGAACCCGCCAACGCGCAGCGACCTGGAGATCCAGGTCTGATCCTCGCAGTTCGTTCCTCACTGCTCGTCAAGACTCCGCCCTTCCCGGCCGCTGCCGCGTCCGTGGCGGTTGTCGTCTGATCCTGAGTCAGCCCAGCTTCGGGTAACGGCCGCGGTGGTGCACCAGGGGGTCCTCGACCTCGCCCTCGGCGACCAGTTCCTCGAGGACGCAGGTGACCAGCAGCGACCAGCCGACCTGGCGCGAGTCCTCGAGCCGTACGCCTGCCCACGTGGTCGCTCCGGTGGGGACGGGCCCCCACGCGGTGTCACTGAACGCAGCCTGCCGGAACGGCCCTCCAGGGGCCGGCGCCTGGCCGGCGAAGATCTCGGCGAGCCGTAGCTGGTCGCGGGAGAGCACGGTCACTGCAGCCGTGTGCGAGGCCAACAGGGCCTCGCACAGGTCCGACAGCGGGTCCAGCAGCGCGAGGATGCGCGGCGGGACGCCGTTGGCCACCACCAGTGACGACACGGTCAGCCCGGCCGGCCGCCGCTCCCCCATCGACGTCCACACGGTGACGCTTGAGACCAGCCGACCCCGGAACGCCCGGACGGCGTCGCGGGCAGACGGCGGGTCAGTGAAGGGGTGCGAGTGGTGGATGGTCACGCCCGGAGGATACCCCCAGCACACGGCGACCACCCGGGAACGCAGAAAGGCCCCCGCAAAGCTGGCGGGGGCCTTTCAGGCTTTCGTCAGTGAGCCGGACTCACTTGACGATCTTGGTCACACGGCCGGCGCCGACGGTCCGGCCACCCTCGCGGATGGCGAACTTCAGGCCGTCCTCCATGGCGATCGGCTTGTTCAGGTGCACGGTCATGTCGGTGTTGTCACCGGGCATCACCATGTCGGTGCCCTCGGGCAGCTGAACGACACCGGTCACGTCGGTGGTGCGGAAGTAGAACTGCGGGCTGTAGTTGGAGAAGAACGGCTTGTGACGGCCACCCTCTTCCTTGGTCAGCACGTAGACGTTGGCGTCGAAGTCGGTGTGCGGCGTTGCCGAACCCGGCTTGATGACGACCATGCCGCGCTCGAC
>JADGPA010000131.1 GCA_017882685.1 Propionibacteriaceae bacterium | reverse complement strand
GCGTCGTCGGGGTCGTCGACGGCGAGCCGCCGCTCGGTGTGGAGACCGACGCCGACGTCACCGACCGTCGAGCCCTGCTGCGCGCCATCGGCTACAAGCTCTGAAGGATGCCTCGCCGACGTCGCGGAAACACTGGGGCCGGGATGAGGCAAGAATGCCTGCGTGGGCAACATCATCCAGATCACCGACCTCCGCAAGCGCTACGGCGAGGTGGCGGCGGTCGACGGCGTGACCTTCGCGGTCGCCGAGGGCGAGTTCTTCGGCATCCTCGGTCCGAACGGCGCCGGCAAGACCACGACCCTGGAGATGGTCGAGGGCCTGCGCGAGCCCGACTCCGGTGAGGTGTGGGTGCTGGGCCAACGGGCCTGGCCGCGTAACCCCAGGCTGCTGTCCCGGATCGGGGTCCAGCTCCAGGGCTCCGCGTTCTTCGAGCGGCTCACCGCTCGCGAGCAGATCGAGACGTTCGGCGCGCTGTACGGCGTCGACTCCCACCGGTCGGACCTCATGCTCGAGACGGTCGGCCTGACCGACAAGGCGGGCACCCGCGTCGAACAGCTCTCCGGCGGGCAGGCCCAGCGGCTCTCGCTGGCCTGCGCCCTCGTGCACGACCCGGAGGTGGTCTTCCTCGACGAGCCCACGTCCGGCCTGGACCCGCAGGCCCGGCGCAACCTCTGGGACCTGCTGCGAGACATCAACCGGCAGGGGCGCACGGTCGTGCTCACGACGCACTACATGGACGAGGCGGAGGCGCTCTGCGACCGGGTCGCCATCATGGACAACGGCCGGATCATCGAGATGGGCCCGCCGGTCGCTCTGGTCCGCGGCCTCGACGCTCCGGTGCGGGTGAGCATCTCCAGCGGCCGGCTGGACCCGGCCCTGACGGCGGCCCTGCCCGGGGTCGACTCGGTCGAGGACGACGGTGTGTCGCTCGTCCTGTCCACCCGGACCCCTGACGCGCTGCTCGCCGCGCTGGTGGAGCACGGCGCCCTCGACGGCCTGCAGGTGAGGGGTGCGACGCTGGAGGACCTGTTCCTCGCGCGCACCGGGCGGGAGTACCGCGCATGACCGCCCTCCGAACCCTGTCCCGGGCCATGTTCTACGGCTTCGTCCGCGATCGCACCGCAGTGTTCTTCACCATCCTGTTCCCCCTGATGTTCCTGTTCCTCTTCGGCGGCATCTTCAAGGACCAGAGCGCCCCCCGCCCGAAGGTGGCCGAGATCGGCCAGGTCCAGCTGCTGGACGCGATGCCGGCGGCGGCGCGCCAGCAGCTCGCCAAGGCCCTGGACCTCACCCAGACCGCAGATCGGGCGAGCGCCCTGGAGCGGGTGCGCAAGGGCGACCTGGCGGGCGCGGTCGAGCAGCAGGGCGGCCTGGTGACCATCCACTACTCGGTCGGCGACCAGGTGAAGGCCGCGACGGTCCAGGGGGTGCTCCAGGCGCTGGTCCAGCAGGCCAACGTCGCCGCGACCGGCGCTCCGCCGAGGTTCCGGCTGGCCGGACAGCAGGTCGAGGACCAGTCGCTGAAGACCATCCAGTTCGTCACGCCCGGCCTGCTCGGCTGGGCGATCGCGACGGGAGCGACGTTCGGTGCGGCGCTGACCCTCGTCACCTGGCGTCAGAAGAAGATCCTGCGTCGGCTGCGGCTCGCTCCCGTCCGCACCGCGACCGTGGTCGGCGCCCGGGTGGGCGTGAGCATGGCCGTCGCCCTCATCCAGACCGCGATCTTCATCGGCATCGCCAGGACGCCCTACTTCGGCCTCCAGCTGTCGGCGTGGTGGTGGCTGTCGGTGCCGCTCGTGCTGGCCGGCACCCTCGCCTTCCTCTCCATCGGCCTGCTTGTGGGGGCCTTCGCCAAGACGCCTGAGTCGGCCAGCGCGGCTGTGAACCTCATCGTGCTGCCGATGGGCTTCCTCTCCGGCGCTTTCTTCCCTCTCGACAACGCGCCAGGCTGGCTGCAGGCCGTGTCGAAGGTGCTGCCGCTGCGCTACCTCGTGGACGGCATGAAGAACGTCATGGTGCGCGGTGACGGGCCCGCCAGCATCATGGCGCCGATCGGTCTGCTGCTCGCCTTCGCCCTCCTGCTCTCGCTGCTGGCCACCCGGCTGTTCCGCTGGGACGACGTGTAGCCGCGACACCCGCCAGGCCCGATCCCGAAGGCCAGCCCTTGTCAGGCCGGCAGCGGTGGAGCACAGTGGAAGTGCCGCCCGTTCTCTCCCCAACGGAGGTGGGTCTGATGCGAACGATGCGCCGGCTGTCCCTCATCCTCATCACCACCGCGGCCCTGGCCGCCCCGGCCCCAATGGTCGGCGCCGCGACGCATGTCCCGGCCGCGCCCACGACGCCGACTCTCGTCGGCATCCGCGCGGCCCATCACCCCGGCTACGACCGGATCGTCTTCGACTTCGTCGGCGGCCTGCCGGCCAGCCGGAAGGTGACGTACGTCCCGACCCTCGTCGGCGACGCCTCCGGCCGACCGGTCCGGATCGCCGGCCGGGCGATCCTGCAGGTCAGGTTCTACGCGGCCAACGCCCATGACGACTCGGGAGTGGCAACCGCCCCGGCCCGGATCGCCTTCCCGCTCCCCAACATCATGACGGCGGTGCGCTCGGGTGACTTCGAGGCGGTGACGTCGTACGGGATCGGCCTGGCCGTCAAGCAGCCCTTCAAGGTCTTCACGCTGACCGGTCCGGATCGCGTCGTCATCGACATCGACGCCGCGTTCACGACCGTCAACCGCACGGTCTACTTCTTCAACGCTCGCAACTTCAAGACCGGGCAGGGGCCCTACTTCATGCCGGTGCTGCGGCCGGTGCTCCCCCTGACGCCAGCCACCGGGGTCATGGACCGCCTGTTCGCCGGTCCCACACCGGCGGAGTCGGCAGTCGGGCTGCGCCTGCTCCGCTCGCAGGCCACCGGGTTCACGGGACTGTCCATCAACAGCGGCATCGCCCGGGTCCGGCTGCTCGGCCGCTGCAGCAGTGGTGGGTCGACGGCATCCATCGCTGGGGAGATCGGGCCGACGCTTCACCAGTTCAGCACAGTCGACTACGTGAAGATCTACGACCCGGCCGGGACCACGGAGATGCCGACCGGCCCGGTGGACTCCATCCCGGTGTGCCTGGAGCCATAGCCTGTCGACGTTGGCGATGCCACGACGACCGACCGGAGAGGATGATCGGCTGTGGATGAGCAGGACGACCGTCGGGAGGCGGCGCTCAAGCGGCTCAAGGCCAAGCGGGACTTCAAGACCCACCTCGCGGTCTACGTGATCGTGAACTCGATGCTGGTGGCGATCTGGGCGTTCTCGGGCCGGGGGTACTTCTGGCCGATCTGGCCCCTGCTGGGCTGGGGTGTCGGCCTGGTGATCAACGCGTGGGCGGTCTACTTCGAGCGTCCCATCACCGAGGAGGACATCCGCAAGGAGATGGAACGAGGCGGCCGGGTCCAGTAGCCGGCTGTTGTGGCCGCCGGCCGCCGGCCGCCGGCCGGACGTGTTGTTCCCTGTTGGGTCGGTGATGCGCGTCCACTCCCGGGTGACGGTCGCCTCCGCACGTCGGCATCGACCTCCCCGGTATGCGGCGTCCGCGCACTCTGGACAACGTTTCGACGCCCCGCGCCGGGGGAGGAACGGTCGTGAGTCAGTTTCGTCACGATAGGGTCACCGACCCTTGACAGGGGCCGCTGTGTCGGTAGTGTCAGTGTCACCTTATGAGAGGTCGTGTCGGTTTATGTTCGACCTCCACCCGTCCCGTGCCAAAGGAGGCACCGTGAGCCGACCCCAGTCCGAGGCCGAGTACCTGGCCAAGTTGATTCCCCCGTCCGTCGCCGCGACCCAGTTCAACCGCCGATCCATGGTCAAGGGCGCCTTGGGCGTCGGCGCAGCGCTGAGCGTCCCCGGACTTCTCGCTGCGTGCGGGAGCTCGAGCAGCACCGCAGGTGCCACCGCCGGCGCCGCCGCATCGGGCACCACCTCGCTCGGGTCGAACTACTCCGACGCGATCCCGAAGGGCGCCATGCAGGCGGTCGTCGACGCGTACCAGAAGAAGTCCGGCAAGGTCACGGTCAAGGTCAACACCGTCGACCACAACACGTTCCAGGAGAACATCAACAACTACCTCCAGGGCAAGCCGGACGACGTGTTCACGTGGTTCGCCGGGTACCGGATGCGCTTCTTCGCCTCCCAGGGCCTCGCGGGCGACCTCAGCGACGTGTGGAAGAAGTTCACCGGCTTCAGCGACGCGTTCAAGACGGCCTCGACCGGCGACGACGGCAAGCAGTACTTCGTCCCGATCTACAACTACCCGTGGGCGGTGTTCTACCGGCCGTCGGTGTTCACCAAGTACGGCTACACCGCGCCCAAGACGCTGGACGAGATGAAGACGCTTGCCGCTCAGATGCAGAAGGACGGGCTCGTCCCCATCGCGTTCGGCGACAAGGACGGCTGGCCGGCCATGGGCACCTTCGACATCCTCAACATGCGGATCAACGGCTTCCAGTTCCACATCGACCTGATGGCGCACAAGCACGCCTGGAACGACCCCAAGGTCAAGCAGGTCTTCTCCACCTGGGCCGGGCTGCTCCCGCTGCACCAGCCCGCCTCGCTGGGCCGCACCTGGCAGGAGGCTGCGCAGTCCCTGCAGCAGAAGAAGGCCGGGATGTACCTCCTGGGCTCGTTCGTGTCCCAGCAGGTCGACCAGGGCAAGGACCTGGACTTCTTCACCTTCCCGGAGATCGACTCCACGGTCGGGTCCGACGCGCTCGACGCGCCGATCGACGGGTTCATGATGGCCAAGAAGCCGTCCAACGAGGCCGCGGCCAAGGACTTCCTGGCCTACCTGGGCACCCCGGAGGCGGAGGCCATCTACGGCAAGACCGACACTTCGGACGTCCTCGCCAACACCAACGCCGACACGTCCTTCTACAACGACGTTCAGAAGAAGTCGGCCGCGCTGATCGGGTCGGCCAAGAACATCGCCCAGTTCATGGACCGCGACACCCGCCCGGACTTCGCGTCCACGGTGATGATCCCGGCGATCCAGACGTTCATCGGCAAGCCGTCGGACGTCGACGGTCTGTGCAACAGCATCGAGGCCCAGGCGAAGTCCATCTTCGTCTGAGCCACAACGTGACAGATCGGCATACTCTGAAGATCGACACGAGCCCGGCTCCACGACCAGGAACAGGATGACGGCCATGGCGACAGGCGCAGAGTTGCCCGTGGTGGACGACAGGTCGGCTCAAACGGTGGGAGGCGTCGCCTCGGGCGGCGCCCCCCACCGGGGTCGTCGGCACCACCTGCAGCAGCTGACGGCGAGGGACCGCATCGTGGTCGCCCTGATGGTCGCCATCCCGCTGCTCCTCGTGGTCGTCCTGGTGTGGGTCCCGGCGATCGCCACCGTGCTGCTGTCGTTCACGAGCTGGAACGGCATCGGCGGGCTCGACACCATCAAGTGGGTCGGGATGGCGAACTACGACAACGTCGTCACGATCTACCCGCCGTTCGTCCCCGCGGTCGAGCACAACCTGCTCTGGCTCGCCATCCTCTTCTTCCTGGCGACGCCGTTCGGGATGTTCCTCGCGGTGCTCCTGGACAAGGAGATCAAGGGCAGCCGTATCTACCAGACGTCGATCTACCTGCCGGTGGTGCTCTCGCTCGCACTGGTCGGGTTCATCTGGCAGCTCTTCTACTCACGTGACCAGGGCCTGCTCAACGCGCTGCTCGGGACCAAGATCGACTGGTACGGCGACCCCAAGGTCAACATCTGGGCGGTGCTGGTCGCCGCCAGCTGGCGGCATGTCGGCTACATCATGCTGCTCTACCTCGCCGGCCTGAAGGGCGTCGACCCCACCCTGCGCGAGGCGGCCACGATCGACGGCGCCACCCAGGTGCAGACCTTCTTCCGGATCGTCTTCCCGGTGATGCGCCCGATCAACGTCATCGTCCTGGTCATCACGGTGATCGAGGCCCTCCGAGCGTTCGACCTGGTCTGGGTCGTCAACAAGGGCCGCAACGGGCTGGAGCTCATCTCGGCCCTGGTGACCCAGAACGTCGTCGGCGAGGCCAGCCGGATCGGCTTCGGCTCGGCGCTGGCGACATTCATGCTCATCGTCTCGGTGGTCTTCATCTCGATCTACCTGGCCACCGTGCTGCGAGAGGACAAGTGATGGCCGCCGTCACCATGGACCGGACCGACACACGGACGGTCGTCCCCAAGCGACGCCGCCGGATGACCCCGGTCCGGCTGGTCCTGCATGTGTTCCTCGCCATCATCGCCCTCGCCTGGCTCTTCCCGCTCGCGTGGGCCGTGCTCAACTCCTTCCGCGACTATGCCTACACATCGGTCCACGGCTACGTCTCCCTCGGCGGCTGGACGTTGGACAACTACAAGAACGCCTGGGAGCAGGGCGACTTCACCACGCACTTCCTCAACTCGGTCTACATCACCGTGCCGGCGGTGATCTTCACGCTGTTCCTCTCCGCGTGCGTCGCCTTCGTCCTCGCCCGGTTCAGCTTCCGCTTCAACATCGTCATGCTCGGACTGTTCACGGCGGCGAACCTGCTGCCCCAGCAGGCCTTGCTCATCCCGCTGTTCCGCCTCTACAAGAGCATCCCGCTGCCCGAGTGGCTCAGCGACTCCGGCTCGCTCTACGACTCGTACTGGGGCCT
>JADGPA010000130.1 GCA_017882685.1 Propionibacteriaceae bacterium | reverse complement strand
TAGCCCCGACGACAACAACGCGAAGGTGTTCTTCGACGGCGCCATGGACGTGCTGAAGCCGAAGATCGACGACGGCACGCTGACCGTGAAGTCGAAGCAGACCACCTTCCAGCAGGTCGTCACCCAGGGCTGGAAGGCCGAGAACGCCCAGAAGCGCATGGACACCGTTCTCTCCGGCTTCTACCAGAAGGCCGACCTCGACGGCATCCTGTCGCCGAACGACACCCTGGCCCGCGCCGCAATGGCTTCGATTGACGCGGCCAACAAGCCCCTGCCGGTTGTCACCGGCCAGGACTCCGAGGTCGAGTCCGTGAAGTCGATCATGGCCGGCAAGCAGTACTCGACCATCTTCAAGGACACCAACCTGCTGGTGGCGCAGTCGATCAAGATGGTCAACGCGCTGCAGACGGGCGGGAAGCCTGAGGTCAACGACACCAAGAGCTACAACAACAAGGTGAAGGTCGTCCCATCGTTCCTGATCCCGCCGGTCATCGTGACCAAGGAGAACGCAGCGACGGTGTACGCCAACGACGCAACCCTCGGCCCGCTCACCAAGGGCTGATCGTTCGTAGCATCACGCTGGTGCCGGGTCCCGTCACGGGGCCCGGCACCTGCCGTTTCCGGGTCCAAGCGGGTCCGCCTCCGGGAGGCGAAGGCACAAGATGGCACCATTGCTCGCGTGGACCAACCCCGTGGGACGGCCCGGGCCAGCACTGGCGCGGATGCTCGGCGCTGCGTCCTCGGCTGCCTGCTGGCTCTGGCCGTGGTCTCAGGCTGTTCGGTGAGCCCACCGGGAGCCGCGCCGCGACCCACGTCCGCGGTATCGAGCGGTCCCGTTCCGACCAGCGCAGTCCCCACCGGCACGGCGCCCACCAGCACGGCACCCACCACTCCTGCGTCCAGCCCGACGCCGTCGCGCAGTCCCACCCCTCCGGCGCCCAGGCCCTGTGCGAAGCCGGCCAGCGGTTTCGTCCGCGTTGCACCGGGCAGCGGCAAGACGGTCGCGCTGACCTTCGACGACGGGCCGGGGCAGGCCGACGCTGCGATCGTCGAGGTCCTCGACCGCTACGGGATCCACGCAACCTTCTTCGAGACCGGCGCCCATGCTGCCGCAAGCCCCGCGACGGTGAAGCTGCTCGCGTCGCACGGTGAACTGATCGGCGACCACAGCTGGGAGCACCAGTACCCGTCCCGGGTGGCCGGTGGCTGGACGCCGGGCTACCTGCGCGGGCAGTTCCAGCGCACCAACAGCGAGCTCCGGCGACTGACCGGGCAACCGGTGTGCTTCGTCCGGCCGCCCGGCGGGTTCAGCCAGAACGTCCTCGCTGCCGCCGCGCCGCTGCGGATGACGGCAGCGCTGTGGTCGGTGGACAGCCTCGACTGGCGGCAGCCGTCCCGCACAACGAAGGCAGCGACGGCGGCAATCGTCGCGCGCGCCACCGCCACCGGCGGACGCAGGCACCCGATCGTGCTGATGCACTCCAGCAAGGCCAGCCACGAGCCCGATCGCGTGGTGAGCTCCTACCGGGGCAACACCGTGGCCGCCCTGCCGGCAGTGATCGAGTGGTACCGCAGCCACGGCTACCGGTTCGTCACCCTCGCCGGAACGGCCTGACCGGCGCCGAAGGGGGTAATGGCAGTACCTGTGTTGATGGGGCCTCCCCTGATGGCAGCCATTGTGGTGGGGTGTAGGCATGTACGGAGCCGTCATTCACGCACCAGGGGACGTTCGCTACGAAGAGCGCGAAGATCCCGCCATCCTCGAGCCCACCGATGCCGTCGTGCGCACCGTCGCAGCGTGCGTGTGCGGGTCGGACCTGTGGCGCTACCGCGGGATCTCGCCGGTGCCCAAGCCCACCCCGATCGGTCACGAGTACTGCGGGGTCGTCGAGGCCGTCGGCGACGCCGTTACCTCGGTGAAGGTGGGCGACTTCGTCGTCGGCGGGTTCCTCTACTCTGACAACACCTGCCCGGTCTGCCGCAAGGGTGCGCACGCCAACTGCCAGCACGGCGGTGGCTATGCCGGCTGCCAGGCGGACAGGATCCGCGTTCCGCAGGCCGACGGGACGCTCGTCGCGACCCCGGAGATGCCGGCCGACGACCTGATCCCGAGCATCCTGGCCCTCTCCGACGTGATGTGCACCGGCTGGCACGCCGCCGTCAGCGCCGGCGTCGGTCCGGGCAAGAGCGTCGCCGTTGTCGGCGACGGTGCGGTCGGTCTGTGCGCTGTGCTCGCCGCCGTGCAACTCGGTGCGGAGACCGTGATCGCCATGAGCCGCCACGACTCCCGGCAGAAGGTCGCCACAGAGTTCGGTGCCACCCACATCATCGCCGAGCGTGGCGAGGACGGCATCGCGAAGATCAGGGAACTCACCGAGGGCATCGGCGCGGACTGCGTGCTGGAGTGCGTGGGCACACAGGACGCCCGTCTCCAGGCCGTCGGCTGCGTGCGCGACGGCGGCAACATCGGCCTTGTCGGCGTGCCGCATGGTGAACTGCCCGTCGACAAGCTGTTCTGGCGCAACGTCGGCATCAAGGGCGGGCCCGCCCATTGCCGGGAATACCTGCCGCAACTGCTCGAGCTGGTACTCGCCCGGAAGATCAACCCCGGTCTGGTGTTCGACCTCGAACTGCCGCTGTCGGAGATCGCAGAGGCCTACGCGGCCATGGACGAGCGCCGCGCGATCAAGTCGCTGGTACGGCCCTGACCATGGACGTCCAACAGGAGGTGCGGGACTTCCTTGTGTCCCGGCGATCCCGGATCACCCCGGAGAAGGCCGGCCTGCCGGCTTGGGGCGGCAACCGTCGGGTGAAGGGACTCCGGCGCGAGGAGGTGGCCCTGCTGGCGGGAGTGAGCGTTGAGTACTACGTCCGGCTGGAGCGTGGCAACCTGCGCGGCGTCTCTGACGGCGTCCTCGAAGCCCTCGCCGACGCCCTGCGGCTCGACGAGGCCGAACGCGCCCACCTCTACGACCTGGCCCGCACGTCGGCGACGCCGCTGCGTGCGGCCCGTCCGGTGGGGCGTCAGCGGGTGCGTCCGCAGGTGCAGTGGCTGCTGGACTCGATGGGTGGGACGGCGGCCTACATCCGCAACGCGCGGCTGGACCTGCTGGCGGCGAACCCGCTGGGCCGGGCGCTGTACGGCCCGGTCTTCGAGATGGCCGGTCGTCCCAACACCGCCCGGTTCGTGTTCCTCGATCCTCGCGCGCAGGAGTTCTTCGCCGAGTGGTCCAACGTTGCCGGCGAGGCCGCAGCCCTGTTGCGGACGCTGGCTGGGGAGAACCCCTACGACCAGGGCCTCACCGAACTGGTCGGTGAGCTCTCCACTCGCAGCGAACTGTTCCGCACGTTGTGGGCCACCCACGACGTGCGGCAGCACCGCACCGGCACCAAGAAGTTCCACCACCCGATCGTCGGCGACCTGACCCTTGCCTACGAGTCGATGGAGCTGACAGCTGACGGCGGCCTGCGGCTCAACGCCTACGTCGCAGAGCCCGGGACGCCGTCCGCAGAGGCCCTGGCCCTGCTCGGCAGCTGGGCCGCCACCCCGGATCCCGTCCACGCCAAGGAATGAGCATGCAGCAGCAACCCAGGACGCCCACCACCAAGGGCCCGGCCGAGCGGTTCACCGGCGACGTCTACGTCGACATGGTCGTCACCCACCCGGACGCACGGTTCAGCGTCGGCGCCGTGCACTTCACCCCCGGTGCGCACAGCGCCTGGCATTCCCACGCGGCCGGGCAGATGTTGCACTGCGTCGAGGGCCTCGGCCTTGTGGTCACCGCAGATGAGGTGATCGTGCTGCGTCCGGGCGTGACGGTGTGGACGCCGCCGGACCAGCGGCACTGGCACGGCGCAGGACCGGAGACCTTCATGGCCCACCTGGCGATGAGCGGCACGATCGAACTGCCCGAGGGCCAGGAAGCCGTCACCTGGCAGGAACACGTCGATGACGCCAGCTACGACACCGCCACCGCCACCCTGTAGGCGCCCTTCGAGAGGAACTGAGATGGAATACACCCGACTGGGTCTGTCCGGTCTGAAGGTCAGCCGCATCGCACTGGGCTGCATGAGCTTCGGCGACAACGCCAGCGGCTTCAGCAAGTGGGCGCTCGACGAGGAAGCAGCGCAGCCGTTCTTCGCCCAGGCCGTCGAACTGGGCATCACGTTCTGGGACACCGCCAACGTCTACAGCCTCGGCAGCTCGGAGGAGCTCGTCGGCAGGGCGATCACGAAGTACTCCCGCCGCGACGACATCGTGCTGGCCACCAAAGTCCACTTCCGGATGCACGACGGGCCGGGCGGGCAGGGGCTGTCGCGCAAGGCGATCATGGAGAACATCGACGCCAGCCTGCGACGGCTCGGCACCGACTACGTCGACCTGTACCAGATCCACCGGTTCGACCCGAACACCCCGGTCGAGGAGACCATGGAGGCACTCCACGACGTGGTGAAGGCCGGCAAGGCCCGCTACGTCGGGGCGTCGGCGATGTGGGCCTGGCAGTTCTCGAAGCTGCAGTACACAGCCTCGCTGAACGGCTGGACGCGCTTCGTCTCCATGCAGGACGAGTACAACCTGATCATGCGCGAGGAGGAGCGGGAGATGTTCGGACTCCTTGCCGATCAGGGTGTCGGGTCGATCCCGTTCTCGCCGCTGGCGAAGGGCCGGGTGTGCCGCCCCTGGGGTGAGCACACCGCACGGATGGACGTCGACCCGGTCGGCCGGCGCTACGACCAGGACGTCGACGCTCCGATCGTGGGCGCCGTGCACAAGATCGCCGAAGCCCGGGGTATCCCGATGGCCCAGGTGGCCCTCGCCTGGGTGCTGCGTCAGCCCGCCGTGAGCGCCCCGATCGTCGGGCCCACAAAGGTGCACCACCTGAGCGATGCCGTCACAGCCCTCGACGTGGGTCTGACCGTCGATGAGGTGACCCAACTCGAGGAGCACTACGTGCCGCACATCCCGCGGTCGTTCCAGTGACCCAGCCGCAGGAGGCGGCGGGCACCCCGACGGCTTCGGCAGGGAAGCCGGTCGGCGTCTTTGAGCCATTCCAGAGCCGTCCGTTCCTGTGGCTGTGGGTCGGCGTGGTATTCAGCAGCGTCGGCTCGTGGGCGCAGACGGTCGGCGCGCAATGGCTGTTCATCAACGACCCGAACGCGGCCACGACCCTCACGCCGTCCTTGAGCCACCTTCGCCTCAGGGGTTCTCCTACTCCGAACGCGGGTATCTCATCGGAACCAACGACGCCTGAGACAAGGACTGCCACATGAAGACCGCCCGCGACTTGATGACCTCTCCCGCTGAGTGCCTGGCTCCGGACGAAACCTTGGTGGACGCGGCACGCATGTTCAGCAAGTACGACGTCGGCTCCATGCCCGTGGTGGACGGCGACACCCTCGTCGGTGTGATCACCGATCGTGACATCGTCATTGAGGGCGTGGCCAAGAACCTGGACCTCGCGGACACCCAAATCTCGAAGATCATGTCCAAGAACGACGTCACCGTCCAGGTCACCGACGACGCCCTGGCTGTGGCCCAGGTGCTCGCCGACAAGCAGATCCGACGAGTCCCGGTGGTGGACGGCAATCGAGTCGTCGGTGTGGTGTCCCAAGCTGACGTCGCCCTCGAACTCGACAACGCCACTGCCGGTGAGGTCGTGGAGGACATCTCGAAGAAGTGAGCGCCCGCACCTATCCACTGCGGGCCGGTCCGAGCTCCAGGCCCACGTCACAACACCACCACCGACGTTTGGAGAGAACGAGCCGGGGAACGCGCAGGTAGCGACCGAATACCACCTCCCTGAAGGGTCTATTCGGTCGCTTCGGACGCATTTCCGATCATGCCTGCCGTCAGCGTGCCTAGACGCCCCTGGCGGAGCCGGCCCCTCACGGCAGCTCGACCCCACCAGAGGCGCCATCGCAGTACCTAACCGCCGATCCCGCAAGCCTTGACGGCGGCCACCTTCGACTGACGCAGGGCTGCACGCTGCTCAGCTGTCAGGCGTCCGACGGGACGGGTGAGGCTGATGTCGGCAAGGCACTGCTGCTGCTCCGCACTCAGGGCTGCCCAGCGGAAGCCGAGCCGGTCGCGTCCGGCCAGGCGGGCGGGCACCGTCACGTCGCACTTCGCCAGGGCGGCGTCGATGGCAGCGCGCAGTTGCTTCGCCTGCTCGGCCGTGATGGTGCCTGCGGGACGGTGCAGTCCCGCGTCGGCGAGACAGGATCGCTGCACGTCGGTGAGCACGGAGAAGAACCAGCCGACACCCTGGCCCGGTGCCCGTCGTGCGTCTGCGCCCGGTGCGGTCGGCGACGTTGGCGTTGGCGTTGGCGACGGGGCGGTCGGGTCGGCCATCGCCTGGGCGGCGAAAAGGCCACCGCCGAGCGCGAGGGCTGCGGTGGCGGCGACGATGGACGTGACGGCTTTCATTGGTCCTCCTGAGTAGGTCTGTGGCTCCACCCTCGAGCCCGCTGCTGGAGACGGCGTCAAGGAAAGCTGGAGATCTGCTGGAAGCGTGGCGTCGGATCTGCGTCCGGGTCGGGTTGCTGGCATCTTGTACCCGTGGAAAGTTCTGCGCCCCGGGTCCTCGTCGTCGACGACGAGGACAACATCTCGTTCCTCGTCGGCTCGGCGCTGCGACTGCAGGGCTATCGGGTGGAGTGCGCAGCCACGGGTGCGGAGGCGCTTGCCGCGGCCGCCGTCCTCGACCCGCAGGTGGTGGTGCTGGACATCCAGCTGCCCGATATCGACGGCTACGAGGTGCTGCGCCGCCTGCGGGCCTCTGGCAGCCGGGCCTCTGTCCTCTTCCTCACTGCGCGGGGCGCCACCGGCGACAGGGTGCGCGGGCTCACCGAGGGCGGCGACGACTACCTGGTGAAGCCGTTCGCGCTTGAGGAACTGATCGCACGGGTGCAGGTGGCACTACGCCGGGTCGCGCCGGCGCCGGCGACGAGCCGCTTCCAGGTGGCAGGTCTTGTGCTGGACGCCGACGCCCACCGGGTCTGGAGGGACGGGCGCGAGGCCACCTTGTCGACGACGGAGTTCAAGCTGCTGCACTGCCTGATGGCCAACGCCGGACGGGTCGTCACCCGCGGCCAGATCCTCGACAAGGTGTGGCAGTACGACTTCGGCGGGGAGTCGGCGATCATCGAGTCGTTCATCTCCAGCCTCCGCAAGAAGGTGGACGCCGACGGCGAGCGCCTCATCCACACCGTCCGCGGTGTCGGCTACTGCGTCCGGGAGCCGTGATGACGCTGCGTCGGCGGCTCGGGGTCGCGATCGCGGCCCTGCTGGTGATCATGGCGCTCGCCTTCGGCGGCGTCTTCCTCACCCAGCGCGGGTACCAGCTCAGCCAGCTAGACGAACGGCTGGCCGGCCTTTCGGCGAACACGAAGGCGCTGGTGGCGATGTCGACAAGGGCCGACGCGGGCACCGGAGCGGCCGCCGACCTGCTGACCGACGTCTACGTTGGCGTCCACCGGGCCAACGGCACCCTGCGGACGGTCCTCGCACCCGACGCCGACCCGACGCTGGTACCGCGCCTGCTCGGCAATGAGCGGGACGCAGGTGCCGTCACCCGTAACACCAGTTCGGGCATCACCGAGCGCGTCCGGCTGGTCGAGGCGTTCCTCGGCGGCCAGCGGTACGCGGTGGTGGCGCTGTCGATGGCCGGGCTGGAGGCGCAGTCGCGGCGGCTGGCCATCGCCCTCGTCCTGGCCTGGCTGGTGGTCGCAGGCGTGGCGCTGCTCACCGCGTACTGGGTGGACCGTCTCGGCCTGCGTCCGATCGCTGACCTGACCGCCGCAGCAGAGCACGTCACGGCCAGCGGGGGTCGCGCTGCGGTGCAGGTGGAGTCAGGCAACCCCGCGACGGAGGCAGGCCGGCTCGGCACCGCGTTCAACGCGATGGTCGCCACCACCGCCGCCGGCCAGGAGCAGTTGCGCCGCTTCGTCGCTGACGCCAGCCACGAGCTTCGCACTCCACTGACAACCCTGCGCGGCTACTCCTCGCTGTACGCGCAGGGCGGGTTGGCCACGGAGGAGCAGGTGGCCGACGCCATGAGCCGCATGAACGCGGAGGCCACGCGGATGGGCCGGATCGTCGACGACCTGCTGGACCTGACAGCTCTCGGCGACCGGGCAGCGCTGGACCTCGCCCCTGTGGACCTGGCGGCGGTGCTCGACGACCTGGCCGCAGACCTGCGGGTGCGGAATCCCGACCGCGCGGTGGCCGTCCAGCGCTCCGGACGAACGCGCGTCCTTGCCGACTCCGACCGCATCCGGCAGGCTCTGACAGCCCTGGTGGCGAACGCCGTCAAGTACTCCGGGGAGGGCTCGCCCGTCGAGCTTGTGGCCGAGAAGCGAGGTCCGGCCGTCCGGGTCAAGGTCATCGATCACGGCCGCGGCATCACTGCGGCCGAGCTACCCCGGGTCTTCGACCGCTTCTACCGCGTTGCCGCTGCCGGGCCGAAGGGATCGGGACTCGGGCTCGCCGTCGTCGCCGCGATCGTCTCAGCGCACGACGGCCGGTACGGTGTGGAGTCGGAGCCGGGGCACGGCTCGGTCTTCTGGATCGAGCTCGGCGCCGCTCCGATCGACGCGTGATACCCTAGGGGGTATAAAGAGAGGGACGATCATGGCCACGACGAACCTGACCGCGGCGACATTCGAGCAGACGGTCGCCGAGAACGACATCGTGCTGGTGGACTTCTGGGCCGCCTGGTGCGGGCCGTGCCGCATGTTCGCCCCGGTCTACGAGACGGCCTCGGCGTTGCACCCCGATCTGGTCTTCGGCAAGGTAGACACCGAGACTGAGCGTGACCTCGCTGCCGCGGCACGGATCATGTCGATCCCGACCCTCATGGTCTTCCGCGAAGGCATCCTGATCTACGCCCAGCCCGGCGCCATGCCTGCTCAGGCCCTGGATGAGCTGATCGGTGCAGTGAAGGCTGCTGACATGAACGCCGTCCGCGCAGAACTCGCCGAACATCTGGTCGGGGAGACTGCGGAGTCCCCCGCGTGACCTGCGAGCAGATACTCCCGCCGGTATGATCACAACCAAAGCGGCGGAGGGTGTCGGCATGCGAATCGACCAGAACGAACTATCTGGTGTGCTGAAGCGCCTCAAGCGCGCCCAGGGCCAGCTCGGCGGCATCATCAAGATGATCGAAGAGGGCCGCGACTGCACCGAAATCGTCACGCAGATGGCAGCCGTCTCCAAGGCGCTCGACCGGGCCGGCTTCGCTGTCATCGCTACCGGCCTCAAGCAGTGCCTCACCGAGAGCTCGGACGGCAGCGTTGACACCTCGTCCCTGGAGAAGCTCTTCCTCTCACTCGCCTGATCGCGGCCGCTGCCCGAGCCGACCGCTGTCTGCTTCCACTCAGTGGTGGCCCTTGATGACCATCCGCAGGATCCGGCTGTTGAAGGACAGGAACCGGGTGAACTGGAAGGCCAGGTTCTGGCGCATCTTGAGGGTCTTGCCGGTGGGCAGCGGCGCCTTGGACAGGTCGGCGATCGGGTCGCCGCCGGCGGCGGGTGTGTGCATCGAGATCTGGGACATCGTCACTCCGGAATCAGTTGCCAGCCGAGGCGTGCCTTGGCTTTGTAGATGAACAGGTAGTGGAGCATCAGCTTCACCCAGTGGCCGTGGAGGCCGAGCTCTCCGCGTGTCTCGCGCTCGTCGCGTCCGGTCGGGTAACGCTGGTAGTCGGGGACCACGGGCAGCATGGTCATCGCCGCCGCGGAACCCCTCGTGAGACCGGCGCCGGCCGAGGCCACGCAGGCGGCACCCATCCGGGCCATGGAGGCGGTGTGCGCCTCGGCGCGGGGGCCGTGCTTGATGCGGTCGGCGATGGTCATGGCGATGGTCTTGCCCATCACACCCGAGGGCATGCCGGTGCGCGGGGGTGATGGCGCGATCATGGTGCCGTTCGGGGACTTCCGCGGTCGCGAGATCTGGTGCGGCGGGGCGAAGGCGATCCCAACCGCCCAGAGGTTGTCGTAACCCGGTGCCGCGTAGGTGCTGGGCCAGTCGGTTGCCCGCCATTCCTCGTACGGCTTGGCGGTGTAGTCCGCGTCGACCTTCATGAAGCCGCTTGGAGCGAAGATCTCCGCGGTGATGTCGTTGTCGTCCGCGTCGTACGCTCTCAGCGGGACACCGCCGAAGGGCGGGATGAGCATCGCGAAGTCGAACTCGAGGGTGTGGGTGGTGCCGTCGAGGGTCTCGTAGTGGATCGTCCGTTCCTCCACCTTGGAGACGTGGGCACCGAGAATGGCGTCGACGCCGCGCTCCCGGAAGAGCGAGCCCGTCCACAGTTCGCTGGTGGTCTGGAAGCCCTGCTGGTCGAAGATCATGCCGTCGACGCCGAAGTCGCCCAGGGCCGCCTCGTTGGTCAGGTAGACCACCCGTGCAAGGTCGCGGACGCCTGCCTCGCGCAGCTCGTGGTCGACGTTGAAGACATACTCGAACGCCGCGCCCTCGCAGGTGCAAGTGCCGTGACCCATGCCGACCACCAGCGTTTGCGGAGTACCGGCCTTCAGCGTCGCGATCACCTCACGCAGCTTGTGATTGGCCTCCACGGCATGGTCGGCCGTGCACACGCTCTCGGTGAAACCGCCCGGCCCCATCCCTTCGGTCGCCTCGAACCGCAGCCTCGGGCCAGTCGCATTGACCAGGTAGTCGTAGCGCAACCGGTCGGTGGCGCCCGCCTTGTCCGGCGCGGTGTACTCGACGTCGACAGCTCCGCGGGAATCCTGTGCGTCACCCTTGGGACGTATGGCCGTTGCCTTGGCCTGGCGGAACCCGATCCCCATGCGAGCGTAGATCGGTGCCAGGGGGAAGACGACATCCTTCTTGGCCATCTCGCCCACACCCACCCAGATGTTGGACGGGATCCAGTTCCAGTTCGCGTTCGGCGTGACCACTGTGACGCTGTGCTCGCGTCCCAACATTCTCCGCAGGTGCAGGGCTGCGGTGTGGCCCGATACGCCCGCTCCCAGGATGACGACCTCGGCCATCGGTAAGTACTCCTCCTGCCGGCGTCCTCGCCGACCCAATAGATACCCTACGGGGTACCACGGTCGGGCGCCGGAGAATCGGCAAATCCCCCTGATCCTCAGGGGTGCGGCCTGACCACGGGATGGTCAGGGATCGGCGATAACGATGCCGCGGGTGGCCAACTCCGCGGTGGATTCCTCCGGGCTCCGCGTGCGCATGATCGTGGGGAAGTGCCCGATCGCCGCGACCGTGGATGTCACGGTGTGGGCGTGGACGCCGACCAGGTGCCAGCCCTGCGCGCCGTCCTGGCCACGCATGCCGCGGCCGCTGGCCAGGTCCTGGGTGTAGCAGACCGACGTTGCCGCATGGACGGGGATGCCCGCGAAGGTGCCGAAGCCCGACTGGTGGTAGTGGCCCGCGAGGATCGCGCGCACTCCAGAGCCCGCCAGCACAGCAGCAAGCTCTGCCTGCCCGTGGAGCTCCCAGCTCGCTGCCATGTCCTGCACCACCGGCAACGGGGCGTGGTGCATACCGAGGATCGTGCCGCGCGCCGCCGGCTCGGCAAGCCGGGCGGCGAGCCACTCCAGCGATTCGGGCGCAACCTCGCCGTGGTCGGTCCCGGGCACTGTCGTGTCCAGCCACAGCACCCGCAGCCCGTCGACGTCGTGTACCTGGTTGAGAGGCCCTCCGTCAGGCTCAGGGAGCCCGAGCAGGACCGAGCGGAAGGCGGCCCGGGAATCGTGGTTGCCGTTGCCCCAGATCACCGTGGCGCCGAGCCGCTCGGCCACCGGCAACACCAGGTGGCGAAGCTCCGCATACGACTCGGGGGTGCCGTCGTCGGAGAGGTCACCGGTGAACACCAGCGCCCGCGGCGCATGGGCTTCGACGGCAGCCAGGGCCCGCAGGAGGAGGGGCCGCGGGTCGAGCACGCCGCGCACCAGCGGGTCGTCCGGGTGGCGCAGGTGGGTATCGCTCAGGTGCGCCAGCACCAGGGCCGGACGGGGGTACGCTGCGGCTCGCACAACGCCAAGCTAACAGCGCGGTCAGCGCGTGTCCGCCGGTGGTTCGGGTGGGACACGATGGGCGGAGGCGGAGGAGGGGTGGGCATGCGCGCTCGGTTTCGAAATCGTCGCTGCGCTCGGTCGGTTCACGCGTGGCGGGCGCTGAACAAGCGCGCCTCGGCCAGTGCCGACCAGCCGCCGAAGAACTCCAGGCCGACAAGGGTGGCCGGCGGAAAGTTGTAGCGGATCAGGGCGAGCGCCTCCGGGCTGGAGTGCAGCCGGTCGGCAAGGTTGTCGGCGAGAGCGGGGATCCCGGGGGCGTGGCCGACGACCAGCACCGTCCGCACCTGGTCGGGCACGCCGCTCAGCTCGGCCAGTAGCGACCGAGAGCCGGCGTTGTACAACCGGTCGATGTAGCGGATCGGGACGGGAAGGCCCAGCAGTTCGGTGGTCTGCCGCGCACGGGCTGCCGAGGACGACAGCACCAACTCAATGCGCTGGCGTGCCAGCAACTCGCCCACCTCGCGCGCCTGCGTCCGCCCCTTCGGGGTCAACTCGCGGCTGATGTCGCGCCAGTCGGTGCCGGCGGTCGCGGCATCCGCATGGCGCATCAGGTAGAGCCGGTGTGCCTTCGGCTCGCCCCGGGTCGCCATCTAGATCCCCGGGATCACTCCCGGGTGAACTCGTTCTCGTACGACGTTCCGCGGGCGCGCTCCCAGCTGGCCCGGATCTCCATCTCGGCTTCTGCGTGACCCACCCACACGGCGCCCTCGACGGACTTGCCGGGCTCGAGGTCCTTGTAGACGCTGAAGAAGTGCTCGATCTCCAGCAACATCAGGTTGTGCAGGTCGGTCAGCTCCTTGATGTTCCCCTGGCGCTGGTCGGCGACCGGGATAGCGAGCACCTTGTCGTCGCCGCCCATCTCATCGGTCATCCGGAACATGCCGATCGCCCGGCACTCGATCAGGGCCCCGGGGAACGTGGGCTCGGGCACGAGCACCATGGCGTCCAGCGGGTCGCCGTCCTGGCCGAGGGTGCCCTCGATGAAGCCATAGTCGTTCGGGTACTGGGTGGACGTGAACAGGGTCCGGTCCAGGCGGATCCGGCCGGTGTGGTGGTCCATCTCGTATTTGTTCTTGGTTCCTTTGGGGATCTCGATCGTGACGTCGAAGCGCAGGCTGGGCTGAATCTTGGGGCGGGCGAATGAGGGGCGATCGGTCGGAGTCATCTGTGCCTACCTGTCATCATTGTTCGTAATGTCAAACCCGAGCCTATCGTTAGCCGCTGGCCGATCAAGGTGGCGATCCTGCCCGCCGGGCCCCTCGCGGTGGCTCGCCGGGCTGCTGTGCGCCGCTCTGCTTGCGGGGTGTACCACCGCCGGCCCGACGCAATCGGGCGGCCAGGTGGCTGACGGCGCGCCGTCCGCGGGAGCGAGCACTGCGCCAGCCCCCAGCCCCACTTCGACGGTCCTTCCCAACACCCAGGTGGTTGCGACGAAACTCGCTGCCGTCAACCGCAGCGGCATCGGTGCCAGCGGGCTGGTCGTGCTGGGAGCCAACGGGAGCGTTGTCACCTCGCGCAGCGCCGACAAACCGCTGGCACCGGCATCCACCATGAAGCTGCTCACCTCTCTTGCCGCCCTCGATACCATCGGTGCCGACCACACGTTCACCACCCGTGTGGTGCGCTCCAACAGCGTGGTGGTGCTGGTCGGCGGCGGCGACCCGCTCCTCACCGACAAGCAGTCGAAGTCGGCAGCGAAACCGGCCTCGCTGCAGGCGCTGGCGATGTCGACGGTGGCCGCGCTCACTGCAGCCGGAGTGAAGAAGGTGCAGCTCGGCTACGACACTTCGCTGTTCAGTGGCCCCGACTTCAACCCGGCCTGGAAGCACAAGTGGCACTCCTGGGTTTCCAGGGTGAGCCCGCTGCTCATCGGCTCTGGACGGTTCAACGAATGGCAGGCTGACCCGGCCCCCGCGCGGACGGCCGCGACGGCGTTCGCCAAGCGCCTCAAGGCTGCCGGCATCGCCGTCACCAAGGTTGTCCGTACCCGAGCGGGCGCGGCCGCCACCGAGCTCGCCAGCGTCCAGTCGGCTCCGCTGGCAACCGTCGTCGGCCACACCCTGACCTACAGCGACAACCTCGCTGCCGAGGTCATCGCACGGCACCTGGCGCTGGCGGCCGGGAAACCCGCCAGCTTCACCGGTGGTGCCGCCGCCCTCAAGGCCTGGCTCACCGCCCACTCGCTGTGGTCAGACGGCATGCGCGTGCTGGACGGCAGCGGGCTGTCGTTTTCCGCACGGGTCACGCCGACAGTGCTCGCGAAAGCCGTCCTCGCTTCTCTGGACACCCCGGCGTTGGCCGGAGTCGCGTCCGGGCTGCCGGTTGCCGGGGTGAGCGGGACGTTGAAGGACAGGTTCGACGACAAGTCCGAGAAGGTGGCACGGGGCAACGTCCACGCCAAGACCGGCACCCTCGTCGGGGTGGCAGCACTGGCCGGCTACCTGACCACTGCTGACGGCGCCCGGCTGGTGTTCGCCATTGTCGCGAACAGGACCAGGGGACAGTCCACTGCCTACAACTGGCTGGACCGCTCGACCGCCGTCCTTGTGCGCTGCGGCTGCCGCTGAGCCACCCGTAGGGTGGGGTCATGCAACAACTGCCGCCGGTCGACTGGTCGACCGCAGCGCGCACCGGCCGCTCGCTGGTGCACCCAGGTCCCGAACTCCCACCCGATGGGATCGCGCAGGTCGTCGCCGAACTGCGGGACGCCGCTGAGCGCGCGACACCGGAGGTCGAGCGGGTGACCGGCATGACCCGTCCCGCGCCCGGCCGCGTGCTGGTGGTCGACCGGTCGGGCTGGATCGCTTCGGTCTCCGTTACTGCTCAGGCCCTCCTCGCTGGCGCAGGCATGGCTACCGAACGGGCCGACGGATCCCCGGTGGACGCGGTGCGCGCCAAGGCCCTCGGGGTACAGGCCGGCGCGGTGTTCGCCTTGATCGCCAACCGCATCCTCGGCCAGTTCGACCCGTTCGTCGCGCCGGCCCGGCTGCTGCTGGTGGCCCCGAACGTCGTCTCTGTCGAGCGCCGGCTCGGGGTCGACCCGGCGGACTTCCGGCTATGGGTCTGCCTGCACGAGGAGACGCACCGCTTCCAGTTCGGGCACGCGCCGTGGTTGCGGGAGCACATGCTCGGCCTCTTCGGCGAACTGCTGGATGCAGACGAGCTGCGCTTCGGCCTGCCCACCGGCAAGAGCGGCGACGTCCGCGACCTGTTCTCCTCACCGGAGCAGAAGCGGGCCTTCGACCAGGTCACCGCGGTGATGTCACTGATGGAGGGCCACGCCGACGTGATGATGGACCGAGTCGGTACCGATGTCGTGCGCACGTACCCGGCCATCCGGAGGGCATTCGAGGCGCGCCGCGACCAGCATGGCTGGGGCTCCTGGCTGCGGCGCCTGCTCGGGCTCGACCTGAAGCGTGAGCAGTACCGCGACGGCGCGGAGTTCTGCCGCCAGGTGATCGCCGCTGCCGGGGTGGAGACGCTCAACCGGGCATTCGAGGCGCCCGGGCTGCTGCCAACAGTGGTGGAGATCCACGACCCGCAGCAGTGGCTGCACCGGGTCTGATGGCTCGCCGGGCACTGGGCCCCGCCACCCGCGAGGTGGTGCAGGCCGTTGAGGCGGTGGCCCATGGGCCGATCCTGGTGGCCTGCTCGGGTGGCCCCGACTCCCTTGCCCTCGCCGCGGCCGCCGTGGTCGTCGGCACCCGCACCGGGCTCGGCGTGCGCGCGGCCATCGTCGACCACGGACTGCAGGCCGGCTCCGCCGACGTTGCGGCCCGAGTGGAAGCGATTCTGGCCGGTCTCGGGCTGGACGCCGTGGTGCTGCCGGTCGTCGTCGACCTGGCAGGAGTTGGCATCGAGGCTGCGGCGCGACGGGCCCGCTACGCCGCGCTCGCAGCAGAAGCGGTGCCGGGGGAGGTCGTGCTGCTCGGCCACACCCTCGACGACCAGGCAGAGACCGTCCTGTTGGGACTGGCGCGCGGGTCGGGGACGCGGTCCCTTGCCGGGATGCCGGTCCGCCGCGACGTCTTCGTCCGTCCGCTGCTGGCCGTGCGCGCAGAAACGACTGCTGCCGCCTGCGCGGAGCTCGGCCTGACGGCCTGGACCGACCCCCACAACGAGGAGCCCCGCTTCACCAGGACGCGGGTGCGCCACCGCGTCCTGCCCGTTCTCGAGGCCGAACTCGGGCCGGGCGTGGCGCTGGCTCTGGCCCGTTCGGCCGAGCTCGCCCGCGCCGACGCCGACCTGCTCGACGACCTTGCCGCGTCCGAGCTGGCCGCCCACAACGCAGCAGAACTCGACTGCGACTGGCTGGCCGGGTTGCCGCGGGCCCTGCTCGCTCGCGTCCTGCGCGACTGGCTGCGCGCCCAGGGTGCTTTCGACCTCTCTGCCGCCGGCATCGCCGCGGTCGCGGCCCTTGTCACCGACTGGCACGGCCAGCGCTGGGTGGAGGTGCCGGGGGCCCGGGTCGGCCGCGAGGCGGGCCGGCTGGGCGTCCGCCGAGGGTGAACCGGGTAAGACGCAGGCGTCCGGGACGGTAGGTTTCTTCCCGTGGATGCTGCTGACATGGCCGGCGATCTCGCCGAGGTCCTCTTTTCCAAGTCCGCTATCGAGGCCCGGCTGTCCGAACTGGCCGCCGAGATCGACGCCGACTACCGGGACTTGAACCCGCTGCTGGTGGGGGTGCTGAACGGCGCGGTCATGGTGATGGCCGACCTGTCGCGCGCGCTCCACATCGATTGCGCGATGGACTGGATGGCGATCTCCTCCTACGGCATGGGCACGCAGTCCTCCGGGGTGGTGCGGATCCTGAAGGACCTGTCCACCGATCTGGCCGGGCGCCACGTCCTCGTCGTTGAGGACATCATCGACACCGGACTCACCCTCACCTACCTGATGCAGAACCTGGCATCGCGCAGTCCGGCGAGCCTGGAGATCATGACGATGTTCCGCAAGTCGGACGCCATGAAGATCGAGGTGGACGTGAAGTACGTCGGCTTCGATCTGCCCAACCAGTTCGTCGTCGGCTACGGCCTCGACTTCGCTGGCCGGTACCGCAACCTCACCGACGTCGGAATCCTGGCGCCACACGTCTACAGCTGAGCCGCCGATCTCGGTCAGGTTGTCCGCTTCGGTATCGTCGGCTGGTAGCGCAAGCGAAGGCTCATGAAGGCAGGAAATGAAACCCAACCGGTTCTTTCGATCCCCATTCACCTGGATCGTTCTCGGCTTCGTTGCCATCGCGCTGATTTTCGAAGCCGTCGGCAGCATCGGTGGGTACACCGAGAAGCCGACCTCCGAGATCGTCGCCTTGGTCAACAGCAATACGCCACTGGCAGAGGTGGTGCTCACCGATGGTGAGCAGACCATCAAGATCACAACGAAGGAGACCCCTGCCCGCAAGTACCGGGCCACCTGGGTGGCGACCCAGAGCCAGCAGCTCGTCGACCGGCTGAACGCCCGCGCAGCGGAGGGCAGCCTCGACGTCTGGAGGGGCGAGCCGGCGCAGCCGAACTTCTGGACGAGCTTCCTGTTCAGCATCCTGCCCTTCCTCGTGATCGGGATCCTGTTCTTCGTGATGTTCAACAACGTTCAGGGCGGCGGAAACCGAGTGCTCGGCTTCGGCAAGTCGAAGGCGAAGCTGGCAAGCAAGGACACCCCGAAGACCACGTTCAGCGATGTCGCCGGGTGTGAGGAGGCCATCGAGGAGCTCCAGGAGATCCGCGAGTTCCTCTCCGAGCCGGCCAAATTCACAGCCGTTGGCGCGAAGATCCCCAAGGGCGTCCTGCTTTACGGCCCGCCCGGCACCGGCAAGACGCTGCTTGCGCGCGCCGTGGCCGGCGAGGCGGGCGTACCGTTCTTCTCCATCTCGGGTTCTGACTTCGTTGAGATGTTCGTCGGTGTGGGCGCCTCCCGCGTCCGCGACCTGTTCGAACAGGCGAAGGAGGCCGCCCCGGCCATCGTGTTCATCGACGAGATCGACGCCGTCGGACGCCACCGCGGCGCTGGTATGGGCGGTGGTCACGACGAGCGCGAGCAGACCCTCAACCAGCTGCTGGTCGAGATGGACGGCTTCGACGTGCATGGTGGGGTCGTACTGATCGCGGCGACGAACCGCCCCGACGTGCTCGACCCGGCACTGCTGCGCCCCGGACGCTTCGACCGGCAGATCCCCGTG
>JADGPA010000017.1 GCA_017882685.1 Propionibacteriaceae bacterium | reverse complement strand
GGCACTCGCTCGCGGGCGGCATGAACGTGCGGGTGTTGCGGTAGGCGGCGATGGTGACCCACTCGCCGGTCAGCACGTCGTACCGAACCTGCGAGCCGCCGCCCGCAGCCGGTGGCAGGTCCCGGGTGTCGGGCACCGCCCGGCTCGCCCGGCCGCTCGCGTACGGCTCCCGGTCGTCGTAGTAGAACAGCTCGCGGCCGTCGGCCATGTGGTCGAGGGTCCGGCACACGGTGGTGTCGGCCGGGGTGCTGGTCATCGGGGACCTTCCTGCCGTCCGTCGTCGTCGGCGTCGTCCGCGTCCGCTGCGTCGGTCGACGGCACCGGGGAGGGGCGCGGGGCGATCACCAGGCGCCTGACCCGGGACGAGAGGGTCCGCCGGGCCTCCACCTCCAGCGCGTCGTCGGTGACGACGATGTCGACGTCGTCCAGTCGTGCCATCGAGCTCAACGCCACCACGCCCCACTTCGTGCTGTCCGCGGTCACCACGATCTGCCGGGCCGAGGCGATCAGGGCCCGGTTGGTCTCGGCCTCCTCCAGGTTCGGCGAGGTGAGCCCGGCGCGCTCATCGATCCCGTGCACCCCGAGGAAGAGCCAGTCCACGTGCAGCGACCGCAGCGCCGCCACGGTGACCGGGCCGACCAGCGCGTCGGAGGGCGTCCGGACGCCACCGGTGAGGACGACGGTGAGGTCGTCCCGCGCGCTGGAGTGGAGCATGTCCGCGGCCGGGACGGAGTTCGTGACGACCGTGAGGCCGGGAACGTCGCGCAGCTGTCTGGCCACCGCGAAGGTGGTCGTCCCGGCGGAGACGGCCACGCAGTCACCCGCCTGCACCAGGGACGCCGCCGCAGCGGCGATCGCCTCCTTCTCCTCGGTCTGCAGCGAGGACTTGGCCGCGAAGCCGGGTTCGTCCGCGCTGCGGTCCGAGAGGGCGATGGCGCCGCCGTGGACCCGGGCCACCAGGCCGCGGCGGGCCAGCATCGCGATGTCGCGCCGGATCGTCATGTCCGAGACGCCGAGGAGGTCCACCAGGTCGCTCACCCGGACGCCGCCGCTGGCCCTGACCTGGTCGAGAATGCGCTCCTGTCGCTGCCGGGCGAGCATCAGTGGCTCGTGCGCCGGGGACGGGCCGTGGTCATGGCCGACACTGTGCCCCATGCCGTCCGGCGAGTCAACATTTTCGAACATCCGGGGCGGGTGGCCGGTCGGCCGCTGCCCTGCCGCGTCTCGCCGCTACCCGTCGCCGGCCTCATCGCCGCAGCACAGGCGACGGTGGTGGGCAAACCCGCTTCGGTCACAAGACCGCTACAACCCTTGACGCGGGATTGAGAGCTGCAGATGATGTGCCGGATATGAGGGTTCGTGTTTGGTTGTGTTCGCCAAGCGATCACCAACTGACGAAGGAGTCAGCATGTCCCGTCCCCGCTCCGAGGCGGAGTACCTGGCCCGTCTCATCCCACCGTCGGCCTCCGCCACCTCGTTCGGGCGCCGGTCCCTCCTGAAGGGCGCGCTCGGGGCCGGGGCGGCGCTGGCCCTCCCCGGCGCGCTGGCCGCCTGCGGCTCGAGCTCCAGCGGCGCGGCGAAGAGCAGCTCGGCCGGTGGTGCCGCCGCCGCCCCGAGCGGCACCCTGAAGGTCGGGTCGAACTACTCCGACGACGTGCCCAAGAAGGCCATGCAGGCCGAGGCCGACGCGTTCAAGGCGGCCAACAGCGGAGTCACGGTGAACATCAACACCGTCGACCACAACACCTTCCAGGAGAACATCAACAACTACCTGCAGGGCAAGCCGGACGACGTCTTCACCTGGTTCGCCGGCTACCGGATGAGGTTCTTCGCGGCCCAGGGCCTGGCGAGCGACCTGAGCGACGTGTGGGGCAAGCTCACCGGATTCAGCGACGCCTTCAAGAAGGCCTCCACGGGTGACGACGGCAAGCAGTACTTCGTGCCGATCTACAACTACCCGTGGGCGGTCTTCTACCGGCCGTCGTTGTGGAAGGAGAAGGGCTACACCGTCCCCAAGACGCTCGACGAGTTCAAGACGCTCGGCGCGCAGATGAAGAAGGACGGCATCGCCCCCATCGCGTTCGCCGACAAGGACGGCTGGCCGGCGATGGGCACCTTCGACATCATCAACATGCGGGTCAACGGCTACCAGTTCCACGTCGATCTGATGGCCGGCAAGAAGACGTGGAACGGCCCCGAGGTCAAGAAGGTCTTCGACGTCTGGACCGAACTCCTGCCGCTGCACCAGTCCGATTCGCTCGGCCGCACCTGGCAGGAGGCCGCACAGAGTCTGCAGCAGAAGAAGTCGGGGATGTACCTGCTGGGGTCGTTCGTGGCGCAGCAGGTCGACAACGGCAAGGACCTCGACTTCTTCCCCTTCCCCGAGATCGACCCGGCCATCGGGGCGGACGCCATCGACGCGCCGATCGACGGGTTCATGCTGGCCGCCAAGCCTTCGAACAAGGATGCGGCCAAGGCCTTCCTGACGTTCCTGGGTGGCAAGGAGGCCGGCGCCATCTGGGCCAAGAGCGATCCCTCCAACGTGCTGGCCAATTCCGAGGCCGACACGTCGACCTACACGGACCTGCAGAAGAAGTCCGCCGAGATCATCTCGCAGGCGAAGAGCATCGCGCAGTTCCTCGACCGCGACACCCGGCCCGACTTCGCCTCCACCGTGATGATCCCCCAGCTCCAGGCCTTCATCAAGGACCCGAAGAGCGTCTCGACCGTTCTGGACCAGATCGAGAGCCAGAAGAAGTCCATCTTCGTGTCCTGATCTGCGAGGCACCGCCGTTCCCCGCCGCGGCCGCGGCGGGGAACGGCGTGAGGGGAGAGCTCGATGGCAGAAACTGATCGTTCCGCGGTCTCGGCGGGGGTCGACGAGGCTTCCGTCGGCCGGGGCCAGGCACCATCGCCCCCGGCTCGCGGACACCGCAGGATGCGGCTGGGACTGCGCGACCGGATCACGGTGGTGGTCATGGTCGCGGTTCCGCTGGCCCTGGTCGTCGGTCTGGTGTGGCTCCCGTCGATCTGCACCGTGCTGCTCTCGTTCACCAGGTGGAACGGGATCGGCGGCCTGGACACCATCGAGTGGGTCGGCACGACCAACTACGTGAACGTCTTCACGAACTACCCGCCCTTCCAGCCGGCGATGGAGCACAACGTGCTCTGGCTGGTCGTGCTCTTCGGGCTGGCCACCCCGTTCGGCATGTTCATGGCGGTGCTGCTCGACAAGGAGGTCAAGGGCGGTCGCTTCTACCAGACGGCCATGTACCTGCCCGTGGTGCTGTCGCTGGCCCTCATCGGCTTCATCTGGCAACTGTTCTACTCGCGTGACCAGGGCCTGCTCAACAATGTTCTGGGCACGTCGGTGGACTGGTACGGCGATTCCAAGGTGAACATCTGGGCGGTGCTGATCGCCTCCAGTTGGCGGCACGTCGGCTACATCATGCTGCTGTACCTGGCCGGCCTGAAGGGTGTCGACCCGTCGCTGCGCGAGGCGGCCTCCATGGACGGCGCCAGCGAGGTCAGCACGTTCTTCCGGATCGTGTTCCCGGTGCTGCGGCCCATCAACATCATCGTGCTCGTCATCACGGTCATCGAGTCGCTGCGCGCGTTCGACCTGGTGTGGGTCATCAACAAGGGCCGCAACGGCCTGGAGCTGATCTCGGCGCTCGTCACCCAGAACGTCGTCGGTGAGGCGAGCCGGATCGGGTTCGGCTCGGCCCTGGCGACGATCATGCTGGTGATCTCGCTGGTGTTCATCACCATCTACCTGGCCACCGTGATGCGCGAGGAGGAGCAGTGAGCGTGACGGCCACCCCGGACCGGATCCGGCCGCCGGACGGCGCCGGGGGACCGCGG
>JADGPA010000129.1 GCA_017882685.1 Propionibacteriaceae bacterium | reverse complement strand
TCGTTCAAGTTCGGCCCGGTTGTGGCCGCTGGTCTGGGAGAGCCGGTATCCGAAGGTGTGCCTGAGGTCGTGGGGGCGCAAGACGCCGAGATGGCGTTCCCGGTCGGTGGTCTCGGCGTCGTGGAGGCGGCCGACCTGGCCGACGATGGTGTTGATCGAGCGCGGTGACAGCCGGCCGTCGGGCCGCCGGGCAGCAACGGAGGCTGCGGCGAGGAACAGGGCGTCACTGTTCTGGTTGGCGTCACCGGGGCGTTCGTGGTCGAGGTAGTCGGCGATTGCGTGGCGGGCGTCGCGGCCGAGGAAGACGGTGCGGCTGGTGCGGCCCTTGCCGCGCACGTCGGTGAGCTTGGCCTTCTTGACCCGGCGCAGGTCCGCCGGGTTGGCGGGGTCGAGCTGGGCCAGGTCGAGGTTGGCGAGCTCGGCCCGGCGCAGCCCGGTGCCCAGCAGCAGGTGCACGATCGCCCGGTCCCGCAAGGGTCGGGCGTGCCGGTGGACCGCGGGTGTGCCTTGGCCGCGGTGGCGGCGGCCGGTGAGCTGGTGGAAGCCCTCGATCCGGTCCAGGACGTTCTTGACGGTCCGGACCTGGGCCTCGCCCAGGGCGCGCACTTCGGGGGCGGGCAGCGGCAGGGGTTCGACGTTCTTGGTCGGGTCGCCGTGACGAAGGAGCCCGGCCGGGGCGTGGACGGTGATCCAGGAGAACAGCGCGGACAGGTGGGCGAGGTGGTTGTTGACCGTGGCCGGGGCCATCGCGGTGGTGGTGGTGCCGTCCCGGCTGTTGTTGCCCTGGCTGGAGAGGTGGTCGCGCCAGGCGGTGACCTCGCGGACGGTGACGGCGGAGACCCGGTCGTGGCCGAGCCCGGCGGTGAACCAGTCGTTGAACCGTTGCAGGTGCCGGGTGATCTTCCCGGTGACCTCGTCGGAGCGGACACCGCGGACCGCCAGGTCGAGGTAGCGCTGGGTCCAGACGGTGAGGTTGTCGTCGGCCTCCACGGGTACCCCGACCGCCGAGGCCACCTTTCGTGAAGTGACTCTGCGGCGATCCTGGCCCGGCTGGAGGGATCTGGGAGTGCCCATGGGACCAAATTACTTCACGGAAGGGCTATTTCCTGCAGTACTTCTGTCAGCCAAACGTAAGCGCTCCTAGAGGTTGCCTTGGCGCAGTTTCACCTCGGCCGCCCCGTGGTGGTGGCCAAGACCTTTGACGATGCCAGCACGGAACTGGTACGCGGTCATCAGATTCTTGGTGAACACGTGCGGCCTGTGCGAGACCAGTCGTTGGTAGATGTCTACGGCCTCGTCGATGGCCGCCAACGCCTGGTCCAACTCTTGGCCACCGACGGTACGCGCCGCAGCAAACGAACTGAGCAAGAGCGCGAGTCCGGGTTCGAAGGCGTCGGGTCGGGCGGCGGCCAGCCGCCGGTAGATCCCGACGGCCTCGGTGACAGCGGCCAGGGCCTCCTCGCGCCTCCCCAGGTCCGATAGGCAGTTCCCGAAGCCCTGCAACGCCATGGCGAGGTCGGGTTCGAAGGCGTCGGGCGTGGCTGCGGCCAGCCGCCGGTAAATGTCGGCGGCCTCGGTGGCGGCGGCCAGGGCCTCCTCACGCCTCCCCAGGCCGAATAGGCAGTTCGCGAGGTTAATCAGCAATCCTGCGTGGCCGGGTTCGAAGGCGTCGGGTCGGGCTGCGACCAGCCGCCGGGAGACGTCGGCGGCCTCGGTAGCGGCAGCCAGGGCCTCCTCGCGCCTCCCCACGCCCCACAGGTAGATCGAGAGGTTCTTCGAGGATCCTGCGTGGCTGGGTTCGAAGGCGTCGGGTCGGGCTGCGGCCAGCCGCCGGTAGATCCCGACGGCTTCGGTGGCGGCGGCCAGGGCCTCCTCGCGCCTCCCCAGGTCCGACAGCCGGAGCCCGAGACCGTCCAACGCCGAGGCGAGGTCGGGTTCGAAGGCGTCGGGTCGGGCTGCGGCCAGCCGCCGGTAGATCCCGACGGCCTCGGTGACAGCGGCCAGGGCCTCCTCGCGCCTCCCCAGGTCGGCCTGCGAGGAGCATCGGAACAGGATCCGGCGCTAGCGGAGCACTCTGGAGTGGTGGTGGGTACGGTGAGCGGCCGTGCCGGTCGAGTTCCTCACGGATGTCCAGGTTGCCGGGTATGGGCGCTTCACCGGCCCGCCGTCGTGGGCCGAGTTGGAGCGGTTCTGCTTTCTGGATGACGCGGATCTGGGGTTGATCGGCAAGCGGCGCGGTGATCACAACCGGTTGGGGTTCGCGCTGCAGTTGGCCGGGTTCGTGCGGCGGGCGGCGGTGCAGGCGATCGCGGCCGGCTGGGCCGAGGACCCGGCCACCCTGCCCCTGTTGCGGGAGCGGGCCAGTGACTATGTGGGTCCCCACCGAGAGAAGCGGAACCCCATGGACGCCAGGTTGTTTTGGAAGGCGGCAGTGCGAGGGATCGCGCGCGTCATCTGGCTACCCGGCGTGCGCGTCGAGGAAGTGGATTACAGCCCGGAAGCGCAGGCCGACCGGCTCAGGAAAACGATCGACCTTCGCGACGACAGCAGTGTCTCTCCGTAGAGCATTGCTATACTCAGAGTGAACAAGCTGCAGGTAAGTCCACTCTTGAGGGGTCCTGGTGCCGCCGAAGGCCAAGTCGACGAAGGCTCAGCCGACGGACCCGACAATTCAGTCCAATGCTGCAGCACCACAGCAACAGAATGGCAGCGCTGACTTTACTGTCGCTCTGGCGAAATTGAACAAGATCTCGCGGGACGAGATCACGAAAATGGGCGACCATCAACGCCGGATGGAGAACCGGCAGCAATAGGTCCGTCTGCGTGCTAAATAGTGGTTGGGTGACCATGGTGCGGTGAGTGGCGATGAGTCGAGCAGGCGTGAGGTTTGTCGTGCTCGGGTGGTGTCGCGTGCGGTGCAGCCGCCGGCGAAGCTCAGGACGCCGAGGCCCACCAGATCCTCTCGTCGCTGCCGCCTCCTTTCCAGGCTGCGTAGAGAGTGTCCCCACCTAAGACGGCTAGGGAGGGCCCGGCGCCGCTACTGAAGGCGAAACCCGGCAGTATCTGCTGTTGTGGTGCCCATTCCGATCCGTCCCAACTCGAGTACCAGAGCCTCTCATCGTCGCCGCCCCCTTTCCAAGCTGCGTAGAGACGGTCATTGAACTGGGCGAGCGAAGGCCCTTCGCCGCTGCTGAAGGCAACACCCGGCAAGATCTCTTGTTGCGGCACCCAGAACGCCTGCGGACCGGGGTCGGAGGCGCCGTTCCATTGGTTGAATGAGAACCAGAGCCTCTCGTCGTCGCCACCACCGCGCCAGGCTGCGTAAAGCGTGCCGCCGTAAACAGTCAAAGATGGCCCCATACTGCTGGCGACGGGGCTCGGCAGCGCTTCCTGGAGTGCCCAGGTGGAAGTACCGAGGAATTGGAGCGAGAACCAAATCCTATCGTCGCCATCGCCCCCTTTCCACGCTGCGTAGAGTGCATCAACGGACACGTCGATTGACTCAGACGGTAGCCAGCCCACCAGCGATGGGCCGACGCTGCTGGCGATGGGGCTCGGCAGCGCCTGCTGCGGCGCCCAGTTGGAACCCCCGAGGCTCACACTTGAGTGCCAGATCCTCTCGTCTTCGCCTCCCCCTTTCCAAGCTGCGTGGAGGAATGGGGAGTCATCGGACGGAAAATAGGCCAGCGCCGGCCTGGTGCCGCTTGTGAAGGCAACGCCCGGCAGAATCTGCTGTGGCGGCCCCCAGGCGGAGCCGTCGAAGTATGAGAGCCATATCCTCTCGTCGAAGTCGCCCGACTTCCAGGCTGCGGTAAGCGGGGCAGCGAAGGTATTCGGTGCCGCTAGCGACGGGCCGACGGTACTGGCGATGGGGCTTGGCATCGGTTGTTGTGGTGACCACGACAAAGTTCCGCTCATAAGGTCCACTTCCCAGAATGAATGAGGAGCATAGTCAGTTCGTGGCTGGAGTCGTGTTTCTAGCAGGGGAACTCGATGTCTATATAGAGGGTCGAGAAGACGGGACTGATACGGGAGCGCCCACCAGGTGGCAGATCACCACAGAGTCGTTAGCTCGAACGCAACGGTTCTCGCCCGAGGCGTCGAGGTGGTGCGTCTATCTCCTGATCGCGACACGACAGTAGGTGTGAGTGGTCGTAGCTCGGATCCGAGGAAACCCTGGCCGCCACCCTGGGCTGCCAACGAGCACCTGGGCGGATCGCGTCAACGACGCTGGCGCGCCCGGCGCTCACCTGTGACAGAACACCGCCACCCGACGGGTTCGGAGATCATTTCCGGAGGGGCGCCCTTCCTACACTCGAGATGTGATCGTGGGGCGCGCGAGTGAGCAGGCTCTCCTGGCCGCGCTGATCGACCGCGCGATGCAGGGTACGAGTGCGGCCCTGGTGTTGAGCGGCGAGGCGGGGATCGGTAAGTCCACCCTGCTCCAGGACGCTGCCGAGCATGCGCACCACGTTGTCGTTCTGCAGACCCGGGGGATCCAGGAAGAGTCCGCTATCCCGTTCGCCGGTCTGACTGACCTGCTGAAACCCGCCCTGGCCCACCTGGACGAACTGCCATCGCGGCAGGCCACGGCCTTGCGCGGGGCACTGGCGATCGGGCCACCAACCTTCGGGGACCGGGTCGCCGTCGCCGTCGCCACGCTGAATCTGCTGGGGGTGACGGCCCAGGAAGGCCCCGTGCTGTGCCTGGTCGATGATGCGCACTGGCTGGACGCGTCCTCGGCCGAAGCGCTGGTGTTCGCGGCCCGCCGCCTGCAGGCCGAGAGCGTGGTCATCCTGTTCGCGGTCCGGACCGACGAGCCCGGCGCCCGACGCTTCGACGTGCTGGACCGGCTCCCAGTGACCGGCCTGGACGACCGGTCCGCCAGGGAGCTGCTGGCCGGTCGGCTGGGGCCCCATGCCTCCTCCGAGGTCGTGGACCGGTTGCGGGATCAGGCTCGCGGCAATCCCCTGGCATTGGTGGAGCTGCCCGCCCACCTATCCGATGATCAAAGGAGCGGCCGGGAGCCGATCCTCGGGCCACCACCGCTCGGTGAGGTTATGACCGCCGCGTTCGCGCGCCGGATCCGCGGGCTACCCCGCCGCACCCGCACCGGGCTACTGATCGCGGCGGCCAGCGACGTGGAGACGGCAGATGTGATCGAGGCGGCACTCCAAGCGGCCGGTGGCAGACTGACCGACCTCGAACCGGCCGAGGACGCCGGCCTGATCATCCTGCGGCAGGGACGTCTGCGTTTCCGGCACCCACTCGTCCGATCGGCGGTCTACCACGCCGCCGCGCCCGCAGAACAGCGCAGCGCGCACCGCCGCCTGGCCACGGCTCTGCAACTCGTGAGCGTCCCGGACGGACAGGCACGACGTGCCTGGCACCTGGCCGCGGCCGCGGTCACTACCGACGAAACAGTCGCCGCTGCGTTGGACGGTGTGGGTCAGGCAGCGTTGGCACGGGTCAGCCACGCGATCGCAGCCCACGCCTTGGAACGAGCTGCGCAGCTGACACCAGATCCGGAACGACGAGCCCACCGGCTGGTCGCCGCGGCCACCGCAGCAATACCCGCGGGTGCAGTCGCGGAAGCGGTCCGGCTACTGGCCGAAGCCCGCGCCTGGACTTCAGATCCTCTGCTGGAGCCGGCTCTGGAATGCCAGTACCTGCGGTGGTCGTCGTGGATCGGATCATCCACCGACAGCAGGACCCGCCTGATGGCCTTTGCCGAACGGATCCAATCGACGGCACCATACCTGGCCGCACGCGCCTACCTGGCAGCCGCCCAAGCCGGTCAGTTCGACTACGCCGCCACGACGACGGGCGAGGCCTCCCACCTGGCCCTCCAGCTCGCCCAGGATGAGCCGACAGCGTTGGCCGCCACCATCTGGTCGGCCGCCGCCGCAGCGATGTCCGGGGACCCCTCCACCGTCGAACGCCTGCTCCAGTCCTGCCAGGCCGGGCTCGCCACCCACGATCCGCTGGCCCTCGACCAGCTGCTCAACACCGCGGCCGTGTGCTACCTGATGATGGGGCGGCCCGAGCAGGCCCGACCCCTGCTGCAACGATCCATCGACGCCAGCCGGGACACCGATGCGATCGGCCTGCTGAGCGTGCAACTGCCGTGGCTTGCCGTCCTGGAACGCACGGTGGGCGAGTGGACCAGCGCCCTAGCTCTCGCGCACGAGGCTGCCGCCCTGGCTGCCGAGGCCAGCTGGTCGGCCCAACTGCCCCTGAGCCTGAGCCTGCTAGCCCGGATCGAGGCCGGGTTCGGCTTGGACACCTGCAGAGAGCACGCCGCTCAAGCCCTCGCATCGAGCCGCTCCGACGGCAGCAGCGTCGTGGCAACGGTGCAGGCGCTAGCCGCTTTGGGATTGTTGGAACTCGGGCTCGACCAGGTCCACGAGGCCAAGGAGGTACTCAACCGTGCGCTGCACGTAGCAGCGGCGTGTTCTGACCACTCGCCGATGCTGATCCTCGAGGTGCTCCCTGACTTGATCGAGGCACAGGTCCGGGCCGGGGACCTCGAGGCCGCCCGGCGCGGCCTTGCCGAGCTGCACCGCCTGGCTTCGATGACGGGCCTGCCGTCCGACCTCGCCGCGGCCGAACGCTGCTCCGGGCTGCTCGCACGAGATGACTACCGGCCCGCGTTCGAGAAGGCTGTGCAGTGGCACACCCACGCCCCCTCCCCCTACGAACGGGCCCGCACCCAGCTGGCCTACGGGACGCGACTGCGCCGAGGGCGACACCGTCCCGAGGCTCAAACCCAGCTGACGGCAGCACTGACACAGTTCGAGCGCCTGGGCGCCGCCCCGTGGGCGACCCGCGCCCGCGCAGAGCTGACCTCCGCCGGCGCCACCCTGCCCGCGCGCGGCGCGTCCACCATGAACGCTGCAAGCGTGGCGACCACGCTGACCCCCCAAGAGCTGCAGGTTTGCCTCAAGGTCGCCCGCGGACTGAGCAACGCCGATACCGCAGCCACCCTGTTCCTCAGCATCAAGACGGTCGAGTACCACCTCAGCAACGCCTACCGAAAACTCAACATCCGCTCCCGCACCCAACTAGTCCGACTATTCAGCCCCGCGGCACCCGGCCCCTCCGCAGCCGGCGCAGGCTCGTTCTAGTCTTGGCCAATCGGAGTGATCGAAAGAGGGTGGGCGCCGGTCGGCCGCCCGGCGAGCGATATCACCCGGGATTCCGGCCTTATCCCGGGCCATAGAACATGATCCAGAAACTGCTCCGACACCGACACCGGCGGTGTGCTGATCTGCGACCCGTCCACCCCAGGGCGGTCCTGCCCCAGGTCGATTCGCCCATGAGAGGTGTCGACGTTGGGTGCTGCCGTCAGCCGGGATCGCCATTGCCTCCGGCACTCCCGAGCTGCGCCTGCCGTGCCCCAGTCCGATCGGGATCCACCCTTCGGTGGACGGGCCGTGCCCCGGTCGCGCCCCGATTCGCTGAAAGGCTGGCCGACGCGCGCACCACCGGTAGGCCACCTCGAAGCCTCGGCCCTCGGCCCTCGGCCCTCGGCCCTCGACAAGATCACGTTTGCACCTGAGCGTCACGATATGCATGCACCGGCCACGGCGTGTCGCGGAAAACTCGTTTGATCTTGGTAGACGACGCACTAGCTCGGTTGCGCACCAGGGCTTTGGAGCTGATCGCGCGCCGCGAAGCTGCGCAAGGTGCCCCAGCCAGTTCCAGCAGCCAGCAAGGCGTGCCGCACACCTCGTGACCGCCCCCCGCCGCGTCCGACCACTGCCCGAATTCTTCGCCTCCCTTGATGAGCAGCTGCCGGACGAACGCGGCCCGCGCGGCGAACCGTCACGGTATGACTTCCTGTCGCCCGAGCTCGACGCGTACGTCGTCGCGGCAGCTGAAACCGTCCCGGTCGCGGCGTCGCGGTCGGGAACATCCGGTCGGCCGCTGTCCGTGCTTCGCACGGAGATGATGCGTGAGCGGCTACGTCGTGTGCGTGGCAGCCTGGTTCGGGGCCGGGGCGGGCGATCGCTGCCTTTCGTGAGCCGACGCCGCATGGGTTGCGGCGGGGCCGGGCGGCGTGCGGGATCATGGTCATCGTTCGGGTCGCGTGTGCAGGCCGTCAAAGCAGGGGAGAGTGTCGGTTGGCGAGCGTGACGATGGTCGCGCCGGGTGTGTGGCGAGCCGGCACCCGGTGGGTGAACTGGTACGTCGTTGACGGCGGCAGCGACGGCCTGACCCTCGTGGACGCGGGTCTCCCGCGCTACACACGCCAGCTCGACACCGTTCTGGCTCAGCTCGGCTACCGCCGTAGGGACTTGCGAGCGGTGCTGCTGACCCACGGGCACGTCGATCACACTGGCATGGCGGGCGAGCTCGGTCGGCAGGGATTGCCGGTGCACCTGCATCCCGCGGACCGGCAGTTGGCCGACGACCCTGGCCGCAACAGGACTGAACGCAGCTTGCTCGGTTACCTATTCTGGCCGGCGACTGGGGCGTTCGTCGCCCACGCTGTCGCTTCGGGGGCGCTCGCGCCGGCGACGATGTCGGCGACCGTAGACCTCGTCGACGGCGCGGTGGTTGAGGCTCCGGGGCAGCCGGTGGTCACCCATGTCCCCGGCCACACCGAGGGCAGTTGCGTGCTGGAGTTTCGTGACCATGGCGTCGTCTTCGTCGGTGATCTGCTGTGCACGGTCAGCCCCGTCACTGGTCGGAGGGCGAGCCCTCAGCTGCAGACGCGCGGGTCCAACCGGGACAGCGCCCAGGCGCTTGCCTCGCTGAAGCGGCTGGACGATGTCCAGGCCCGGCTGGTGCTGCCTGGTCACGGCGCCCCGTGGACTGGTGGTGTTCCCGCCGCCGTGGCAAGCGCCCGCCGCATCGGCTGCCGCTGAACCCGGATCCACGGCCAGCGGAACGAGTCGGCCGCCGTCAGCGCTTCGCCCGACTCTGCCGCGTAGCGTTCGCTCATCGCGCGGCGATGTCGCGAGCCCAGCCCCGTGGCGCGCCCACGTCGATGCATCGGTGAGTCGCTGCCCTAGTCGGGCTCGCTCTTCAGCTGACCGGACCAATGCGAGCCACAGACGAGCGACAGCCTCGCGCGGGCGTGTACTCCCCCGGTCGACCCTGAGTTCGCGGCCACAGGACGAGACCCATGCCCCCGCCTCCAGCACGATCCGCATCATCAAGATGTCGTCGCCCGTGAACCCCACCCCACGAGCCCAGGCCGGACCCCGTACCGTCGACTGCGCTTCAAACGGCTGCCCCCGCTCCCCCGGGCGATGGCGCCAACGGCGGCGGCTCCGTGAGAAGTGGCGACATCACGTCATCCAGCTGAAATAGGTAGGATTTTCCTATAATAGGACATAATCGCGATTATCGGCATACCCGGTGGGGTATTTGAACCGGAATCTGCAAGTCATCAACCCGCCTTGTCCCGTCTCAGATGACGTGACGCATGATCAGGCAGCTTCTGGGCCGTGACCTGACACGCCTGTTGT
>JADGPA010000128.1 GCA_017882685.1 Propionibacteriaceae bacterium | reverse complement strand
CGCCAAGGCCGATCGAGTCGTGCGTCCAGATGTAGATGGTGTCGATGTCCATCAGCGACGCCAGCCGCACCGCGGGGCGCATGTAGTCGGAGAACTGCAGGAAGGTGCCGCCGAACGCGCGGGTCGGACCGTGCAGCACGATGCCGGACAGGATCGAGCCCATTGCGTGCTCGCGGATGCCGAAATGCAGCACCCGGCCGTACCAGTCGGCGGTGAAATCCGCGGTGGAGATCGACGGCGGCCCGAACGACTTCACGCCCTTGATGGTCGTGTTGTTGCTGCCGGCCAGATCGGCTGAGCCACCCCATAATTCGGGCAGCTTCGGCGCCACGTCGTTGAGCACCTGGCCGAAGGCGGCCCGGGTGGCCACAGCCTTGGAGCCCGGCTCCCAATAGGTCAGGTCGGCGTCCCAGCCCTCCGGCAGCTCCTGGGCCAGCAGCCGGTCCAGCAGAGCCTTGCGCTCGGGTTCACGCTGTGCCCAGGCGTCGAAGTCGCCCTGCCACTTCTCGTGGGCCTCGCGGCCCCGCGCCACCAGCTTGCGGGTGTGCTCGATGACCTCGTCACGCACCTCGAAGGTCTTGTCCGGGTCGAAGCCCAGCACCCGCTTGGTGGCGGCCACCTCCTCGTCGCCGAGCGCCGAGCCGTGCACCCCGCCGGTGTTCATCTTGGTCGGCGCGGGATAGCCGATGATGGTGCGCACGGCGATGAACGACGGCTTGTCGATGACCTTCTTGGCCTCCGCGATCGCCGCTTCGATCCCGGCGACGTTCTCGCCGCCCTCGACCTCCTGCACATGCCAGCCGTAGGCCCGGTAGCGCTCCGGGGTGTCCTCCGTGAGCGCGATGTTGGTGTCGTGCTCGATCGAGATCTGGTTGCGGTCGTAGAACACGATCAGGTTTCCGAGCTGCTGGGTGCCGGCCAGCGACGAGGCCTCGCTGGTGACGCCCTCCTCGATGTCGCCGTCGGAGGCGATGCAATAGATGTAGTGGTCGAACGGGCTGGTGCCAGCCGGGGCGTCCGGGTCGAACAGGCCGCGCTCATAGCGGGCGGCCATCGCCATCCCGACCGCCGAGGCCAGCCCCTGACCGAGCGGGCCGGTGGTGATCTCGACGCCGAGGGTGTGCCGGAACTCCGGGTGCCCCGGTGTCTTGGAGCCCCAGGTGCGCAGCGACTCGATGTCGGAGAGTTCCAGACCGAAGCCGCCGAGATACAGCTGCAGGTAGAGGGTCAGGCTGCTGTGTCCGCAGGACAGGATGAACCGGTCGCGGCCGAGCCAGTGGGTGTCGCTCGGGTCGTGCCTCATGACCCGCTGGAACAGTGAGTAGGCAAGGGGCGCCAGGCTCATCGCCGTGCCAGGGTGTCCGTTGCCGACCTTCTGCACTGCATCCGCGGCCAGCACCCGCACGGTGTCGACGGCCAGGGAGTCGAGCTCGCTCCAGTCGTCGGGATGATGCGGCTCGGTCAGGGCGGAAATCTCTTCGAGTGTGGTCACAAGCGCACTCCTGGCGTCCTCGGATCGACTGGCAAGCTAGTCCTCCCTAACCCTAGTGCTGGACGGTCGGTGGCCGCAGAGTGCCCGCAGAGTCTGTTCGCACCCCACGTCGGCAACCTTGCCGCAGGATTACCCGCAGGTGAAGGATTACTCCGCGAACCATGTCGCGGCGGCGGAATCGCCGTGAATCGACCCTTCGGTACCGGCGCGGGGGCGCCCCGGTCTACCATCGTGCGTAGTAGACGCGGAGCGTTGCTGTTCGTGAGGAGTTAACTGCGTGAGCATTCGTGACGGCCACCTCGTCGATGGGGCGCCGCACCGAATCCGGACCACGCTCCTCGGCTATGTGTCCCTGACCAAACCCCGCGTGATCGAGCTGCTGCTCGTCACCACCATTCCGGCCATGCTGCTGGCCAACCGCGGCACCGTCGACCCGTTGCTGATCCTGAACACCCTGTTCGGTGGCCTGCTCGCGGCGGCAGGCGCCAACACGCTGAACTGCGTCGCCGACGCCGACATCGACAAGATGATGAAGCGCACCGAGCGCCGGCCGTTGGCCCGGGCCACGGTGCCCCGGGGCCATGCGCTGATCTTCGGACTGGCGCTCTCGGTCGGTTCGTTCTTCTGGCTCTGGTGGACGACCAACATGCTCTCGGCCCATCTGGCCGGTGCCACCATCGCCTTCTACGTGCTGGTCTACACGCTGCTGCTGAAGCGACGCACCTCGCAGAACGTGGTGTGGGGTGGTGCTGCCGGTTGTATGCCGGTGATGATCGGCTGGTCGGCGGTCACCGACACCATCGCCTGGCCCGCCGTGGTGATGTTCCTGATCATCTTCTTCTGGACACCGCCGCACACCTGGGCGCTGGCTATGCGCTACAAGGAGGACTATCGGGCCGCCGGTGTGCCGATGCTGCCGGCCGTGGCCACCGAACAGCAGGTGACCAAGCAGATCCTGATCTACACCTGGCTGACCGTGATCGCCACCCTGGCGCTGGCCCCGGCCGCCGGCTGGATCTACGCCTCGGTGGCGGTACTGGCCGGCGCCTGGTTCCTGACCATGGCCCACCAACTGCATGCCGGAGTGCGGCGCGGCGACCCGGTCAAGCCGCTGCGGCTGTTCCTGCAGTCGAACAACTACCTGGCCGTGCTGTTCCTCGCGCTGGCGGTGGACTCGGCGATCGGGTTGCCGACGATCTTCGGCTGAGCCCTACGGCAGCAGCACGATCGAGCCCGTGGTCTTGCGACCCTGCAGGTCGGTATGCGCCCGGGCGGCCTCGGCCAGCGGATAGTGCCCGCCGACGGTGATCGTGATCGAGCCGTCGGCAATCGCGTCGAGCAGTTCACCGGCACGCCAAGCGAACTCATCGGCCGTCCGGGTGTAGTGCGCGAGGTTGGGCCGGGTCAGG
>JADGPA010000127.1 GCA_017882685.1 Propionibacteriaceae bacterium | reverse complement strand
TCGCCGCATTCGGCGTCCAACCAACCGGAATGAAGAACGCAGTAATGATGCCCCACGCAATGATCGCCGCAATATTCGGCATGATCATGCCAGACAGGAAAGTGCCGAACTTCTGAACCGCGACGCGCGTTCCCCCCTTTGCTGGCGCCGATGTGTTTATTGCTGTCATGTCGATTCCTCTCGTTGGTGCGAGCCGGTAGTTCCGCTTCGGTGCGGCCGGGCGTTGGTGGTCGGTTGTCGTCGCGGGCGGGTCAGTTGAACCCGTCGCGAACCGCCGCCTCGATTCGGGCCACCGTCCTGGTGCCATCGAGGTCGGCGAAGACGTCTGCGTCGAGCAGGACGACGTTGACGCCGTGTGGGGCGGCCAGGCCCCTGATCTGTTCGAGATGAGGGGCCAGGTGAGGGCCGAGGAGAACCAGGTCGCTGGCTTCCACGCAGTCGGCCAGCGACGCCTCGTTCGTGGCCGTGGCGAGGTAGGCCAGTTTCCGGGCCCGCGCCGCGCTGTTGATGCGCATTGCGACGAACGTGCTCGACGCGCCCGCGCCGCACACCACCAGGATCCTCATCGATGCCTCCTCCGGCCCCAATCATGGGGAGTCGTCCCGGGACGCCTCAACCACGACAGTTTCCGCGGGGGCGGAAGGAATGATGGGGCGATGCCGGGGCGCCATGCCGGGGGAGCCGCAAGAATGCGGCAACGTGTCCCGGCCGGGGTGTGCGCCTGGCCCGACCCGAACATGATTGACTGTGATGCACGCAGGCCGCACTGTTGTGCACGCGGAGCCGCGTAGACGCCCGGAGGCATCCGCTCGGGAGGTCGGAACGTGTCGAGGTCTCGACAGAACAGGCTCCTCACCCATCTGGTGAGGGTCGAGGACTGGGTGACCGCTGCCTCCCTCGCCGACTACCTGGGAGTGACCCCCCGCACCGTGCGCAGCTACGTGGTGGCCCTGAATGCGAGGGTCCCGGACGCGGTCGCTGTCGAGTCGGGTGGGCAGGGCTACCGGCCCGGTCCGGCCGCGCGTGCTGCGCTGCGCGAGGGCACGGTGGAGCCCGGCACACCCCGGGACCGGCTGCACCAGCTCGTCCGCCGTCTGCTGGAGTCCGAAGCGCCGCTCGACGTCCACGACACCGCGGACGAGATCTACGTCAGCTCCGCAACAATCGAGGGCGACCTCGCCCGGGTGCGCAACTTCCTAGGTGGGAGCGGCCTCACGCTGGAGCGGCAGGGTTCTCAGGTCTGGCTTCAGGGCACGGAGATGGCGCAGCGCCGGTTGCTCAGCCGGCTGGTGCACGACCAGGCCGAGATGGAGTCACTCGACTTCACTGCCCTGATGCGCGTGCTTGGCGAGGGGTCGGTCGGCGCCGAGGCGTATGCGCGGTTCAAGAACGACCTGGTGGATGCGCTGGGAGGCTTGGGCTACTTCGTCAACGAGTACGCCATCGCAGACGTCCTGATGCATGTCGCGATCGCCGCCGACCGGATCGCGCGCGGTCGACCGCTGGCGCCCGGCATCGGGCACCTCCGCGACGATGAGGTGGCCATCGGCGAGGTGCTGGACGAGCTGGCGTTGCGACATTTCGGCATCCAGTTCGGCGGAGGGGACAAAGAGTTCCTCACCACTGTGGTACTCAGCCGGGTCGTAGCTCCACGCCTGGACTCCGTCCGGGCGCTGGCAAGGGAGCGGGTGTCCCCGGATGTCGAGCAGGCCGTGCTGGATGCCTGCGCGGCGGCCGCAGCCGAGTTCCTGATCGACCTCTCCGGTGAGGACTTCACCTGGCGCCTGATTCTGCATGTACAGAACCTCTCCGAGAGGGTTGTCGGATCGGCGTGGTCGCGCAACCCGCTCACCCGCACCTTGAAGGCCTCCTACCCGATGATCTTCGAGGTGGCGGTGTACATCGCCAACAGGCTGCAGGAGCGGCTCGGCATTCCGCTGGTTGACGAGGAGATCGCCTACATCGCCATCCACGTGGGAGCGAGGCTGGAACGTAACCGGACCGACGACGATCCGCCCACGGCGACCATCGTCTGCCCCGGCTACCACGACCTGGACAGCTTGCTGCGCTCCAGCCTTGACCGTTCGCTCGGAAAGGCGATCCAGATAGTGCGGGTGGAGACTCGGGCCGACCCCGACTGGGCGGCCATGGATTCGGACCTGATCCTCACCACGATCGCGCCACCCCGGCACAGCGACCGGATTGTCACGATCCCGCTGTTCCTCTCCGACGCCGACGTCGAGCGCGTCCACGCTGCGGCGATGCGGGTCCGGCGGACACGGCGGCTGGCCCGTCTGCGCATAGAGCTGGAAAAGTACTTCGCCCCGCGGTCATTCGTCCGGGACCTCGACGCAAACTCGGGCGAGGAAGCGATCATCCACCGGCTCGGCGCACTCCTCGTGACCGAGGGCGTCATCGACGACAGCTACGTGGAGCGGAGCATCGAGCGCGAGCGGATGTCGTCCACGGCTTTCACCGAGTCGCTGGCCGTGCCTCACGCCCTGAGCATGACCGCGACCCGGACGGCGATCGCAGTGGGCATGTCGGACCGACCGATCCCGTGGGGGGAGAACCGGGTGCAGGTGGTCGTGATGGTCGCCTTCTCCGACAGCGACAGGGCGGCGTTCCAGACCGTTTTCGAGCAGCTGGTCGAGGTGTTCAGCGAGCGCGACAGCGTCCAGCGGCTCGTCCACAAGGGCACGGATCTGCCGGCCTTCCTTGACGAGCTCGTCGCGGTCATCGACGGGTAACCGGAGCGGTTGTTCGCAAGGGCAGGAGAACGACAGTGACTCTGACTATTCGACCTAGTCAGAGTCACCTTCACTGTGTGTCCGAGAGAGGACTTGAACCTCCACGCCCGATAAAGGGCACTAGCACCTCAAGCTAGCGCGTCTACCTATTCCGCCACCCGGACTCCTGCTGCGTCCGGTTCCCCAGACAGCCAGAGCACTATACCTAATCGCGGTCGTCGTTGGCGAAATGAGGCACGGGCGAGCCGATCGGAGCGGGTGGCAGGATGGCCCCATGGAGTCCCCCCTGAGTGCCGCCGACGAGGTCGCCGGCCTGTGCAGCGAGCTGATCCGCTTCGACACGTCGAACTTCGGGCCTTCCGGGGCGAAGGGTGAACGCGAAGCTGCCGAGTATGTCGCGACGAAGCTGGACGACGTCGGCATCACGAGCCAGCTGTTCGAGTCCGAGCCTCGCCGCACCACCCTGGTGGCCGACTGGGCACCGGAGGGCTGTGACCGGTCGCTGGCGCCATTGCTGATCCACGGCCACACCGACGTGGTGCCCGCGGTTGCGTCCGACTGGCAGGTGGACCCGTTCGCCGGAGAGATCATCGACGGCTACGTCTGGGGCCGCGGCGCGGTCGACATGAAGGACTTCGACGCGATCCTGCTCGCCGTCGTCCGGGAGCGGGTGCGTACCGGTCGCGCCCCGAGGCGTCCCGTCCGGCTTGTCTTCACCGCCGACGAGGAGGCGGGTGGCCCGCTCGGCGCCACCTGGTTCGCCCGCACGCACCCCGAGTTCATCGCCGACTGCACCGAGGCGATCGGCGAGGTGGGCGGCTTCTCCCTCAGCGTGAACGACCAGCGCCTCTACCTGATCCAGACCGCGGAGAAGGGTCTGGCCTGGCTCAATCTGATCGCCGACGGAAGCGCAGGGCACGGCTCGATGCACAACGAGGACAACGCCATCACCAGCCTCGCCGAGGCGGTGAGCCGGATCGGTAACCACACGTGGCCGGCGCGAATCCGTCCTGCGCAGCAGCAATTCCTGGACGCCATCGAGCAGGCCCTCGGTATCGAGATCGGCGCGGACGATGCCGAGCAGACCCTGGCGCGGCTGGGCTCCATCGCGCGTATGGTCGGGGCGACAATGGGCAACACGGCGAACCCGACGATGCTGTCGGGCGGGTACAAGATGAACGTGATCCCCGGACACGCCACCGCCGGTATCGACGGTCGGTTCGTCCCCGGCTACGAGCAGGAGTTCTACGACACCATCACCGAACTGATCGGCGAGAAGGTCCACTACGAGGTGGCCATTTCCGAGCCCGCGGTCGAGACCACCTTTGACGGTGACCTGGTGGCGGCCATGACCTCGAGCCTGACCGCAGAGGATCCCGGCGCTGCCGTGGTGCCGTTCATGATGAGCGGCGGCACCGACGCGAAAGCATGGTCGCGGCTCGGCGTCCGCTGCTTCGGTTTCGCGCCGTTGCGACTGCCGGCAGAGCTCGACTTCGTTGCCCTGTTCCACGGCGTGGACGAGCGGGTGCCAACCGAATCGCTCCAGTTCGGCTGCCGAGTGCTCGACCGCTTCCTGGACGAGGCGTGATGACCGGGCAGAAGCCGGCCACCTCGTTCGGGGCTGCGGTCGGCGCCTACGAGCGGGGGCGGCCGGGCTACGCACCCGAGCACGTCACCTGGTTGCTGGACGGGGTGCAGGGGCGGGTGCTCGACCTGGCCGCGGGCTCGGGGAAGCTGACCAGGGCAGTGCAGGGCCTCGGCTTCGATGTGGTGGCTGTCGATCCGGACGAGAAGATGCTCAGCCGGGTCGAGGAGGCGGAGGCCCTGATCGGGACCGCCGAGTCCATCCCGTTGCCCGATGCCAGCGTGGCGGCTGTGACGGTGGGCCAGGCCTGGCACTGGTTCGACCCGGTGGCGGCGGGTGCAGAGCTCGCGCGCGTCCTGGAGCCCGGCGGACGGCTGGGGTTGATCTGGAACATCCGGGACGCCCGGCACCCCTTCGTTGCCGCGCTCGCCGAAGCGATGGGCCCCTCGCCGGCGGAAGCGATGATCGACGCCGACGACGTGGGCCCAGTCCCCGGATTCAGCGACTTCGAGCGCCGCCGGTTCGACTCGGTGCGCTGGATCACCCCGGAGGCGGTGGAGGCACTGGTGACATCACGGAGCCACTGGATCGTCGCCCCACCCGTCATCCAGGCTCAGGTTCTCACCGCCGTCCGCGAACTCGTTGCCACCCATCCCCACAGCGCCGGCCGACGGATGTTCGAGTTCGCGATGTACACCGCCTGCTACCGGGCCGACGCGCTGACCTGATCCGCGTTCTGCAGGCGGTTCAGGCCGGACGGATGCCGTCCGCTGCTCTTGCGACGACGGTGGCGATGCGTTTCGCCTTCGTCTCCGGCCGGTGGGCGAGCGCGACGGACGCCAGCGCCTGCTTGCGCACGCTACGCGGGAACCCGTTCCAGTTCACCCTCGCCGGAGGGGTTGCGTCGAGCGCTGCTGCCAGCTCCGCCGGTTCCTCGAGGGCCTCCACCGAGTCGTACACCGTCCACATGCCGTTCGCCTTAGCGCGTTCGATCTCTGCGATGCCCGGGGGCTGCAGGCGGCCTTCTCGTTCGAGGTCGGCGACCCTCATCTTGTTGGTTGCAGCCCAGGGACTGTTGGTCTTCCGCTTGGTGAACCACAGCATGGAGCGCTGCTCGTCCAGCGGGCTGGCCTGGCCGTCCACCCAGCCCCAGCAGAGCGCCTCGCGGATCAGGTCGTCGTAGTTGAGCTGCGGCTGGCCAGAGGATGGCCGCCAGATCACCACCCAGACGCCGGCGCCCCGATCGTGATGGGCTGCCAGCCAGTCGTGCCAGTCGGCGAGGGTCGAGGGTTGGTGGCGCTCTGCGTCCGTCATGGCCATGTTGTGCCTCCCTGAACTAGCCGATGGGTGCTGTCTCGTAGGTGTCCCTGCCGGCGTTCGGCCCGCCGGAGATGTCGTCGAGGGCTGCGGTGATCTCCGCGGGCAACTCGAGCTCCTCCGTGGCGAGGAACTGCTCGAGCTGGGCTGCCGTGCGGGCGCCGAGCAGGGGAGCGGTGACACCGGGCGCGTCCCGCACCCACAGCAGCGCCACCTGGCCGGGGGTCAGGTCGAGGCCGTCGGCGGCGGTCGCCACCGCGTCAACGACCGCCCGCGAGCGGGGCTCCAGATAGGGCTCGACGAACCACGCGAAGTGCTGGGACGCCCCCCGGGAGCCACGCGGACGTCCGGTGCGGTACTTGCCGGTGAGCACGCCGCGTCCGACCGGAGACCAGGGCAGCAGGCCCATCCCGAAGGCGCGCACGGCCGGGATCACCTCCACCTCTGCGCGTCGGGCCAGCAGGGAGTACTCCACCTGGGCGCAGGTGATCGGCGTCCGGCCGGGGAAGGCCGCCTGCCAGGTGGCCGCCTGCGCGGTCTGCCATCCGACGAAGTTCGACACCCCGGCGTAGCGCACCATCCCGCTGCCGACGGCGGTGTCGATGGCGGCAAGGGATTCCTCGAGCGGCGCCTGTCCCCAGGCGTGCAGCTGCCAGATGTCGATGTGGTCCGTGCCCAGGCGGCGCAGTGACGACTGCAGGTCGGCCAGCAGCGCGCCCCGGGAGGTGTCGACCACCCGCTGGCCGTCGCGGATGCCGAAGCCGGCCTTTGTGGCGATGACAAGCTCGTCGCGAGCGATTCCGCCAGTACGCAGCAGCCGTCCGATCATGCGTTCGGCATCACCGGCCGCGTAGGCGGCTGCCGTGTCGACAAGGCTCCCGCCCGCTGCAACGAAGGCGCGCAGCAGCCCGGTGGCATCCTCCATCCGCGTCTCCCGGCCCCAGGTGAGCGTGCCCAGCCCCAGGCGCGAGACCTGCAGGCCGGATACGCCGGCGGCGCGCTTCTTCATACCGCGGCGATCACCCCGGTCAGCAGCAGGGTGATGATCACGCCCGCCAGCAGCACCCGGTAGATGATGAAGGCAGTGAAGTCGTGGCTGGTCACAAACTTCAGCAGCCAAGCGATGGAAGCGTAGGCCACCACCCCGGAGACCACCGTGCCCAGGGCGGTCGCGGCCCAGCCGACGCCACCTGGCGCCCCGATGTTGCCGGCCTCGGTGACCGCCTGGAAGGCCCCCGAGGCGATCAGGGTCGGGACACCCAGGAAGAAGCTCATCCGGGTGGCGCTCACCCGGTCCAGGCCGCGGAAGAGGCCGCCGGCGATGGTCGCCCCTGAGCGGGACACCCCGGGGACGAGGGAGATGGCCTGCACGAGACCTAGCACCGCGCCGTCACGCCAGGTGATCGAGTGCTCGTCGCGCACGACCTTGGCCAGCCGATCGGCGGCGAGCATCACCACGCTCCAGCCGAGCAGGCCTGCCACCACCGCCCACAGGCTGCGCAGCGGACCTTCGACCAGGTCCTTGAACACCAACGCGATCACCGCGGTGATCGCGAAGCCAACGATGATCGCCCAGCCCATCCGGTAGTCCGGGTCCTGGCGGTGCTCGGCGATGCGCAAGCCGCGGAACCACGCGGTCGCGAAGCGGACGATGTCCGACCAGAAGTAGATGATCGCTGCGACCATCGCGCCAACCTGGATGATCGCGGTGAACGCGGTGACGCTCGGGTCGGCCACGTCGAAGCCCAGGATGCCTTCCACCAGGGTCAGGTGACCAGTGCTGGAAATGGGCAGGAACTCGGTCACCCCTTCAACGATCCCGAACAGGATCGCGTGCCACCATTCGATCATCACAGCCCTTCCCGATTGCGGACGCGGCGGCCAGCTTAGCCCCAGGCGAATCGCACCCTGCCGGTAGGCTGCGCGGCATGCGTGCCTGGATGACCACTGACCCCCCGCACTTGCCCGGTCGCGGTGGGGCGCGCGTCCTTGTGCACGACACCCTCTCCGGGCAGCTGCAGCCCGCCGGGCCCGCCGACGGTGAGGCGCGGCTCTACGCCTGCGGGATCACCCCCTACGACTCCACCCACCTTGGCCACGCCGCCACCTACGTTGCCGTCGACCTGCTGTACCGCGCCTGGCTGGACGCGGGCCTGGCCGTCCGCTACGCGCAGAACATCACCGACGTCGATGACCCCCTCCTGGCCCGCGCCGCCGCGACGGGCGTCGACTGGGCCGACCTGGCCGAGCAACAGATCGAGCTGTACCGCACCGATATGGCGGCGCTGCGCGTGCTGCCGCCGGAACCGTTCACCGGCGTGGTGGAGAGCCTTGACCTCGTCACCGACCTGATCTCGGTGCTGCACGACGAGCAGGCCGTCTACCAGGTGCCCGACCCGGAGTACCCCGACTGGTACTTCTCCGTCACCAAGGCCAGCAACCTCATGGACGGCACCGGCGTCTCGATGCTGGAGGCCGACGAGGTGTTCGCCGAGCGCGGTGGCGACCCGGAGCGTCCGGGCAAGCGTCACCGCCTCGACTGCCTGGTGTGGCGGCAGGAACGCCCGGGGGAACCGGCGTGGGACTCCTGGCTCGGCCGGGGGCGCCCGGGTTGGCACATCGAGTGCGCCGCGATCGCCCTGGATGCCCTCGGGCCCGACTTCGACGTGCAGGCCGGCGGCAGCGACCTGTCCTTCCCACACCACCCGATGTGCGCAGCGGAGGCGCGGGTGGCAACCGGTCACGCCTTCGCCAAGGTGTTCCTGCACTCCGGCATGGTGGCCCTCGACGGCAAGAAGATGAGCAAGTCCCTGGGCAACCTTGTGTTCGTCAGCCGGCTGCTTGCCGACGGCACCGAACCGATGGTGATCCGGCTCGTGCTGCTGGCACACCACTACCGCAGCGACTGGGAGTACACCGCTGCGGCCCTTGAGACGGCCCGGGCCCGGCTCGACCGCTGGCGCCAGGCCGTGGCCGCTGCCTCCGGCCCGGACGCCACCGCAACCCTCGACGCTGTGCGCGCCCACCTGCGCCACGACCTCGACGCCCCGGCCGCACTCGCGGCAGTCGACGAGTGGGCAGCGGCCACCGGCAACGACGCCACAGGCCCCGGCCAGGTCCGCGACCTCGTCGACGCCCTGCTCGGCATCGCCCTCTGAGAAGCGTCTGCACCTCGATCCCACCATTCGCCGCCTCAGGCGCCTGATGCGGCAGGCAGGTGCGGATTCATGCCACGGAGGGTTCGGCGGATCCTTGTGATCACCTTGGCCGGATTCTCGGTGAGGTCTCCCACGTGAAACGCAGCACGGTGTACCCCGCCTGGGCGAACAGGTTCTGCCGCTCACGATCCTTCTGGAAGGCGACGTGACCTCCGTGGAAGGTGAAGCCGTCGACCTCGATCACCAGGGGCTGCTCACGCATCAGCACGTCAGGATGGAGTCGACAGCCTTCGACACGGATGGTCGCGTTGGCCACCCACTCGGTGATGCCAGCAGCCCGCAGCAATTGGTGCATCAGCCTCTCCGCCGGCGACCAAGGATTCGCGGCCAGCGCCCGAACCACCCGGCGACGAAGCCCGTTTCCCGGGGTGCCCTCGAGCGCTCGCGTCGCCACCTCGACAGCCCCGGCCGATGTGACGCCGGCAAGGAACATCCGCATTGCTGCGCGCCCATCGTCTGCGGCGGCCAGTTCTGCTGCACAGTACGCGGCGCTCGCGACCGCAAGTCCGCGCAGCCGCCAGATGTGTTCCGGCGGGACCCGTCGAAGGGTTACCCGAAGTCCGGGAGGAACGACCAGCCTGACCGGGTTTGTCAGGTGAACCACGCCGCCAGTCCACTCGTCCAGCCACAACGCAGCTCCGGTGGCGCCATGCAGCACGGCGCGGGGAGCCCAGCGACACAGCGCAAGGAGCCGCAGGCCTCCGGGACGGGGCCGGGCTCAACGTAGACACCCGGATGCAGCCTGTTCAGGCGGCCTTGGTGCCAAAGACGGTAGAGAGTCGAGCTGAGCTCGGGGTGCTCCCTGAGCAGGATGAGCCCTTCGCCCGCCAGAAGGGTGTCGATTCGGTCCATGACGACACCATCGGCAGCCCATCCGAGTCTCGTTCAAGTGATCGCGTCCCTGTGGACAAGGCTGTCGTGGGATGAATCTGCATCCACAGGAGCGACCAGGGCCGATTCGGCCGGCTGCAGCCCATCCGAGTGCAGACTTCTCCCACAGGTGCCCAGCGCCGGTCACCAATGGGCGCGCCTGGCCCCGCGCCCGGTAGGCTGCGCCCTCGTGAGCAAATCCTTCGAAGACCTGTTCGCCGAACTGCGCAACCGCGCGGCCACGCGCCCCGAGGGCTCGGGGACGGTCCGCGCGCTCGACGCCGGCGTCCACGAGATCGGCAAGAAGGTTGTCGAGGAGGCCGCGGAGGTCTGGATGGCGGCCGAGTACCAGGGCAAGAGCGCTGCCGCTGAGGAGATCAGCCAGCTGCTGTACCACCTGCAGGTGTTGATGATCTCCCTCGGGCTGGAGCTCGACGATGTCTACGAATACCTGTGACCGGAGGGGAACCACGCGTGGCTGCTGAGGGATTGCTGAAGATCGCCGTACCGAACAAGGGCTCCCTTGCGGAAGCCGCCACCGGCATGCTCCGGGAGGCCGGTTACCGGCAACGGCACGACCCCAAGGACCTGGTGCTCGTCGATGACGCCAACGGTGTCGAGTTCTACTACCTGCGTCCGCGCGACATCGCGGTTTACGTGGGGGAGGGCACGCTCGATCTGGGCATCACCGGCCGCGACATGCTGCTGGACTCCGGCGCGGAGGCCACCGAGGTGATGGCGCTCGGCTTCGGGGGCACCCGGTTCCGCTTCGCCGCTCCCGGCGGCTCCACCATGACCGTCGCCGACCTCGACGGACGCCGCATCGCAACCTCCTACCCGGGTCTGGTGGCCACCTACCTGCAAAGCCACGGCGTGACCGCCCGGTTGATCCACCTTGACGGCGCCGTGGAGAGTTCGGTGCGCCTCGGCGTTGCCGATGTCGTCGCCGACGTCGTCGAGACCGGCACCACCCTGAAGCGGGCCGGGCTCGAACTGTTCGGCGACTCGATCCTCGAGTCTGAGGGCATCCTGGTCCAGCACCGCGAGGCCCCTGCCCCTGCCGGTCTGGACCTGCTGGTGCGACGGTTGAGCGGTGTCCTCACCGCCCGCAATTACCTCATGGTCGACTACAACGTGCCCACAGAGAAGCTCGAGGCCGCGTGCCTCGTCACCCCAGGGCTGGACGCGCCGACGGTCTCCCCGCTGGCCAAGGCCGGCTGGGTCGCGGTTCGGGCGATGATCCCGGCCAAGGAGGCCCAGCGGATCATGGACGACCTCTGGGACGCAGGCGCGGACGCGATCCTTGTCACCACCATCCACGCCTGCCGGCTGTAGCCGATGGCGCCGCTGGTCCTTCGCCCGCGCCGCGCGTTGCTGACCGCCTCCGTGCTGTCGGCGGTGCTGCTGGTCCTGTCGGTGGCCGGCTGGGTGGCGATGCCGTCGGAGACCAGGGACTTGTTCACCCCACCACAGCTGCTGACGCTCGCCTTCTTCGTCCTCATCATGATCGCCTTCATGATGAGCGTCGGCCTGAGCGTCGTGCGCGCGGACGACACCGGCCTCACCTTCCGCAACGGGCTGCGCAGCCACCATCTCGACTGGTCCGAGGTCGCCGGGTTCCGGTTCACGGAGAACGACCCGTGGGCGTACGTGCTCACCGACGGGGATCCCGACCAGCGCCCGCTCCTCGGTCTGCAGCGCACCGACCGTGAGCGCGCGGACGCGGCTTTCGGAGCACTGAATGCTGCCTGGCGTCAGGCCGGCTCGTGAGGGGACTTGCCCAGCCAAGTGCCGCCTACACCGGCGACCGCGGCGATCCCGACCCCGAGGTTCGCGCCCTGCTCGCCGTCGCCGGAGGTAGCCGTGACGAGTACCTGCGTGCGGTTGCCGGCTTGTGCACGGCGCGCTTCCTGCTGCCGATCGTTGCAGTCGGCGACGACGGCGGGGACGTGCCCGATCCCGAGCGGCATGCGGAGATGCGGGCCGTCCTGCTGACCACCGGCGACGGCACCACCGGGCTACCCGTCTTCACCGGCCTAGACGCGCTCACCGCTTGGAAACCCGACGCCCGACCCGTGCCCTGCCGGCTGGACGAGGTCGCAGCAACGGCGGTCGAGGCGGGCGCGGTCGCGGTGCTCGTCGACGTGGCCGGCCCTTCGCCGCTGGTCATCGAGGACGGCCTTGTCGCAGAGCTCGCGGACGCCCGCAGACTGGTCGAACTCGACGGCGGGGGATGGGGCTGGCTGTTCAGCCCACCCGATTCGTCCCCGGGTGGGTCGGCAGGGTAGAATCGAGGTCGATCGACTGCGCCGCGAGGTGGCGGTCCGCGAAAGTGGAGTCCTGAACTCCCACCCGATCACCCCAGGTGACGGGTCAGTGCCAGAGGCGGAGCTATTGCTCCGTCCGTACTGTCAGGGTCTCCGCATGCGCGGGGGCCCTTCGCCGTTCACGCCGGTCGATTGACCAATCCCGATATTTGGAGGACACATCAGCACTGAACCGCGGATCAACGAACGCATCCACGTCAACGAGGTACGCCTGGTCGGCCCTGCCGGCGAACAGGTGGGCATCGTGCGTATCGACGACGCCCTCCGGCTTGCCCGGGAGTCCGACCTCGACCTCGTCGAGGTTGCCCCGATGGCGCGTCCGCCGGTTGCGAAGTTGATGGACTACGGCAAGTTCAAGTACGAAGCGGCACAGAAGGCGCGCGAGTCGCGACGGAACCAGACCAACACGGTCATCAAGGAGATGAAGCTCCGACCGAAGATCGACATCCACGACTACGAGACCAAGAAGGGTCACGTCGTGCGGTTCCTGAAGGCCGGGGACAAGGTGAAGATCACCATCATGTTCCGCGGCCGCGAGCAGAGCCGCCCCGAGCTGGGCTTCAACCTGCTGAAGAAGCTGGCCGACGACGTCGTCGAGGACGGTTTCATCGAGTCCGCGCCGAAGCAGGACGGCCGCAACATGCTCATGGTGCTGTCGCCCACACGCAAGAAGACCGAGGCGAAGGTCGAGGTGGAGGCTGCCAAGGCCGCCAAGGCCGCCGACCGTGCAGCGAAGACCGAGGCCGAACGCCAGCAGGAGGCCGAGTTGCGCGCAGCGGCCGTCGCGGCTGCTGCCCAGACCGTCAGCAAGAAGAAGCGGGGGCCCGCAGACAATATGGACCCCGACATCGACCTGTAGCAGGACACGAAAGAGAAGGACAGACACTATGCCGAAGATGAAGACCCATTCGGGTGCCAAGAAGCGCTTCCGGGTCACCGGCACGGGCAAGATCATGCACCGCCAGGCAGGCAAGATGCACCTGAACGAGCACAAGCCCTCCAGCCAGACCCGCAGGCTCGACGGCGACCAGGTGGTAGCCAAGGGCGACGCCAAGAAGGCGCGCAAGCTCCTCGGCGGCTACAAGGCCAAGTGACGTCCACCCCTAATCTCGAAGACTGAGGAGTAACTGCCATGGCACGCGTGAAGCGTTCCGTCAACGCCCATAAGAAGCGTCGCGAAGTTCTGGAAGCCGCTTCCGGCTACCGGGGTCAGCGTTCCCGCCTGTACCGCAAGGCCAAGGAACAACTGCTGCATTCCTACACCTACGCCTACCGCGACCGTCGCGCCCGCAAGGGTGACTTCCGCGCGCTGTGGATCCAGCGGATCAACGCCGCTGCCCGCGCAGAGGGAATGACCTACAACCGGTTCATCAACGGCCTGAAGAACGCCGGTGTCGAGGTGGATCGCAAGATCCTGGCCGAGCTGGCCGTCAACGACGCACCGACCTTCGCCGCGCTGGTTGAGGTCGCGAAGGCCAACCAGACGGCCGAGGCCGCCTGACCTTCTCGGGTCAACACCGGCCGGGCCCGTTCGGGGCCCGGCCGCACCCATCAGCTGTGAAAGAAGAGCCGACGATGACCGTCGCTTCGATCGAACTGCCAGAGCCGTCGCAGGCTGTCCTGCGTGCCGCCCGGGCCCTCCAGCGCCGCCAGGAGCGGAAGGATTCCGGGAAGTTCCTCGTCGAGGGACGCCAGGCCGTGAGGGAGGCGTTACGCCTGCCGGGTGTTGTCGAAGCCGTCTATTTCCGCTGGGACGCGGCCATCGACAACTCCGACCTGCTCGACCTCGCGAAGGCGGCCGGCGTCGACTACTACGGCGTCAGTGAGCAGAACCTGGCGACGATGACCGACACGGTCACCCCGCAGGGCGTTGTGGCTGTCGCCAACGCGATCGATGTGCCGCTGAAGGCCGTGCTCGGCAAGACGGCGAAAGACGTCGAGATGCCGAAGAAGAAGCACAGCCGCAAGGACGTCTCGCTTGTGGTGATCTGCGCCCAGGTGCGCGACCCGGGCAACGCCGGCACCGTCATCCGCTGTGCGGACGCCTTCGGCGCGGACGCCGTCATCCTGAGCTCCGACTCCGTCGAGGTGTACAACCCCAAGACCGTCCGCGCATCCGTCGGCAGCATCTTCCACCTGCCGATCGTCGTCGGGGTCGACCTGACCGAAGCCATCGAGGCCTGCCGGGCAGCGGGGATGCAGATCTTCGCCACCGACGGTGCCGCCGGCATCGACCTGACCGACCTGGACGCCGATCTGGAGAAGCCCACCGCCTGGGTGATGGGCAACGAGTCCTGGGGCTTGCCGGTCGAACACCTCGCCCTCGCCGACCACACCGTGGCCGTGCCCATCTACGGTCAGGCCGAGAGCCTTAATCTGGCCACTGCCGCTGCGGTCTGTCTTTATGCCAGCGCCAGCGCGCAGCGGGCGTCCAGCTGACGCTTGCTCCCACCGACACCAGGAGATCCAGCCATGCTCGGCCCTGAACAACCGGCAGAAGTCAGCCAGCCAGCGGTGGACCGGATGGTCGCCGACGCCCTGGCAGCGTTCGCGGCCGCCGGATCCAGCGCAGAACTGAAGGCCGCACGGCTTGCCCACACCGGCGAGAAGTCGCCGCTGGCGCTGGCCAACCGGGCCATCGGCACCCTGCCCGGCACCGAACGCAAGGAGGCGGGCCAGCGGCTCGGTCTCGCCCGCGCAGCGGTGCAGCAGCGGCTCGCGGATCGCGAGGGCGAGCTCAGCGCAGCAGAGCTCGCCGAGCAGCTGGTGGCCGAACGCATCGACGTGACCCTGCCCGTCGAGATCGCCCCCCAGGGTGCGCCGCACCCGATTACCGCGCTGATCGACCTGATGGGCGACGTCTTCATCGCCATGGGCTGGGAGATCGCAGAAGGCCCACAGGCCGAGGGGGAGTGGCTGAACTTCGACGCCCTCAACCTCGGTCCCGACCACCCGGCGCGCGGCACGAGCGACACGCTGTTCGTCGCCCCGATCGACCACCACATGGTGCTGCGCACCCACACGTCACCGGTCCAGGTGCGTACGATGCTCGACCGCGAGCCGCCGATCTACGTCGTGTGCCCGGGCAAGGTGTACCGCGCCGACGAGTTCGACGCCACACACGTGCCGGTCTTTCACCAGATCGAGGGCCTGTGTATCGACAAGGGCATCTCGCTCGCCCATCTGAAGGGCACCCTCGACCACCTGGCCAAGGCGATGTTCGGCGATGACATCGAGACCCGCATGCGCCCGCACTACTTCCCGTTCACCGAGCCGTCGGCTGAGGTCGACCTGCAGTGCTTCGTCTGCCACGGCGCCTCCGTCGGCAACCCGGACGCACCCTGCCGCACCTGCAAGTCCCAGGGCTGGATCGAGTGGGGTGGCTGTGGGGTGGTGAATCCTCGCGTGCTCCTCTCCTGCGGGATCGACCCCGAGGTCTACTCCGGGTTCGCCTTCGGCATGGGCATCGAACGGACGCTGATGTTCCGCAACAACGCGGCGGACATGCGCGACATGGTGGAGGGCGATGTGCGGTTCAGCCGCTCACTGAAGGGAATGGCACGATGAGGGCGCCGCTGAGCTGGCTGGCCGAGCACGTCGACCTGCCCGCGGGCATGACCGGCCGCGAGTTGGCCGAGGTGCTGATCCGCGCCGGCCTCGAGGTCGAGACGGTCGAGGCCGTCGGCGCCGACATATCGGGCCCGGTCGTCGTCGGCCGCATCCTCGCGTTCGTCGACGAGCCGCAGAAGAACGGCAAGACCATCCGCTGGGTGCAGGTTGACGTTGGCACCGAGCACAACGAGCCGCACTCCGATTACGCCCAAGGCTGCCGCAGCGTGGTCTGCGGGGCGCACAACTTCGCCGTCGGTGACCTCGTTGTCGTCTCCCTGCCGGGCGCAGTCCTCGCCGGCGGCTTCGCGATCGCCGCCCGCAGGACCTACGGCCACGTCTCCGACGGCATGATCTGCGCCGAGGACGAGCTGGGCATCGGCCACGACCACAGCGGCATCATCGTGCTGCCGGCCCATGACGGCGCGGGGCGCGCGCTCGAACCGGGCGACGATCCGGCCGGCGTGCTGCACTTGCGCGACGACGTGCTGGATATCGACGTCAGCCCCGACATCGGCTATTGCCTATCGATTCGTGGGCTTGCCCGTGAGGCTGGCCAGAACCTCGGCCGCAGGTTCACCGACGTGATCGACAGGCCCACGCCGGCTGCGGTTGCCGACGGCTACCCGGTGCGCCTGGACGACGCGGCCTGCCCGCTCTTCGTCGCGCTCACCGTCACCGGCATCCACCCGTCCCGGCCAAGCCCGCGGTGGCTGGCCCGGCGCCTTGTGATGGCCGGGATGCGTTCGATCTCGCTCGCCGTCGACATCACCAACTACGTGATGCTCGAGACCGGGCAGCCGTTGCACGCCTACGACGCGTCCCTGCTGAACGGACCGATCGTGGTGCGCAAGGCAGGCGCGGGGGAGGTGCTGGTCACCCTCGACGACGTCACCCGCACCCTTTCCGCCGACGACCTGCTGATCACCGACGACACCGGCGCGATCGGTCTCGCGGGCGTGATGGGCGGCCAGTCCACGGAACTCAGGGCCACCACGACCGAGGTCGTCGTCGAGGCGGCGAACTTCGACCCGGTGACGATCTCGCACACTCTGCGTCGGCACAACCTGCCGTCGGAGGCGTCCAAGCGGTTCCACCGGGGAGTCGACCCCAACGCTGCCTACAGCGCCGCCCACCTGGCAGCGCGATTGCTCGTAGAGCTCGCCGGCGGCACGCTGGCCATCGGGGAGACCGTCGCCGGCGAGTTGCCGACAATGCCGATGCAGACGATCGATGCGGGTCTGCCCGCTGCCATCCTCGGCGTGGGGGTGCTGGCGGAGCGGGTCGTGGAGATCCTCCGGGAGTCCGGCTGCGACGTCACGGTGGCCGAGCCTGACGAAGCCGACGGTCACCGGCTCGCCCTCGTGCCTCCGACCTGGCGTCCTGACCTGCGCGACCCGTACGACTACGTCGAGGAGGTCGGTCGCAAGGTCGGCTTCGACCAGATCCCCTCCGTCGTGCCGGCCGCGCCGGTGGGACGAGGCCTGACCCGCACCCAGGCCGGGCGGCGGGCGATCAACACCGCGCTGGTGGCGTCCGGCTTCGTCGAGTTGCTCACGTTCCCGTTCGGCTCCGCAGACGACCTGGACCGGATGGGCGTGCCCGGCGACGACCAGCGCCGCGCCCTCGTGCGCCTCGCCAACCCGTTGGCCGAGACCCAGCCCTACCTGCGCACATCGATCCTGCCCGGCCTTTTCGCAGCCGTGAACCGCAACACCTCACGTGCCAACGACGACCTCGCACTCTACGAATCGGGCACGGTCTTCCTCGCCGGCTCGGGCGAGGCTGCGCCGATTCCCTCGGTCGGGCACCGCCCCACGGCGGCTGAACTGGCTGCGATCGAGGCGGCACTGCCACGACAGCCCTGGTACCTCGCAGCCGTCCTGTGCGGCCATTGGCGTCGCGCCGGCTGGGACGGCCCGGCGGAGCCCGCCGGCTGGCGGCAGGCGTTCGCTTTCGCCGATGGGGCCGCAGGCGCGGTCGGGGCGCACCTTGAGCGCGGCCGGGCGTCCACGGCGCCCTGGCATCCAGGGCGCTGCGCGGAACTGGTGCTGGGCGGCGAAGTGATCGGTCATGCCGGTGAGCTGCACCCCGACGTGATTCGTGCGTTCGGCCTGCCGGCCCGTACCGCGGCCGTTGAGCTCGACCTGGACGCGCTGCTGCGGCTCGCCCCGGACGGGGGCGTGATCGCGCCGGTGTCCGGGCATCCGGTGGCCAAGGAGGACGTCGCTCTCGTGGTCGCCGACTCGGTGAGCGTCGCCGACGTCGAGCGGGCCCTGTCCGATGGTGCCGGGGAGTTGCTGGAGTCGATCAATCTCTTCGACGTGTTCACGGGTGGGCAGGTGCCGCCCGGCCATCGATCGCTGGCTTTCGCCCTGCGGTTCCGCGCGTCGGACCGGACCCTCACCGACGTCGAGACGGCGGCGGCAAAGGAGTCAGCTGTGGCACTGGCCGGAGAACGCTGCGGGGCGGTGCTGCGCGCCTTCTGACGCGCTCAAGGAGATCAGGCGAGTGGTTTCCCTTTGTGGGACGTGAGCCTCCAGCCGGCGCAACGAACGATGCCAAGGTGACGAACTGAACTCTGCACCGGCACCTACGACCGGCACCTACGACCGGCGCGACCACCTGGCAGGCTTCATGGTGACCGCTGACGCCACCGTCGCGTTGCGGATCCCGGCCATCTGCCGGTCCGAAACGTGCGGCGCGCCAAGCTAACGCCTCACCGAGGCGGTTGTCCTCCAATAGGGGGACAACCGTGTTCTTCATGTCATTCTTTCGGGGGACAAAGATGCCTTTCAAGGCGGCGCCACGCCCGAAGGGACCCGCTAACACCTGCGTCCCCAAGTGGGTGACAAACGCACGGAAATTGGTCACCCATAAGGGGGATGCGGAGCGAGCACGTCCGTCCTCATGCGGGTGACAAGGGAAGATGCAATGTTGATCGTGATCAACGGTTACGGCGGTCCGCACGTATTTGGTTGCCCTGGGCTCGCCGGGTTGATCATTTCTCCGTATGGTCTTAATACTCATCCAACATGATTTCGGGACCTAGAAGAGGGGTGTCAACTGTGACCGCCATCACGACGGAAACGAAGTCGCATCGCTGGGCCAGCCGGAAGATCGCTGCAGTGCTCGCCGGTGGTCTTGTGCTTGGGGTAGGAACCATGGCCACGCTGGCATCGTGGAACGACTCGGAGTTCGCCGCCGCGACCTTCACCGCCGGCAAGTTCAACTTCGAGGGCGCTGCCGATCAGGCCACCTTCACCGACCACGCGACCACGGGCACCGCCGCTTCGCTGAGCTTCAGTGCGCCGTTCAACAACCTGACCCCGAATGACATCGTGTACTCCGGCTTCGCCGTGCGCCTCGGTACCGGCACCACCAACAACGCCACCGTCACCGTGACCAACACCGCGACCGGTGCTGCAACGGACTACCAGTACACGCTGTTCACCACCGCGACCGCCGGTTGCAGCGCGGCCGCTGTCTCCACCGGCACGATCATCGCCGCCAGCGACCTGGGCACTGGCACGGGCACCTTCGCACTGAACAAGAACGTCCTTGCGACCAGCCCGGGCGCCTCGACGTTCCTGTGCTTCAAGGTCACAGCCGATTCGACTGTTGCGCAGGCCTCCACCTCGACGATCACCTGGAAGCTGCAGGCCGTCTCCAACTAGGGCCCACCCCGAACAGGCATGGCCGGGATCCGTCGGAGGGGTCGGATCCCGGCCAGCTGAACCTCTTCGGCGATCCTGGGGCAGCAGGTCGTCAGCGTTTTCTCCCGGACAGGGATCAAGTCGGGATCCGTCGGAGAGGTCGGATCGCGGTACACGCCAGTCAGCTGGGGGCGTCGCCATGGCCGATGAAGCCCACGTCGCTCTCGCACGCACAGGTGCACCTGTGCGAGCCCTTCCGGCACGTCCGGAGCCCCCACAGTCACCGGGTCCCTTCACTGGGCTCGGTGTCACGTCCGGGAGCCGGCACAACGAGGCACGGCACGCTCAGGCTCAACCACCGACGTTGTGCCCGGGTCACCGGGGCACCTCTGTCTCAAGACGATCGGCGGACCTACCTTCCCGCAGGGCAAGGTCGTCAGCCCGGCCTGGACGTTCGGCGCACCTCGCGTTAGCGGTCTTCCGGCCTGACGCTCGACCCCCGGCGATAGTGAATGCGCGCGTTTCTCGATGAACGGCACGCCGTCACGCTCGGCTCCATTCAAGGGGCCCGAACGCATTCGTGTGTCAGCGCTAACATCCACGTCCCCTAATGGGTGACAAGATGCATTTATGAATTGTCCCCCGCGATGGGGCGGCTACCCCTACGGGAGTCACACGGGTGCGTTTGACAAGGGCGTTCGGCTCCGAGCGCCGGTCGAGCGGTCCGCTTGACCGAGATCAATTCTGGACCCGTCCGAACCCCTCAAGTGCGTACTGAAGTTGGTTACGCAAGGGCATAACCCTTACCGTTTCATTACTCATCCAGCACTTGGGGAACTAGAAAGGGATCACTCAGATGACCGTCATCAAATCGTCGGATCAGAACTCGAAGCGCAGCGCGCGCCGCAAGGTTGCCGCCGTCCTCGCAGGTGGGCTGGTGCTTGGGGTAGGCACCATGGCCACCCTGGCATC
>JADGPA010000126.1 GCA_017882685.1 Propionibacteriaceae bacterium | reverse complement strand
GTGGATGTACAGCATCCGGTTGCCCTCGTAGATGCAGTCGACCGGACACTCCTCAACGCAGGCGAGATCCTTCACGTCGACACACGGAAGAGTGATGACATATGTCATGAACCGGCTCCTAATTCAGCGATACTTGCCCAACTCAGGAGCACTCTACAACTCACGAGGAAGGATGGGCGCGACGTGCCTCGCCAGCTTCCGCAACCCGGACGCCGGGTGAGCCTGCGGCGGGTCCGGGAGGACGGCGGGGTCGGCGACATCGTCGGCTTCGTCCGGGACGCCAGCGAGGACGGCCTCACCATCAGGGACCGCCACGGGCAGGTGCACACCCTTGCCTGGGACAAGGTGCTGGCGTGGCGGCAGGTCGGGGTCGCCCGTGGCCGCGACCCGCTACGAACGCCCGTTCGAGAGCTCCACGCCCTCGCGGCTGCGGCCGGAGTGGCGGGACGGCTCTTCGTTGCGCGCCTGGGTGACCTGCTCGACGGGGCCGACGCGCCGGCTATTCCCGACCTCGGCACACCCCCGCCGCAACCGGCCGTGATCGCCGGCGAGTGGGTGACCACGGGAAGCACAGAAGACCTGCTGGCGACTGCCTGGTGGGCGACCCACCACGACGCCCGCAGCATGCAGGTGCGGACCGACGAGCCCGGCGGCGTTGCCCGGCTGTTGGGCACCGGCTTCACCGAGCGCCTCGCCTGACCGGGGGTCGAGGTGGAGTCGAGCTAAGCGCTCGACTCGGTGGTGTCGGTTAGCGCAGCCAGCGGCGCGGACGGCAGTCCGACCTGGGACACCACGATGCCGGCGATCATCAGGGCAGCGCCGATGTAGCCGCGCAGTCCCATGTTCTCCCCCAGGAGGAGGGCCCCACCGAGTGCCCCGAACACCGACTCGGTCGCCATGATCAGGGAGGCGTGCGTGGCCAGCGCGTGGCGCTGGCCGACCACCTGCAGGGTGTAGGCGATGCCGACAGAGACCAAACCGCCGTAGAGCAGCGGGATCAGCGCCTCCCCCATGCCGGTGAACGGTGCCGGGTCGAACACCAGGGCGCCGAGGCTGCTGAGCACTGCGCAGGTGACGAACTGGGCGAGCGCGAGCCGGAGCACGGAGAGGCGCGGGCTGTAGTGCTCAATCAGCAGGATCTGCACAGCCCAGGGGATGCAGGTGAGGATCAGCAGCAGCTCGCCCCTGCCGATGGTGAACGCGTCGGTGACGCTGATCAGGTAGAGCCCCACCATCGATGCGACAACGCCCACGATCGTGTTCAGGCTGCTGCGGTGACCCCGGAACGCCGCGATCACCGGCACGAAGACCATGTAGAGGCCGGTGATGAACGCGGCATTGCCGGCAGCGGTATCGCTCATCGCCGCCTGCTGCAGGTTCACCGCGATCGTGAGCAGCATTCCGATCAGGATGCCGGGGAGCACCACAGCCTTGGTCGCGGCCCGTCGCCGCTCACGCGGCACCTTCCGGACGCGATCGGACACCACAATGAGCGGCGCCAGCACCACCGCACCAAGGGCGAACCGGACGCCGGTGAACGTGAATGCACCGACGTGCTCGGACCCCACGCGCTGTGCGACGAACGCGAGCCCCCACAATGCGCTGGCCAGCAGCAGCGCGCCGTTCGCGCGCAGCCGCTGGCCAGCGGTGGACGTCGTCAGGGTCAGGCGATTCGGGACAGCGCCGTGCGGGCGTGCTCGGCCACGTTGTCCGCGGTGAATCCATACTTGGCGAACAGCAGGGCGCCGGCCGCGGATTCGCCGAAGTGGTCGATGGCGACGATCTCGCCGTCGGTGCCGACATAGTCGCGCCAGCCCATCGCCACGCCGGCCTCGACGGCCACCTTCGCGACCCCGGCGGGCAGGACGGACGCCCGGTAGGACGCGCCCTGGGCGTTGAACCATTCGGTGCACGGCATCGAAACCACGCGCGTGCCCACGCCCTCTGCCTGCAGGAGGTCGCGCGCGGCCAGGGCCACCTCGACCTCGGAACCGGTGGCGATGATCAAGACCTTCAGAGGGCCGTCGGCGTCGACCAGCGTGTAGCCGCCCTTGGCCAGGTCGGACGCCGGGGCGACACCTTCCTTGCTGCGGTCGACGGTGAGCAGGTCCTGCCGGGAAAGGATGATCGCAGACGGACGGTCGGTGTGCGCGAGCGCCTGCGCCCACGCCTGGGCGGTCTCGTTGGCGTCGGCCGGCCGGATCACGTCAAGGCCGGGGATGGCGCGCAGCGATGCGAGGTGCTCGATCGGCTGGTGGGTCGGGCCGTCCTCGCCGACACCGATGGAGTCGTGCGACCAGACGAAGATGCTGGGCACCTTCTGGATCGCGGCAAGGCGCACCGAGCCGCGCATGTAGTCGGCGAAGACAAGGAACGTGCCGCCATAGGCCCGGGTCAGCCCCGACATGGTGATCGCGTTCAGGATGTTGCCCATCGCGTGCTCGCGGATGCCGAAGTGGAGCGTGCGTCCGGTGTAGTCACCCACGAACTCGGGGGAGGACTGCTCCGGGGGCAGGAACGACTTGACGCCCTTCATGGTCGTGTTGTTCGAGCCGGCCAGGTCAGCCGAGCCGCCCCACAGTTCGGGCATCACATCGGCCAGGGCCGAGAGCACCTCGCCGGACGCCGCACGCGTCGACTTCTTGCCCGCGGCAAACGCCGGCAGCGCAGCATCCAGGCCGGCCGGCAGTTCGCGGGCGACGAGGCGGCCCAGGAGCGCGGCCTGCTCGGCGTTTGCTGCCCTCCACGCCTCGAACTTCGGCTCCCACTCGGCCTTCGCTGCAGCGGCGTTCGCTGCGGCCTGGGCGCGGGTGTGCTCGAGCACTGCGGGCTCGACGGCGAACGATGCGGCCGGGTCGAAACCCAGCTCGGTCTTCAGCGCCGCGACTTCTTCGCCGCCCAGTTTTGAGCCGTGGACGGAGTGGTCGCCGGCCTTGGTCGGCAGCGGCCAGCCGATGACAGTGGTCAGCTTGATGAACGACGGCTTGTCGGTGACGGCCTTGGCTGCCTCGAGTGCCTCGAACAGCAACGGCAGGTTCTCGGTGTAGCCAGTGCCACCGTTGGTCCAGTCGACGTGCTGCACGTGCCAGCCGTAGGCGGCGTAGCGGGCTGCGACGTCCTCGGTGAACGCGATCTGGGTCTCGCCCTCGATCGAGATCCGGTTGTCGTCGTAGATCAGGACGAGGTTGCCGAGCTTCTGCGCGCCGGCCAGGGAGGACGCCTCGGCGGACACGCCCTCCTGCATGCAGCCGTCACCGGCGATCGCGAAGATGGTCCGGTCGAAGACCGACGGCTGGTCCAGCGGCGTGACCGGGTCCAGCAGGGCACGCTCGCGGCGGGCTGCCATCGCGAACCCGACTGCGTCCGCCACACCGGCGCCCAGCGGGCCGGTGGTGCACTCCACACCCAAGGTGTGACCGAACTCCGGGTGGCCCGGGGTCAGCGAGCCCTCCGTGCGCAACGCTTCCAGGTCGGACACCTCAAGCCCGTAGCCAGCGAGGAACAGCTGGCAGTACTGCGTCAACGACGAATGGCCTGCCGACAGCACGAACCGGTCCCTGCCCAGCCACTTCGGGTCTGCCGGGTCGCCATTCATCACCTTCTGGTAGAGCAGGTACGCCAGCGGCGCGAGCGAGATCGCCGTGCCGGGGTGGCCGTTACCGACCTTCTCCACCGCGTCCGCAGCCAGGATGCGCGCAGTGTCCACCGCCCGCTGATCCAGATCCGTCCATGCGAAATCGGTCATCTTTGGCCTTCCCTCAAGGTGTTCTGAAACGTTACAAGCGAACCCTACCGGCTCGATGTACCCGCTGGACAGTTTTTCACACTGCGCGGGATGCCTGCGCGCGAACCATCCGTTGCCCGGTCGGAGATCTTTGCGGATGCCGCGCCATCTGATACCCGCGGGGGTACTGTGTAGGCATCTTGCGGACTGGAGTTCACCGATGAAACGACTGGTCATCCTCGGCGGCGGCACCGCCGGAACCATGGTCGCCAACAAGCTGCGAGCGGCCCTCGGCACGCACGAGCTGCACATCACCGTTGTGGACCGCGACGACGCCCACAACTACCAGCCGGGCTACCTGTTCATGCCGTTCGGCATCTACAACACCTCCGACATCGTGCGCTCGCGGCACCGCTTCATCGACGACGGCATCGAGTTGGTCCTCACAGAGATCGGCACGGTCGACCCGGCATCCCGCACCGTCCACCTCGCAGACGGACGCCTGCTCGCCTACGACGTGCTCGTGATCGCCACCGGTGTATCGCCTCGCCCCGACGCCACCCCCGGCATGAACGGCAAGCTGTGGGGCAGCTCGATCCACGAGTTCTACAGCCTGCCCGGCGCCCAGGCGCTGACCGAGGCCATGCGCCGCTTCCGCGGCGGGCGGCTCGTGGTACACATCACGGAGATGCCGATCAAGTGCCCGGTGGCGCCGATGGAATTCACATTCCTCGCTGACGACTGGCTGCGCAAGCACCGCATCCGGGAGCGCACGGAGGTCACCTACGTCACCCCGCTCGACGGCGCGTTCACCAAGCCGGTCGCCTCCCGTGAACTGGCGACAGCCCTTGTCGACCGCGAGATCGCGCTCGAGACCGACTTCGCCGTCGAGCACATCGACAACGACACGTCCGAACTGGTCTCCTTCGACGGCCGGCGCATCGGCTTCGACCTGCTGGTCACCGTGCCGCTGAACATGGGTGCGGACTACATCGCGCGCTCCGGCCTCGGCGACGAGCTCAACCTCGTGCCCTGCGACCAGCACACGATGCGCAGCCTCGCCCATCCCGAGATCCACGTGCTCGGCGACGCCGGCACCCTCCAGACGTCGAAGGCCGGCTCGGTGGCCCACTTCGCCGTCGACGTCTTCGTGCACAACTTCCTGGACGAGTTCAACGGCCGACCGGCCACACACGGGTTCGACGGCCACGCCAACTGCTTCATCGAGTCCGGCAACGGCAAGGGCATGCTGCTGGACTTCAACTACACCACCGAGCCGTTCACCGGGGACTTCCCCTTGCCTGTCGTTGGGCCGTTCAAGCTGTTGAAGGAGACCCGGCTCAACCACATCGGCAAGCTGGCGTTCCGGTGGATCTACTGGAACCTGCTGCTCCCCGGACGCCCGATCCCGCTGATCCCGACAGCGATGAGCCTCGCAGGCAAGCGGATGGAGAAGGACGTCACCGCCGCAGGCACCGGCATGCCTACCGCAGTTGCCCTGTCCAGCCCTCCACCGCCGCCACGACCGGCAACAAGGCCGGCACCTGAACCAAGGCCGGAAACCACGCCGCTGGCGACGACCGACCAGGTGCTACCCACCCCAATCATTCCGAAGTTCTGAGCCTGACAAGGAGAAACATGCCCACCACGATGATCGCCGGACGTCCGATCGACGTGAACGACGAAGGCTTCCTCAGCTCCTATGACCAATGGGACGAGAAGCTCGGCGGAGAGCTGGCGAAGCTCATCGGCATCGACATGACCGAAGCGCACTGGGCCCCGATCCGGTTCCTGCGCGCGGACTACCCGGCGCGCGGTGAGACCGCAACCCTGCGCCGGGCCAGCACGGTCGGCGGATTCGCCATCAAGGACCTGTTCGAGCTGTTCCCCGGCAAACCCGCCAAGAAGATGGCCTACATCGCCGGGCTGCCCAAGCCCAAGGGCTGTGTCTAGGCCGAGAGGAAGACTGACATGACCGACACACTGATCGTCCCGACCTTCGACGAGCCCGCCACGGCTGCGGCGGGCCGCAAGCTGGTGATCATCTGCTCAAAGGGCAACCTCGACATGGCCTACCCGGGGCTGATCCTCGGAGCCGCGGCGCTCGGCGAGGGCATCGAGACCCACATGTTCTTCACCTTCTGGGGCCTGGACATGATCACCACGTCCCGGATGGAGAACCTGAAGTTCACCATGCTCGGCAACACGGCGATGCACCTCACCCAGGCGCCAAAGATGCCGATCCCCGCCCTGATGGGCGCGATCCCCGGCATGACCGGCATGGCGACGAAGATGATGCGCAAACAGATCGCCGACCTCGAGGTGCCCACCGTCCCGGAGATGCTCGAACAGATCACCCAGATGGGTGGCCACCTGTGGGCATGCCGCATGTCGTTCGACATGATGCAGCTGAACGAGGCCGACCTATACGAAGGCGTCGAGGCAGTGATCAGCGCCAGTGACTTCATGGAGATCTCGGAAGGGGCGCAGATCATCTTCATCTGAGCCGCGCCGGGACGCGCCACCCCGTGTTCAGCGGGGGCGGACGAAAACGGCCACCGTCCGTGCGGGGACGGCGATCCAGTCCCGACCAACCTCGCTCTGGCGCACCACCGGGTCCGCACCGTCGGCCTGCACCGGGTGCAGGTCGTAGCCGGTCAGGTCGAGCGGCAAGGTCTGGCGCACCAGCCAGGGCGTGGAGTTGAAGACAGCCAGCAGTCCCGACCACCGCTCGTCGACCGGGTTCGTGCGATCGTCGATCGCCATCACGATGACGCCGGGCAGCTGGTGCCAGCTGTTAGCCACGGGGAACGTGAGCTTCGCCTGCACGAGGTCTGCGCTGCCGAGGCGGAACAGGCGGGTGGACGCGCGCAGCCGCAACAGGTCGAGCGCCTGGTCGTGGGCGGCGCGGATATCGGCCGGGGCAGGCTTCAGGCGCGGGTCGGCCAGCAGGGGTGCCAGCACGTGCCACAAGGCGGCGTTGTCGCGCTCGGGCGGAAGGCCGGAAGCGAACCCGTTGTCGGTCATGGTGAAGTCGAGGTAGTTGAACCAGTCGCCGGAGTCGTAGGAGTTCCGGTCGAGGCTCTTGCTGCGCAGCATGTCGGTGCCGGCGTGCCACATCACGGGGCTCTGGCCGAGCGTCGCCAGCGCGAGACAGACGGTGTTCAGCCGCACGCGCGCAGCCATCGGCGTGGCCGGGTGCAGCTTGAGCGTCAGCGCGTCGAACAGGGTCTCGTTGTCGTGGGCGTCGACGTAGCTGATCACTTCGTCAGGGGATTCGGCGTAGGCGGCAGGACGGCCGTTGAAGTCGAGATCGGCCCCGCGAAGGATGGTGTGCCGAGAGTTCGAGCCGAAGCGGAAGCCGCGAAGGTTGCCGGCGAGGCCGAGTTGCACGAGGTCGGTGTACCACGCCAGCCGCTCACCCTGGGCGCGCTCGTCACCGTTCACGCCGCTGCCGTTGTCCGCGGTCAGGAGGCCGGTACCGAGGCCCTGCCCGCGCGCGTCGCCACCCCACCCCGAGCCGCCGCGGACGGCGTCGCGCAGCCGGTCGGAGAACGTCGCCACCCCGGTTCCGCCGAGCTGGCCCTGCGTGGCCTGGACGAAGCGCGCGTTGTCGGCGACCTCTCCGAAGTTCCAGCCCTCGCCGTACATGGTGATGGCCCGGCCGTCGACGCCGTCGTCACCGGGGGTGAGCGCGTCGAGGGCCGCGCGGACGGCCAGCAGGTTGGCGCGGCTGTGGTGGCCCATGAGGTCGAAGCGGAACCCGTCCACCCGGTAGTTGCGGGCCCAGTGGACGCAGGCGTCCACCATCAGTCGCTGGGCCATCAGGTGCTCGGTGGCAACATTCGGGCAGCAGGTCGAGGTCTCGACCGCCCCCGTGCCGGTGAGGCGGTAGTAGTAGCCGGGGACGATCCGGTCCAGCACCGACTTGTTGTTCTGGCCGGAGCTTGCGGTGTGGTTGAACACCTGGTCGAGCACCACCCGCAGCCCAATGCCGTGGAAAGCCCCGACCATCGCGCGGCACTCGGCCACCCGCCCGCCCCCCTCGGCGGTGGCCAGCGTCGAGGAGTACGAGCCCTCGGGGGTGAAGTAGTGCCACGGGTCGTAACCCCAGTTGAAGCCGCTGCGCCCGGCCACCTCGCGCACGTGGCGCTGTTGCTCAGGGCTGTCGGGTGGCAAGCTGCGCAGGCGGTCCTTCGGCGGCTGCACCTGTTGCGCCGGGTGCTCCTCGACGGTCGCGTTGTCGAACAGCGGCAACAGCTGGACGGTGTTCAGTCCCGCCTCCGCCAGCCGACGCAGGTGCGCCATGCCGGCGCTGGCGACGGTCGGGGCGAGGAAGCTGCCGCGCAGTTCTGCTGGCACGCTGCTGTCGGAGATCGAGAAGTCGCGCAGGTGAAGCTCGTAGATGACCTGGTCGACCGGGCTCGCCAGCTTCGGCGCCGGCGCCGTTCGCCACTGCTCGGGAGCGAGGGCGGGATCGCTGAGGTCGACAAGAACCGAGTGGGTGGAGTTGACCGTGAGCGAGATCGAGTAGGGGTCGGTGACCTGGTTCACCACGACACGCCGGTGCTGCGGAGCGTAGATCACCACCCCGAATCGGTAGCGGGCGCCGAGCCAGCCGGAGTCACCGGTGATGGCCCAGGTGCCGTCTGGGGCTGCGATCATCCGGTGGCGTTCAGGCTCGCGGTGCAGGTCCGCACCGTCGGGCCAGAGCAGCAGGCCGACATCGCGGGCGGTAGGGGCCCACAACCGCAGGGTGGGGGTGCCGCCATACCAGGCGGGGCCCAGTTCCGCATCGACGGCAGCGGCGTAGAGCTCGTCGACCACGCCGGGGATCTGCAACTGGCCGGCGCTGACGAGGCGTCCCGACGGCATGTGCACGCTGACAGCCACCTGGCACCGGAGAGCCTCCCGGGCTTGCGCTGCGACGTCGGGAGCCAGCCGCAGGGCCAGATGGGTCCGCAGGTGCGGGAACTGCGCCGCGGCCTCGGGCGGTATGCCGGCAGGGTCGAAACGCGCAGAGGCGGTCTGCCACGGCACCGGTTCGCTCGCAGTGGGGTCGATGTGGCCATCGGCCGACCAGTGGAGGCGCCAGTCGAGGTTCGCGGGACTCTCCCCCGGCGGCAGGTCCCAGACCGGCCAGGCGATCAGGTCGGAGCGCAGCCAGTGCCCCTGGGCCTGGTCGAGGCCCCGAGCAACACCGGCCGGATGGAACACGGACCCGATTCTGCCATCCCGGGGTTGGTAACGCTCCCACGCCAGCCCCCCTTCCACCGAGTTGTCAGAATCTGGCTGCGCCATGGCACAGCCAGATTCTGACAACTCGTGGGGTGTTCGGTTGAGGGTTACCGGCTCAGGCTGGCGTAGCGGCCACCGGAGCTCAGCAGGTCCTCGTGGCTGCCCCGTTCAACCACGCGGCCGCCCTCGAGCACCACGATCTGATCGGCGTTGCGGACGGTACTCAGCCGGTGCGCGATGGTCAGGGTGGTGCGGCCTGCCATCAGGTTGTCCAGCGCCGCCTGCAGTTCGCGCTCGGTATCGGTGTCCAGGGAGGAGGTGGCCTCGTCCAGCACGAGGATGGGCGGGTTCACCAGCAGGGTGCGGGCCACAGCCAGCCGCTGCCGCTCGCCGCCGCTGAACCGGTGGCCACGGGCACCGACAACGGTCTCCAGCCCGGCGGGCAGGGCGGCGATGACGTGGTCGACCTGCGCTGCGGCGAGCGCCGCCCACAGATCCTCCTCCGTCGCGGACGGGGCCGCCTGTCGCAGGTTGTCAGCGATCGTTGCGTGGGCAAGGTACGTCTCCTGGGTCACCATGCCCACGATCCGGCTGCGGTCGGACGCGGAGAGGTCCCGCACGTCGATACCGTCGATCAGCACCCGTCCTGCGGTGGGATCAGCAAGCCGCACCAGCAGGGCTGCCAGCGTCGACTTGCCCGAACCGGTCTCCCCCACAACGGCGACCGACTGCCCGGCGCCGATGGTCAGGTCGATGTCGCTCAGGGTGTCGCCGTCGCCGTCGGGGAAGCGGTAACTCACATGCTCGAAGCGCACCTGGCCGCGCACGGCCGACGGCTGCACCCGCGCCGGGTGGACGGGCTCCGCTACCTCGACCGGCAGGTCGAGGTAGCCGAAGATCCGGCTCAGCAGCGCCATCGACGACACCCACTGGGCCCCGATATTCAGCAGGCCCATGATCGGCCGGAAGATCGAGCCCTGAAGGCTGGCAAAGGCGATCAGGGTGCCGATGGAGATGCCGCCCGAGATCGCAGGGAACCCTGCGACCAGGTACAGAACGGCAGGGATCGCAGCGAACACGATGCCCATCGTGGCCATCCGCCAGCGACCGGCCAGCTGCGAGCGCACTTCGAGGTCGATCAGTCGAGCGGACGTGTCGGTAAAACGCGCCTGGCCCGCCGGGCCGCTGCCAAGGGTCTTGGTGAGCAGGGCGCCGTTGATGCTGAGGGTCTCCTCCACCTGGGTGTGCAGGTCGGAGAGTGCCTTCTGCTTGGTCATGGTGAGGTCGCGCCGCACCAGTGCCACGCGACGGGTCAGCAGGATGGCCGGCGGCAGCACCAGCAGCGAGAGCAGGGACAGCCGCCAGTTCAGGGCGACCATGGCCACCGCCGTCGCCACAGCCGTCGTCAGGTTGGACGCGATCGAGGTCGCCGTGGAGGTGATCACCGACTGCAGCCCTGCGACGTCCTGCATCAGCCGGGACTGGATGTCGCCGCCGCGCGTGCGCTTGAAGAAGGCGATCGACTGGGCCTGCAGGTGGGCGAACACGCGGGTGCGCAGGACATGCATCACCTGTTGCCCCATCGACGTGGCCAGCCACGTCTGCCACACCCCGAGGACGCCAGTGATCGCTGCCACAGCGACCATGCCTCCCACGAGCCAGGCCAGCAGCCTCGTGTCGCCCGTCGGCAGCGCGACGTCGATGATCTCGCGCAGCAGGAACGGCTGGGCCAGCCCGACGATCGAGGCGACAACGATGATCGCCGTGACCGCCGTCAACTCGGAGGTGTGCCCGCGGAACAACCCGGCGACCCGCCGAAGGCTCACCGGCGATTCGGCGAGCTGGGCCTTGTCGGCCGGGTTGATGCGCGCCGGCCCGCGCGCTTCCATGGGGTGGATGTCTGCCATCTGCGTCTCCGATATACTGAGGTAACCACAGCATATAAGGCAGCAGCCCATGGAGATATTCCCCGAGGTCCTCGCGGAGAGCTGGATGCGGGTCGCCCGGAGGATACGGCGCGAAACCGGCCTGCGGACAGCTCCGCTCGGGATCAATCCCCACCAGGCCCGTGCACTCCGGGTGATCGGGGACGCCGGCCCGGTGCGGCCATCCGAGGTCGCTGAACGGCTCGGCATCATGGCCCGGTCGGCGACCGATTCCGTGTCGGGACTGGTCACGACAGGCCTCGTTGAGCGGCGGACCGACCCGGCTGACGGCCGCGCGCAACTGCTGGCGCTGTCCGCGTCCGGGTGGTCGGCGCTCGCGGAGGCGGACCGGATCCGCGCCGAGGTTGCCCGCGACGTCTTCGGCACCCTGCCCGACGCCGACCGGATTGCGCTGGCCGTGTTGCTGGACCGGCTGGACCGCCCCACGTCCCTCTAGACTTCACGGCTGGAGGAGGTGAGTCCACTGGATCGATTCGGACCCGAGGCCATCCTCGCGATCGCCGTCGCGGCGTGGTTCGTCACGTCCGGCCTGGCCAAGGTGGTGGCGAAGCAAGCGACCGGCAGACGCGCGGTGGCTGCTGTGCCGGGCTGGCAATGGGCGGTTCGGCGCATCCGGGGCGCTCTGGAGGTCCTGGGCGGGCTGGCCGTCGCGGCCGGTGGCGCGATCAGCCTGCTGGGCCTGCGCATCCCGTTCCCCGGCCTACCGCTCAGCGTGATGCTCTGCGGCCTGGCTGCCTGGACGGTGGTCGACTACGTGCGGACGCCGATCAGGGTGGTGCGCCTGGCCGTGGCTGTGCTGGGCTTCCTGCTTGCCGTCTTCTTCGCGGGATTCCGGGACTGATGGACCGCACCGACACGCTGTTGGCGAGGCTGGCCACCCAGCGACTCAGCGGACCGCCGGCCGCGGACCCGACCCAGGTGGTGCGCGAGCTGGTCTGCGTGCAGTCCCAGGATGCGCCGCTGGCCCGGGCGATGATCGCCCTGCGCTGCGACGCGGGCACAGGCGCCGGCGTCCTGGCTGCGATCGCCGCGGGCGACATTGTGCGCACCCACGTCCTGCGCCCCACCTGGCACTACGTCGCGGCAGCCGACCTGCGCTGGCTGCTGCGCCTGACGTCGCCGAAGGTCGAGTCGGGCATGGCCTCGCGGCACCGGCAGCTGGGCCTGCTGGAACCCCGGGTGGCAGCGGCACTGGAGGTGCTCGCGACGCGGCTGGAGGGACGCCAGTTCGCGAACCGCACCGTGCTCGGCGCCGTCCTCGCCGAGGCCGGGCTGCTGGCGCCGGCGGATCCCCTGTTCGGACAGCAGGTGGGTCATGTGCTGCTGCTCGCCGAACTGCGCGGACTCGTCTGTTCTGCGCCGCTGGACGTGACCGAGCATCGCTACGCGCTGGTCGAGGAGGTGGTGCCGGCCACACCGGAGCGCGACCGCGAGGAGGCGATCACCGAACTGGTGTCGCGCTTCGTCGCCGGGCACGGGCCGGTGGCGCTGTCGGACCTGATGCGCTGGGCGAAGGTCACCCTCGGTGAGGCGCGAGCTGCGGTGGCCGGTCTGGGTGAGCGCGTCGAACGCATGGTCGTGGACGGCGAGGAGCTGTGGCACTCCCCTGCGGCCGCCCTGGCCACGACACGCCCGCAAGAGGCGTGGCTGGTGTCCACCTTCGACGAGGTGCTGCTCAGCTACCGCAAGGTGCCGTGGCCGCGATCGGCGTGTCACCCCATGGGCGACGACCCCACCTGGTTCTCCGAAGCCGGTGGCGGCATGGTGATCTGTGGCCTCGAGGACGTCGGCGCCTGGAAGCGGACGCGTGATCGCGGCGAGGTCAGGATCCGGCTGTCCCTGGACGAGACGTTGTCTGGTGCCGAGCGGACGGCGATCGACGCCGCCGCCGACCGACTAGTGGCGGCCATCGACTGATTTGTCGCCGACGTGTCCGCCCGGACGCTTAGGCTGGGAGCGATCCAGACCCCCAGGGAGCCGCATGAACACTGACCGTCCGGCGGGCGGCCCAGGTGACGATGCGTCCCCGCCGACCGGGGCCGTGACGACCGAGCCGACCCAGGTCATTCCGCAGGTCGAACCAACTGAGGTGATTCCCGCAGCGGCACCTCCGCAGGACTTTACCGCCGACAACTCCTGGGTCTCCGGCCCGGGCACGTGGGCACCGCCCCAGGGCGACCCGATAACTGCAGCGCCACAGCCGTTCGCGCCGTTCATACCGAACGCCGGGACCTATCCGCCGCAGGCTCACCCGCAACCGGGCCTGAACTGGCCGCAGCAGCCGGGTCCGTACCCGGGAGCGCAGGGCTTCGTTGGGCAGCCCGGTGGCCATGGCTGGCAGCCATCCGGCGGACCGCCGGGCCACTGGACGGCTGCCCCGCCGCAACCCCTGGCCGGGTTCCCACCCCCGGCGCGCCCACCGCAGCGTGGTCAGGGCTGGATCGTTGCCTTGGTCACGCTGGCAGCGGTGCTGGCCGTGAGCCTGATCGCAGCGTTCGCCCTCCCGCTGCTGACCCAGCTGCCGAGCCGGCACGGGGGG
>JADGPA010000125.1 GCA_017882685.1 Propionibacteriaceae bacterium | reverse complement strand
CTGGAGCAGCTGCAGGCGGCGTTCGCGAACATCTACCAGACCATGGATTCCATCGACCAGTTCAAGCTGAAGGCGCTGGATTCGATGGCTGCCACCATCGGGACGCTGGAGACCGAGGTCGCGAAGAGCAAGTCCTACCTGGAGCGGGTCTCGCAACAGGATTCACGGGCGGCAACGCTGCCTACGATCAGCATCGACCGCTAGGGCGCGGATGGGCTTCTGGGACCGGTTGCTCGGACGTGAGGAGACGTCCGCACCCACCGAAGAGGGTGCGGACGAGGTGGCGACCGCGCCCACAGCCGACGACATCAACGCCTCCCTCGCCGGCGTGGACGCGCTGGTCAACGACCCCGCCGTTCCGGGAGTGGTGCGCGCCCGCGCACTCCACGTCACCGACGCCGTGCGGCAGACCCTGCCACGCCTTGCCATCCTCGGCCTGGGCAGCTACGACGCCTACTCGGTGGTGGCGACAGCAACCGATTACCTGCCCGAGGCGATCGGCGCCTACCTGCGACTGCCCCGCGACTGGGCCGATTCGCGTCCGGTGGACGGCGGGAAGACCTCGCTGCTGCTGCTGATCGACCAGCTCGACCTGCTCGCGACGACGATGGACGCCATCTACGACGCAGCCAACACCACGGACGCCGCAGCCCTGATCAGTCACGGCCGCTTCCTCCAGGAGCGCTTCGGCCACACGCAGGCTCCCGAACTGAACCTGGGACAGGCATGAGCACGATGAAACTGGGCAAGGCCCTTGCCGCCCTGGACGCCGCCGCCGTCGCCGCCGGGCTCGACCCGGCAGCCGCGGCGGAAGAGGGTCTCGTGCTCTCGGCAGCCGTCGCCGAGTCGAACCGCGGCGCGTTCGTCGACTGGTGCCGCGAGATCGGCGTCGAGACCTCCGCCGCCACTTTCATGGACGCGGCCGTCCGCGGACGCCGTTACCGGGCATCGGCCACCCCGCTGGCCAGCCAGGCCGCAGCCTCTGCGAGCAAGGCTTCGGCCGGGTACCAGAAGGCGCTCGCCGACGTCTGCCAGGCGGCTGCTGCCCTCGGCGAGCCCGGCCCGTCCGCTCTCGGTGCCGCCAGCCTCGCCGCCGCTGCACAGCTTCCCGGCGCCTCCCACTCGCGCCCGGCACGGCCAGCCACGCCCGACGAAGCCGCGCAACGCGAGTTCGTACGCCAGGCCCCGGCGATCCTGTCCGACGTGCTGTCGCGGCTGTCGGCCGCCAACCAGGACCGCTTGCTCGACGTGGGCCGGCTCGACCCGCACGCTGCCGGCGCCTTCCCCGGTCTCGGTGGCGTCTCCTTCCCCACCCCTTCAATGCTCCCTGAGGAGCCGGTGAGGAACGAGCCGGCGTCACGAAGGGCCGCTGACGTGGGCGCCCCTGGCCCGGCCACTGCACCTGCCGAGCCGGCCCAGGCCACCGCCGAGCCCGAACCCGAGCCCGAAGAGCCGGAGAAGACCGTCGAGGAATGGCTGGCTGAGCTCGATGAACTGATCGGCCTTGCCACGGTGAAGAGCGAGATCCGCCGCCAGACCGCGATCCTGCGCGTCGACGGGCTGCGCACCAAGGCCGGCCTGAAGAGCCCCACCATCACCCGGCACCTGATCTTCACCGGCAACCCCGGCACCGGCAAGACCACCGTCGCGCGCCTTGTTGCCGGCATCTACAAGGCGATCGGGCTGCTCAGCAAAGGCCAGTTGGTCGAGGTCGACCGGTCGGAGCTGGTGGCTGGCTATCTCGGCCAGACCGCCATCAAGACCGCTGAGGTGACGGCGAAGGCCTACGGCGGCGTGCTGTTCATCGACGAGGCCTACAGCCTCAACGGCGACCAGTACGGCGAGGAGGCGATCAACACCCTGGTGAAGGAGATGGAGGACCACCGCGACGACCTCGTGGTGATCGTCGCCGGCTACCCGGTGCCGATGGAGATCTTCATCTCCAACAACCCGGGGCTTGCCAGCCGCTTCCGCACCACGATCACCTTCGACGACTACACCGACGAGGAATTGCGCAACATCTTCACCCAGATGGCATCCAAGTCCGACTACGACCTCGGCGAGGGCGTGCTGGACGAGTTCAGCGCCCAGCTGGCCACGCAGGCGCGCGACGAGAACTTCGGCAACGGCCGGTTCGCGCGCAACCTGCTGGAGGCAGCTATCGGACGTCATGCCTGGCGGCTTCGCGATGTGACCGAGCCGACGCTCGAGCAGCTGCGCACCGTTCTTCCGGAGGATCTGGTCGAACCGCAGGCACCACCGGCACCGGTCGTGGCCGAGGGCCGCCTGCAACCGCCGGACGCCGCAGCGACCATCGCGCCGGTCGAGTTCCCCGCCGCGCCACAGGACCAGGCATGACAGCTCCCACCCAGGTGACGACCGGGCTCGCAGCTGCCACTGCCGCTGCCGTGCCCGGACGCAACCTGCCGACCCCGGCGACGGCCCCGCCTGGCCAGCCGGAGTTCTCCCCGCCTCCGCCGAGCAGGACGCCGCAACTGTTGCGCCGGCTGCAGGCCGCCGCAGCACTCGTCCTGCTGCTGCTGGGCGGGGTCGGAACCCTTCTGATCACCCAGCTCCGCACCGACCTGGACTCCGCACCCCAGGTGGCCGCCCAGTCGGCACGGCTCGGGGAGGTGCAAACCCGTCTGCTCGGTGCTGCGACCCTCGCCGCCGAGGGGATCCTGAAGGGCAAGGGCGCCACCACCAGCCAGGCCGCCGACGCAGGCACCCGGGTGGGTGAGGCCGCAGGGTTGCTGGTCGAGGCCGCCACCGCCCGCCCGCAGGACGCCAAAGGCCTGACCGAACTCAGCAGCGAGGTGAGCGCCTACGGCGCAGCCCTCCGGGCAGCCGACGGCCGCGACACCGCGACGGCGCAGGGCTTGCTCGCCAGGGCCGGCAGGCAACTCGACGAGCAGATCCTTCCCGACCTCGCAGCGCTGCAGAAGGCGCTGGCCACCGAAGCGTCCGCGCGTTCGACCGGGTTGGCATTCGTCATGCCGGTGCTCGGGCTCGCCGCGGCGGCCTTCGTGATCTGGGTCAGCTGGGTGCTCGCCCAGCGGAGCCGCCGCGTGCTGAACCTCGGACTCGTCGGCGCCATCGTTGCGGTCCTCGTGATCAGCTGGGTGACGCTTGCCGCCCAGCAGGGCACGGCCGTGGCCGCGGGCCAGAGCCGCGGTGCACAGTTCGCCCGCGTGACCGGGCTCAACGAGGCGTCCAGCCAGGTCGACACCGCGCGACGCGTGCAGGCCGAGGCCCTGCTGGCGCGCAGCTGGCCGGATGCGCAGGCGAAGGCCGTCACCGGCGCGATCGACGCAGCGGAGAAGGCCGCCGACGCGAATGCTGCAAGAAGCGACCTTGCCGACTACCGCAAGGCCGAGAGCTCGCTCGCCGCGCTGATGGCGAAGGCCGACTGGGCAGGGGCAGACAAGCTGGCACTCAGCAGCGAGAAGTCCAGCGTCGCTGTGACGTCCGCCGCCTTCCAGAGGACCATCGCCGAAGGCCGCAAGCAGGCGACGACCGCCGCAGCCGACACCGCGGAAGAGGTACGCGGCGGGCTGCCCTGGCAGCTCGCAGCGGTGATCCTTGCTGCCCTGGTCGGCGCAGGCCTCGCCGTTGCCGGCGTGGCCCAACGACTGGTGGAGTACCGATGAGCACGAGCACACCCTCAGCTCCCGGCCAGCTGGGCGTGGCGGCAACGCCACAGCAACTGATGACCTACCTCGGCCAGCTCGACGCCTGGCTGGGAGAGCGCCGCAGCGAGCTGGACGCCCTCGACGCCCAGATCATCGACTCCGGCCGACAGACCGAACTCACCTCCGACATGGCCCTAGCCCTCGCGCTGTGGCAGGCGGCGAAGACCCGGCAGAACCTGCTGTTGTCCACGTGGGACTCGGGCAGGGTCGGGCAGCAGGAGCGCGAACGGCTCTCCGCACTCATCTGGGGCCGGCTCGACACGGCCAACGCCGGTCTCGCCCAGCTGCAGTCGATGTCGGTGTCCTTGCCGGAAGCCGGACGGCTGTGTGACGCGCTGGTCGCCCAGCTGCGCACCAGGCTGAACACCGACCCCACCGCCGAGCAGCAGCAGATCCGGCTGCGCGACCTGCGGGCCCAGCTGGAACGTATCCGCGACCAGGTGAAGCTCGAGCCGCCCACCCTCGCGCCCGCCGCGTCGGCAAAGCTCTCCAGCCTCGCCGCCCGCACAGGGGACCTCGTCGACAAGCGGACGCGTGGCGGCGACATCGGCGGCCTGTTGGGTGCGCTGGAGATCGACGCAGCCCGGCTGGAACGTGACCTGATCGTCGGCGCGGCCAAGCGCAGGGAGGCCCGCGACCTGCTCGTGCGGGCCCGGGAGCAGCTGGCGGAGGTCACCGCCCGCGAGCAGGCCGTCCGCACGCTGGCGGCCCAGGCTGCCGCCGCCGTGTGGCCCGCACCGGACGGCGCGCTGCCCAGCGTCGCCGGGCTCGGCCCGGTGCCCAACACCCGCACGGCCCTCATCGGTTTCGTGGACGGGCTGGGCGCGGTCGCCGGCCAGCTGAACAAGGCCCAGGCCGACCTGACCGCGACGCTCGCCGAGCGGGATGCTGCCGCCTCGCTGAGTTCAGCCCTGCAGGCGAAGGCCGCCGCCCTGGGACAGGCAGGCGAACCCGACCTCCTCGAGCTGTCCGCCCTTGTCGGACGCCGGCTGGCGGAATCGCCGGTGGTGCTGCCGGTGGTGCACCAGCTGCTGCAGGCCTACACAGCCCAGCTCGACTTCCTTGCCCGGAGGCAGCGGTGAAGTGCCGCCAGCCGGGCTGCACCGGCACGATCGTCGACGGCTACTGCGACGTCTGCGGCATGCCCGGCCCCGCAGACTCCCCGGTTGGACGGGCCCGGCCCGGCATCCGCCCGTCCACCCGCTCCAGCGGACCCTGCCGCCAGCCCGGTTGCAGCGGGCGCATCGTCGACGGCTACTGCGATGTCTGCGGCTCTCCCGACGTCAACGACACTGCCCCATCTCCGGCATCCGCGCCGGCCACGTCCCGCACCCGCACGTCGGTGCACTTGGGCTCGACGGCCCTCGGCTCCGCCCGGGCCGCGTCCTTCGGCGGCCGGCCCACCCGGCACAGCAGCACCGAACGCCTCACCACAGCGCGGATCGGCGCAGGACTCACCCGGGTGCCGCCGGCGCCGGCGATCGACCCGTCCAAGGCCGTGCTGGCCAACCCCGAGGTGCCGCTGGACGCCCGTGTCTGCCCGCGCTGCGGGGCGAAAGTGGGCCAGGGTGCGGAGAACGTGGCGGCCCGCTCAGAGGGCTTCTGCCCGGCCTGCGGCTCGCTGTACTCGTTCACGGTGAAGCTGCAGCCCGGAGACGTGGTGGCCGGGCAGTACGAGGTCGTCGGTGCGCTCGCCCACGGCGGCATGGGCTGGATCTACCTGGCAAAGGACCGCAACGTCTCCGGACGGTGGGTGGTGCTGAAGGGCCTGCTCAATACCGGGGACGCCGACGCGCTCGCCGCAACCATCGGCGAGCAGCGCTTCCTCGCCCGGGTGGAGCACCCACTGATCGTCGAGATCTACAACTTCGTCACGCACGACGACGCCGGCTACATCGTCATGGAGTACGTGGGCGGCCGTTCGCTGAAACAACTGCTGAAGCAGCGGATGACCACCAACAAGGGCGTGGCCGACCCCCTGCCGGTCGAGCAGGCACTGGCGTTCCTGATCGAGATCCTGCCCGCGCTCGGCTACCTGCACGAGCTCGGCCTGCTCTACTGCGACTTCAAGCCCGACAACGTGATCCAGGTCGGCGACGCGCTCAAGCTGATCGACCTCGGCGGCGTCCGGCACATCGGCGACGAGGACTCGGCCATCTACGGCACGGTCGGCTTCCAGGCGCCGGAGCTGGCGACCCTCGGGCCGTCCATCGCCTCCGACATCTTCACCGTGGGACGCACGCTGCTCGTGCTGTGCGCCGAGGTGCCCGGCTACCAGTCGGAGTTCGAGTTCAGGATTCCGCCTGCTGAGGACATCCCTGCCCTGGCAGCGCACGACTCGCTGTACCGGCTCCTGCTGAAGGCCTGCGCCGCCGATCCCAACGACCGGTTCACTTCCGCGGAGGAACTGCGACTGCAGATGCTGGGCGTGCTGCGCGAAGTGGTGGCCACCGCCACGGCGGGCGTCGCGACGACGGCGGCGTCTTCTGCCCTGTTCGAGGCCCCGACGGTGGCCACCGAGCGCTACGGGATGCGACAGCTCCCCCGGCTGCGGATGGACCCGTCCGATCCTCAGGCCGGCTGGCTGGCCCGCGTCAGCGTCGTGGACCCGGTGCAGCGACTTGCCGCCCTTGACGCGCCGCCCGGGATGTCGGCAGAGGTGCTGCTGGCCCGCGGGGACGCTGCGCTGGAGGCCAACAACCGCAAGCTCGCCGATGACTGTGTCCGGCAACTGTTGCTGAACGACCCGTGGGAGTGGCGGGCGGTCTGGCTGGCCGGGCTGAACGCCTTGCAGGGCAGGGACTTCGCCACAGCACAGAGCTCGTTCAACGCCGTCTACGGCCAGGTGCCCGGTGAACTGGCTCCGAAGCTGGCGCTCGCGCTCGCCTGCGAGCTCGGCGGCGAGCTGGACATCGCAGAGAATCTGTACCGCACCTGCGCCTCCACCGACGCGTCCTACGTGACGCCGGCCGCGTTCGGGCTCGCCCGGGTGCGGGCGGCGCGTAACGACCTTCCCGGGTCGCTGGCCGCCCTCGAGCTCGTGCCGAGCACGTCCCGCGGCTACCCGGAGTCGCAGCGGCTGCGGGCGCGCCACCTGGTAAGCCTCGCCGTCAGCCCGGACGGGATGACCGAGGCCTTCAAGGCCATCGGGCAGGCGCGGCTGGAGCCCGAACTGGAGGCTGAGTACCGCGTGATCCTGTACCGGCGGGCGATGGCGATGGCATCCAAGGGGAACGTGAAGCTCTCCGGGCAGACGATGACCGAGTCGATGCTTCGCGACCTGCTGGTTGCCTCCTACCTCGAGCTGGGCCGGCTCACCGACGACCCGGCTGTGCGGGCGGGCTACGTCGACCTGGCCAACACCCTGCGTCCCTGGAGCCTGCTATGAGTACGGAATGGCCGCTGTGGTCCGTCGGGACACCAGCCCCAGACAACGCGCACCCCGCTCCGGAGGGCATACAGCCGCCTGACGAGCAGGCTCCCGCACCTGCGCAAGCGCCCGCACCGTCCGCCGCACAGCCTGCCGCACAGCCTGTCGCAGAGCCTGCCGCACAGCCTGTCGCAGAGCCTGCCGCACAGCCTGCCGCAGAGCCCATCCCGCCGGCAGCCCCGGAACCTGCCTGCCCGGCCTGTGGCCGTCCGATCGACCCGGCGGCCTGGTTCTGCGAAGCCTGCGGGAACCCGCTGAAACCCAGCGTCGTCGCAGCCCCGTCGTCCCCTTCACCCGGCGACTCCTCGACCCAGACCAGGCGTCTGGGCGAGCGTGCCAGCGCGCTGGCTGATTGCCCGGTGTGCGGCGGCAGCGTCGGCGCCGACGGTTACTGCCAGACCTGCGGGGCGAAGGCCCCGAGCGCCCGCGACCACTTCACCTCGGCCCCGGCACCGTGGGTCGGCGGGGTGTGTGACCGCGGCGTCACGCACTTTCGCAACGAGGACGCCATGGCCCTGTGGGCAGAGGGCGACCGGGCCGTGCTGGTGGTCTGCGACGGGGTGTCGAGCAGCATCGACTCAGACGTGGCCGCCCTCGCCGGTGCAGAGAAGGCCCGGGACGTTCTGGTCGCGTTGAGCTCCGAAGGCCTCGGCAGTGACGACAGCGAGGACACCGCGCTGGCGTCCGCCCTTGTCACGGCCACGGAGGAGGCCAACAAGGCCGTTATCGCCCACACCGAGCCCGACTCGACCAACGCGGCGTCTGCGACGTTCGCCGCTGCTGTCGTGCTGAACGATCGCGTGCACTACGCCAACCTGGGCGACTCCCGGGTGTACCTGCTCACGCCCACCGAGAAGCTGCTGCTGAGCCTTGACGACTCGATGGCGCAGGCGTTCATCGCGGAGGGAATGCCGCGGGCGGAGGCGGAGGCGCTCCCCCGCGCCCACGGCATCACCAAGTGGCTCGGACGCGACGCCAACGACACCGTGCCGCGCACCGGCCACCAGCCGGTGACAGAACGCGGCTGGCTGGTGGTGTGCTCAGACGGACTGTGGAACTACGCCTCCAGCCCGGAGGAGCTCGCTGTCCAGGTGGACGCGGCGGCTGCCGTTTCCAGCGATCCGACCGAGATCGCCCGACGCCTGGTGGTGTGGGCCAACGGCCAGGGCGGCAAGGACAACGTGACGGTGGCGCTCGCCAGCGTCCCCGCGGGAGCGCCTACTCTAGGGGCGACCCCCAGCGACCAAGGGAAGGAGCCCGCAGAGCATGGCTGAGTTCACCTCTGCCGTCTACCAGAACGAGTTCCTGCCGGACGGCGGTACCGACGTCAACGCGATCGTGACGATCCGTTGCACCGGTGCCGGGGCCGCCGGCCGGACCGGTAGCGGAGACGCTGGCGAGATCGTCGTCGTGGACACCTCCGGCTCGATGGGCGTCGCGAACATGAACGCCGCGAAGCAGGCAGCCATGATCGCCCTGGACAACATCCTCGACGGCACGTACTTCGCGGTCGTCGCCGGCAACCACAAGGCCTACCTCGCCTACCCGATGGTGCAGACCGGGGCAGGCATGGTGCGCATGGACGCGCGCACCCGCGCCGAGGCGCGCCAGCAGATCAGCTACTTCCGTGCCGAGGGTGGCACCGCCATGGGCACCTGGCTCAACCTGTGCAGGGCGCTGTTCGGTTCGATCGGCATCCTGGCCCAGAAGCACGTCATCCTGCTTACCGACGGCGAGAACCACAACGAGACCCAGGGACAGCTGGACGCGGCGATAGCGAACTGCGCCGGGGACTTCCAGGTGGACGCCCGCGGGGTCGGCGTCGACTGGAAGGTGGCCGAGATCCGCAAGATCGCCCAGGCCATGCTCGGCACTGTCGACATCATCGGCGACCCGGCGCGGCTCGGCGCCGTGTTCGAGGAACTGATGCGCAACTCGATGGCCCGCGGCGTTGCGAGTGCAGACCTGCGGGTCTGGATCCCGCAGGGCGCCCAGGTGCTGTTCATCCGCCAGGTCTCCCCCACCGTCGAGGACCTTACCCACCGGGGCACCCCGGTGAACCAGCTCACGATGAGCTACCCCACGGGTTCGTGGGGCGACGAGGAGCGCGACTACCACGTCGCCATCCGGCTGGCGGCCAAGACCGTCGGCCAGGAGCAGCTCGCTGCCCGGGCGCAGCTTGCCGTCGGTGCCGACCTGCTCACGCAGGGCCTGGTGAAGGCGAAGTGGTCGGCCGACACCAACCTGACCGCGCAGATCAATCCCGAGGTCGCCCACTACACCGGGCAGGCCGAGTTGGCGCAGGTGATCCAGGAGGGTCTTGCGGCCAAATCCGCCGGCGACGAGGTCACCGCGACCACCAAGCTCGGACGAGCCGTCCAGCTGGCAACCGAGAGCGGCAACACCGAGGCGACATCGAAACTGCGGAAGGTTGTCGACATCACCGACGCCCGTACGGGTACGGTTCGACTGAAGAAGGCCGTGGACAAGGTGGACGAGATGGCATTGGACACGGCATCCACGAAGACCACGCGAATCAGGGGCTGACATGGCGATCTGTCCGGCCGGACACGTGACCAGTGCGCATGATTTCTGTGACACCTGCGGGCTCCCGGTACAGGCTCAATCACCGGTATCGGCTGTGGAGGTCCCTCCCGTCGACGCTCCGTCCGCCGCGCAACCGGTGATCTGCCCGCACTGCCAGTCCCCGAACGTTGCCGACGCACTGTTCTGCGAGGCGTGTGGCTACGACTTCACCACGGGCAGCCTGCCGGAGGCTCCGGCTCCAGCGGAGGAACCGGCCGTTGTCGCTGACGCTGGTGACGAATCTGCTCCAGAAACCCCCGCTGATCCTCCGCCGGAGGCTCCTGCAGATGCGCCCATCGCCGAGGCACCCGAGGCACCCGCCGCGCCAGTTCCCCTCGCGCCGGTCGCGCCGACGCGTCCGGTGGTCGAGTGGGTGGCCGAGTTGTGGATCGACCCTGACTGGTACGCCGCGCAGGGATCGTCGGACCCGATGCCGTCACCGTCCCTGCCCGACATCGCGCCGCTGATGAAGGAGAGCAACCTGATCGGCCGGGTCTCGCAGAGCCGCGGCATCTTCCCCGACATCGACTGCGAGCTCGACACGGGCTGCAGCCGCCGCCACGCCATGCTCAGCACCGACGGCAGCCGCTGGTGGATCGAGGACCTCGACTCTGCCAATGGCACCTTCGTCGGCGCGGCTGCCGGGCCGCTGCCGGGGATGCCGATCCCACAGGGACGGGTGGAGCTCAACCCCGGGCAGCGCATCTACGTGGGCGCCTGGACCCGGATCGTGGTGCGCAAGGCCACCGAGGACGAGAAGGTCGCCTTCGCCGGCTGACCCCCTCTCCGACTTGTCAGAATCTCACTGCGCCCAAGGTCAGTGAGATTCTGACAAGTCGGAGGGGCATTGCGCTCTCGGCGTACGCGGTCGGAGTCCGGGCGGTCCCGCAGGTAGATTGGCGACGGCGTCCAGCAAGGAGATAACGGTGGAGATCAAGATCGGCATTCAGCACGTGGTCCGCGAACTCACGGTGGAGACCGAGGAAACCGCTGCCAGCATCGAGGCGAGCCTCCGCAAGGCCCTCGCCGACGACGGCGTGGTGGCCCTCACCGATGAGAAGGGTCGCAAGGTGCTTGTGCCGGCCACCAAGATCGCCTACATCGACCTCGGGCAGGACAAGGTACGCGCCGTGGGGTTCGGCGCACTCTGACCGTCTGACCGGTCCACTCACCAGCGCCGCAGCGTTGCCCTAGGCGCGCCGGCGAGCGCACTCCGTCTCGCGAGTACCTCGAGGGCGGCGAGGCTCAGCCAGCGGCTCGGCTCACCCACGACCTCGATCGGCTCTGAGAACCTGGGGTTGAACGACTCCTGCAGGATCCAGCGGCCGCTCTTGTCCCGCCGGCTCTCCAGGACATCGAAGGCAGCGTCCATCCGGGGATCGTTGAAACCCAGCCGGGTCAGGAGCAGCAGGATCTCCAGCACGTCGGTCTGGTACATCCGCGGGAAGCCCAAGCGCCGCAAGCCAGGCTTTGAGTCCCTGGCCAGGTCGTGGCTGCGCTTGTGCACGTGATGCATCAGCAACCACTCCGCACCCTCCCCGAGGGTCTGGTCCACCTCGGCCGTATGCCCGAACCCCAACTCCGCCAGACCCTTCAGTGCCTTCACGATGCCCATCGAGCAGGTGTGGCGACCCCAGCACATCTCCAGGCGGTCGTAGGGCCACCCCGTCGGGGCGGCGCCCTCCGCGTCGTCGAAGCGCTGGTAGGTGGTGATCCAGTCGACTGCCCGCCGCACCCGCGGGTCGTCGCCGTAACCCAGCCTGATCAGGGCGAACACCATGTTGCCCGTCAGGCAGGGGATCACCATCGAGGCCAGGGCGCCGTCGTCACGCTTCGACCTCGTGGTGCTGAAACCACCGGAAGCCTGATGCTGGCCGTCGGCGAGGATCGCGGTAACCGCTCGCCGGACGCGGTCGTCGGAGCCGTCAGCTCCCAGTTCGGCGAGGATGACCAGGTTCCACACCGTCCCGGAGTACTTCGCCGTGTAGAACCGGTCGCGCCCTCCCCAGTGACCGTCGGAGTCCTGGGAGGCAAGAATCGCCGGGACTGTGCCCTCCGCCATCAGCCGGCTGCGAAGCACCCGACATTCCGGAGAGTCCGGGGGCTCGCCGAGGAGCCGTGTGCGTACAGCACGTTGCACGGCCGGCTCGCCATCGAGCAGCCAGGACATCACATCCACGCCTCCAGCCTAGGGCGCCGGGACCGCCACGGTGACGGTCCCGCCACGCACCGGAGGCCGTGCCAGGATCGACCGTGGAGCGCCCTCGCGGCCGTCCGGCCGTCCGCACGCTAGACTGGCACCGCCGCACATCAACGTGTGAGCCTGCCTGGAGCGGCCGAGACCACGCCGCCGGCGGTCCAGCACTACTGCGCCCAAGCGGCCCAGTGACAGATAAGGCAAGACCCTGACCGAATCAATCCCCGAGACCATGCCCGCTGCCATCCCGGATCTCACCTTCGAGGATCTTGGTGTGATTCCCGAGATCGTCGACGCGCTGGCCAAGATCGGCATCGAGCACCCGTTCCCGATCCAGAGCCTCTCCATCCCGATCGCCATCGGCGGCACCGACATGATCGGCCAGGCCCGCACCGGCACCGGCAAGACCTTGGCCTTCGGCATCTCGCTGCTGCAGCGGATCACCGTCCAGACCGACGAGGGCTACGCCGAGATGCCGTTCCCCGGCGCCCCACAGGCACTCGTGATGGCCCCCACCCGCGAACTGGCGCTGCAGGTCACCCGTGACCTTGACGTCGCCTCCGCCGTCCGCAGGGCACGCATCCTCACCGTCTATGGCGGTGTCGGCTACGAGACCCAGCTCGAGACCCTCAGCGACGGCGTCGACGTGGTCGTCGGCACCCCCGGTCGCCTGCTCGACCTCGCCAACCGCCGCTCCCTCGACCTGTCCAAGGTGAAGGTGCTCGTGCTGGACGAGGCCGACGAGATGCTCGACCTCGGGTTCCTGCCCGACGTGGAACGCCTGATCGCCAAGACGCCGAAGTCGCGCCAGACCCTGCTGTTCTCCGCCACGATGCCGGCAGCGATCGTCGCGCTCTCCCGCATGCACCTGAACCAGCCCGTGAACGTGCGCGCCGAGACCCACGATGCGCAGCTCACTGTCCCGGACACCACCCAGTTCGTCTACCAGGCGCACGACCTGGACAAGCCGGAGATCGTCGGACGCATCCTGCAGGCCCCGGTCTGCACGCGGACGATGATCTTCACCCGCACCAAGCGTGCGGCGCAGCGGTTGGCCGACGAACTCGTCGACCGCGGCTTCGAGGCCACCTCCATCCACGGCGACCTGAACCAGGTGGCCCGCGAAAAGGCGCTGAAGAAGTTCCGCGACGGGAAGGTGGATGTGCTCGTGGCCACCGACGTCGCCGCCCGTGGCATCGACATCACCGACGTCAGCCACGTCATCAACTACGAATGCCCCGACTCGGAGCTGACCTACGTGCACCGCATCGGCCGCACCGGTCGCGCGGGAGCAAAGGGCATCGCCGTCACGCTCGTCGACTGGGCCGACGTGACGCGGTGGAAGGTCATCAACAAGGCTCTCGACCTCGGCATCCCCGAGATCGACGAGACCTACTCCAACTCCCCGCGCCTGTTCTCCGACCTCGAGATCCCCGAGGGCATCAAGGGCCGGCTGAAGGACGCGGCGCCGCGCGAACCCCGCGAGCGTCCCGACTACAAGGACTCCTTCCACAAGGACGGGCACCACAAGGACGGGCACCACAAGGACGGGCACCGCGAGCGCAAGGCGGAGCGTCCGGCCAACGACCGGTCCCGCCGTCGTCTGCGCAACGGACAGCCGTTGGAGGTCGCGGAAGGGGCAGCTGCCGACATCGCCCTGGCCGCAGTTGGCTCAGGCGCCGACAGTTCCGAGGGAGAAGCCCCGGCCGGCGACCAGACCGAGACCAAGCCTCGCCGTCGTCGTCGCCGCAGCAGCGGCAACCGTGACGGCGCCGCATCCGCAGCCGAGTAGCAACAAGCATCGAGGGGCCCGGGCATGACGCCCGGGCCCTTCGTCGTTGGTCAGGACAGCGAACGGAAAGGGGACGGTTCCTTTTCCGTTCAGTAGGTCATGTTCATGGCGGCCCTGACTTCTGCAAGGGTCGCGTCACCCACCTCGTTGGCGTAGGCGTTGCCCTTGCGGAGCACGTCCAGCAGGTGGCCCGGATCCGCAGCGAGTTCGGACCTGCGGGCGCGGATCGGGGCGAAGAACTCGTTGACGGCCTCCGTCACCAGCTTCTTCAGCCCGCCGCCACCGGCGTCCCCGAGGTCAGCCGCGATCTCGATCGGGTCGCGGCCGGTGCAAAGGGTGACCAGCATGATCAGGTTCGAGACCTCCGGGCGCGCCTGCGGGTCGTAGGTGATGAAGCGGTCGGAGTCGGTGACCGCCTTCTTGATCAGGCGGGCGGTCGTGTCGGCGTCCATGCCGATCTCGATCACGTTGCCCTTGGTCTTGCTCATCTTGGTGCCGTCCAGGCCGAGCACTGTCGAGGCCTTGCTCAGCAGCGCCTCCGCCTGCGGGAAGATCGGACGCGCCGGGTCGACGCGGCCGTACCGCTCGTCGAACCGGCGGGCCACCACCCGGGTCTGTTCGAGGTGCGGCAACTGGTCCTTGCCGACCGGCACGAGGTTGGCCTTGCAGAACAGGATGTCGGCGGCCTGGTGCACCGGGTAGGTGAGCAGCAGCCCCGACATCGGGCGGTCGCCGGTGGCCTCGAGCTCGGCCTTCACGGTGGGATTGCGTCGCAACTCCGCGTCGGTAACCAGCGAGAGGAACGGCAGCAGCAGTTGGTTCAGTGCCGGCACCGCGGAATGGGCGTAGATCGTGGACTTCGCCGGGTCGATGCCGATGGCGAGGTAGTCGGCCATCATGCTCAGCACGCGTTCCTGGATCGGGCCGGTGCCGTCGCGATCGGTGATCACCTGGTAGTCGGCGATCAGGATGAACGTGTCAACGCCGGCGTCCTGAATTCGTACCCGGTTGGCCAGCGACCCGAAATAGTGGCCGAGGTGCAGGTTGCCGGTGGGACGGTCGCCGGTCATCACCCGAAACCCGGACGGATCCTTGGCGATCTGCGCCTCGATCTCGACGCTCCTTGCCTCCGTCCGCCGCAGCGACGCCTCCGAAGTGGAAGCTGCGAGCTGTTCCCCGGCGTCCTGGGGCTGGTCGGTCATGGGTGTGCTGCCTTCGTCGTCGATCGGGAACCGACTGGTGACTTTACACCGAAGCCAAGGCTCCTCCGGACGGCGGCCTGAGGGATCAGGCGAGCGCCCCGCCCCGCTCCCCGACCCGCTCGCTGATCGCCGCGAGCACCTCCGGGGCGGTGGTGTTGCAGCCCAGCCCGTGGTCGGCCTTGCCCAGGCCGTGGTAGTCCGATGAGCCGGTGGCCAACAAGCCGAGCCGGTCGGCGAGGGCGCGGAGCTCGACGCGGGTGGCGTCGTCGTGGTCCTGGTGGTCCACCTCGAGCCCGTCGAGGCGTCCGGCGGCGGCGAGCTCTGCCAGCAGGGCGGGTGGCAGCTGGTCGCGGCTCCCCCTGCCCCACGGGTGGGCGATCACCGCGACTCCTCCGGCGCCCCGGATCAGGTCCAGTGCCCTGCCCAGCGGCGCGGCGTAGCGTCCGACGAAGATCGGACGGTCGTCGGCCAGCCAGGTGTCGAAGGCTTCCCTGCGGTCGGCGACATAGCCGAGCTCGACCATCGCGTCGGCGATGTGCGGACGACCGACCGACGGGCTCGCCCCGACCTGACGCTGCAGCACATCGACAGGCACCGGCATGCCGTGGCGGGCGAGGTTGGCCAGCATCGCCGGCACCCGCCCGTTGCGTCCCTCGCGAACCCGTGCCAGCTCGGCCGCCAGCGCAGTGTCATCGGCCCGGCAGCCGTAACCGAGCACGTGCACCGAATCCCACTGGTGCTGCGCCGACATCTCCAGACCCCGCAGCACGCGGACGCCTACGCCCGGCCCGGCAGCGACGGCCTCGTCCAGCCCGTCGAAGGTGTCGTGGTCGCACAACGCCACCACGTCCAGCCCGGCAGCCGCAGCAGCGGCCACCAGCTCGGAAGGGCTGTCAGTGCCGTCGGACACAGAGCTGTGCGTGTGCAGGTCGATGCGCATGCCCCCATCCTGCCCGGTCCCCCCACGCCGCCCTTCCGATTCGGTGAAGGGGGTCTCAGGTGGCGCCGAGCATCCCCCGAACCTGGCTGAGGCCGACGTTCATCCGGGCGACGTCGGGAGTGCCGTCGGCCAACTGGGAGATGGTCGCCGCCCGGTTCGCCACCGTCGGGTTGGCGGCGACCCAGTCCGCCACCACCTCCTCCGGCGCAGCGTTCGGGTCGGCGGAGGACAGCACCTCTGCGGTCAGGTCGGCATGGGCTGCCAGCAGTTCGTCGCGCAGGGCCGCGCGGGCCATGGCGTCCCAGCGCACCTGGCGGGGCAGCACGTCCACCCCGGCGTCCAGCAGGTCGATGGCGAGGGCGTCCGCCAGCTGGTAGTGCACCTCCCCCACACGGCGCGGGTCGAGATGGAGCCGATGCGCCACCTGCACCACGCTCAACAGCGTGTGCGCCTCCCCGGCGGTGGCCATGTTCTCGGCAAGCTCGGGCGCCAACCCGGCCACCTGCCAGCGGTTGGCTGCCTCGGCGGCCGTCCGCCCAGGCGCTCCGGTGAGCAGGGTGTCCAGATCGGGACGCAGCGCTGCCACGCCCGGGCCGTAGGCGGCGACCGCAGCCGCGACGTCCAGCGGGCCGCGCTGGTGGTGCAGGAGCCAGCGGGTGGCCCGCTCCACCATGCGGCGCAGGGTGACCCGCAGTTCGGTGGCTGCCGCGGCGTCGAGCCCCGGCTGGCGGCGCAGCCGCACCTCGTCGAGACCGACGGCGAAGATCGCGCGGGACGCCAGCTGGGCCCGGATGATGTCCGCAACCCCCGCACCGGTCTCGGTGGAGAGCCGGTGGTAGGCGGTGATGCCCTGGCTGTTGACGAACCTGTTCACCGCCACCGTCGTGATGATCTGCCTCGCCAACCGGTGGCCGGGCATGGCGTTGGCATAGCGCTCGCGCAGCGGCTGCGGGAAGTACTGCACCAACCGGTCCGCGAGGTAGGGGTCGTCGGGCAGGTCGGAGGCCAGCACCCACCTGCTGAGCGCGATCTTCGTGTACGACAGCAGCACGGCGAGCTCGGGGCGGGTGAGGGCTTCACCGACGGCGATCCGGGCGTTCATCTCCTCACTGGAGGGAAGGAACTCCAGCCGGCGGTCCAGCAGGCCGTCGGCCTCCAGCGTCCGTATCCAGGCCTCGTGCTGGCCGGCGAGCACCACGCGGCGGTACATCGAGTTGGCGAGAGCAAGGTTCTGGTCGAAGTTGTGCGCCAGCACCAACTGGGCCACCTCGCCGGTCATGGACGCCAGCAGCCCATCACGTTCCGCGCCGTTCAGCCGGCCGGACGCGACCTCTGGAGCCAGCAGGATCTTGATGTTCACCTCGTGGTCGGAGGTGTCGACGCCGGCGGAATTGTCGATGAAGTCGGTGTTGATGCGCCCACCCGCCCTGGCGTACTCAACCCGACCGAGCTGGGTGCAACCGAGGTTGCCGCCCTCGGCGACGCAACGGGCGCGCAGCTGGCCACCGTCAACACGGACGCCGTCGTTCGCCTTGTCGCCCGCGTCGGCGTTGCTCTCCGTCGCGGCCTTCACGAACGTGCCGACCCCGCCGTTGAACAGGAGGTCAACCGGTGCGGTGAGGATGGCGCTGACCAGCTCATTCGGCCTCAGGTGCTCGACGTGGTCGGCAAGCCCGAGCGCCAACCGGACGCCGGCCTCGATCGGGATCGACTTGGCGTCACGCCGGTACACCCCGCCGCCGGTGGACAGCAACGCGCTGTCGTAGTCGGCCCAGGTGGAGCCGGGCAGGTCGAACAGCCGGCGCCGCTCAGCGAAGGAGGTGGTCGGGTCGGGCGTCGGGTCGAGGAAGATGTGCACGTGGTTGAAGGCGGCCACCAACCGCATCCGGTCACTCAGCAGCATGCCGTTGCCGAACACGTCGCCGGCCATGTCGCCGATGCCGACGCAGGTGAACTCGTCGGTGGCCGGGTCGAGCCCCAGCTCGGCGAAATGCCGCTTCACCGCCTCCCACGCACCGCGGGCGGTGATGCCCATCGCCTTGTGGTCGTAGCCGCTGGACCCGCCGGAGGCGAACGCGTCCCCCAGCCAGAAGCCGCGTCCCACAGAGACCTCGTTGGCCAGGTCGGAGAAGGTCGCTGTGCCCTTGTCTGCCGCAACCACCAGGTACGGGTCATCACCGTCGTAGCGCAACACGCCCTCCGGCGGCACGACATGTCCGTCGACGATGTTGTCGGTGAGGCTCAGCAGGGCGTCGACGAACAGCCGGTAGCAGGCTGTGCCCTCGGCCAGCCAGGCCCTGCGGTTGGCGGTCGCAGGAAGCAGTTGCGGCACGAAACCGCCCTTTGCTCCCACCGGGACGATGACGGTGTTCTTCACCATCTGGGCCTTCACCAGCCCGAGCACCTCGGTGCGGAAGTCCTCCCGCCGGTCCGACCATCGCAACCCGCCGCGGGCCACCGGCCCGAAGCGCAGGTGGACGCCGTGGACCCGTGGCGAGTACGTGAACATCTCGAACTCCGGACGCGGCTCGGGCAGCATCGGAAGCTCCGCGGGCAGCAGCTTGATGGCCCAGGTGGGGTTGCCGGTGAACGCGTTCGTGCGAACCCCGGCACGGATCACCGCAAGGAAGGCCCGCAGGATCCGGTCGTGGTCGAGGCTCGCGACGGCGTCCAGCTGCTGGCCGAGCCAGGTGTACAGCTCTTCCAGCGCTACCGATCGCTCTGCATCGTCGTCGTAGAGGTCCGGGGCGAACCGGGTCTCGAAGGCCGCCACCAGGCCGGACGCGACCCGCGGGTAGGCGTTGAGCGCGCTGGCGATGTAGGTCTGGCTGAACGGCACGCCGGCCTGCAACAGGTATCGGGAGATGCCCCGCAGCCAGCTGACCTGGCGCCAGTCCAGACCGGCGGAGACCACCAGCCGGTTCAGGTTGCCGGCCTCGCAGGCCCCCGTCCACGAGGCGACGAAGACGTCCATGAACCGCTGACGCCCCTCCGCGTCCCACGAAGCGGCGTCGGTGTCGGGTGGCAGGCGAAGGCCGAAGTCATAGACCAGCACGCGGCGTCCGCGGAGGTCCCAGCTGTAGGGACGCTCGTCGATCACTTCTGCCCCAAGCACCGACAGGTGCGGCATCACTTGGGTGAGCGACATCGACCGGTGGCTGATCACCTTCAGCCGCAGGTCGGACTCGTCGGTGTCCTCCAGCGGCTCGGCAAGGCAGAGCCGCAGGTCGTCCGGGCCGGTGAGCTGATTGGCCATGGCGAGGTCGGCGACGGCAACGGCCGGCGGGTAGTCGGCGGTGTAGGCCTCGCTGAACTCGACACCCCGCTGCTCGCTGGGCAGCGCCTCCACAAGGGCGACGAAGTCGTCGTCCCAGCTGCGGGTGGCCGCAGCGGCCTCGGTCTGGATGCGGTTGACGTCGACCTCGTCGGGCGCATCCGGACCGAGCCGCACGACGAAGAACAGCCTGGTCAGCACCGACTCGCTCACAAGAGTGGTGAACTCGAGCTCGACGCCGCCGAGGCGGGCGAGCAGGATGTCCTGGATGCGGACGCGGGACGCCGTGTTGTAGCGGTCGCGCGGCAGGTAGACGATCGCCGTTGCGAAGTTGCCGTAGCGCGCCCGCCGCAGGAACACACGGGTTTGGCGGCGCTCACGCAGGGCCGCGATCGCGGCAACGATCGGTGCGAGTTCCTCAACACTGGCTTCGAACAGTTCGTCGCGGGGGTAGGTGGCCACCACCTGGCGCACAGCGTTCCAGCCGTAGGAGTGCGGCTCGAAGCCGCAGCCGGCCAGCAGGCGGCTGCCCTTGGCCACCAGCACCGGGATGTTGGCCACCGACTCGGTATACGCGGAGGCGGCCAGCAGGCCAAGGAACCGCCGCTCGCCGAGCAACGCTCCATCGGCGGAGAAGCGTCGGACGACGACGTGCTCGAGGTACACCGGGCGGTGCACCGGGGAACGCCGCGGGTCGCGGACCATCACCAGCGGCTCCCGCTCGCCGTGCGCAGGGACCGCGAGCCGGTCGGACTCGGTCGTCCCCCGCAGGATGCCCAACCCGCTGCCCTGCACAGGCACCAGGGCACCGCTGGACAGCACGTAATCGGCGTAGCCGAGGAAGACGAAGTGGTCGTCGGCCAGCCATTCCAGCAGCGCCACCGCCTCACTGCCGGCGGGAGTGTGATCGTCGCGGAGTTCCTCGACGGCTGCCCGGGCCTGCTGCACCATCGGCTGCCAGTCCTCGACGGCGACGGTCACGGCTGCCAGTGCCTGGCGCAGTCCGGCTACGAGCTGGTCGGAGAGGCTCTCGGCGGCAGCCCCCAGCGGAGGATAGATCTCCACGGCAATCCACGACTCCGCGATCCCGGCGTCTGCGTCCAGGGAGGTCAGTTTGCCGGAGGCGTCCCGCTGCACCCGCAGCTGCGGGTGGTAGAGCCGACGCAGGCTCCACTCCTGGCGGGTGAGTTCCATGGCGACGGTGTCCACGAGGAACGAGCGGTCATCGGTCACGATCAGTGCCATCGTCGAACCGTCCTGGCCCACCCCGGGCGTCTGCCCCGGGGTGAGGATCTCCAGCAGGTGCTGGCCGGGCGAGCGCCGGCTCCCGAGGTGCAGGTGCTGCTGGATCGTCCCCGCGAGGGACGCGGGGTCGATGTCTACCAGGTCGGGTTCGGGGACGGGCGCGAGGTAGGCGGCGAGCAGTGAGCCCGTGTCGCCGGCGGGTCCTTCGGCCATCGCGGCGGACATCAGCGACTCGCGCATCCCCATCGAACTACCGGGCACCACATTGGACACGACTGCTCCTTCGCAGCGAGTAGGGCTCCATTCAGCCTATCCACGCCACAATGGCCCCCATGGAGATACACGCCATCAACGACTTCGCCGCTCCGGTGGAGACCGTGTTCGCAATGCTCACCGACCGCGTCTTCCTTCGGGCGGTGTGCCTGGCGACCGATCCCATCGAACACGAGGTTTCGGTGGAAGGCCTGCAGACCTCCACCCGCCGGATGATGCCGACGCCCTCGGTGGTGAAGCGGCTGGCCGGACCGACAATGACCATCGTCGATGACATCGCCTGGGAAGCGGCCGCCGCCGACGGCGTCCGGCGCGGGAAGACACTCGTCAGCGTCGTGGGGATGCCTGCCGACGTGGTGGGCACCGTCACCCTCGCCCCCGGCGGACGCGGTTCGGTACTCAGCTACGCCGGCGAGCTGACCGTGCACGTGCCCGTCCTCGGACCCGGGTTGGCCAAGCAGGCTGCCCCAGCGCTGCTGGAAGCCCTCGACGTGCAGCAGCGCGTTGGCGACGAATGGCTCGCTGGCCGCTCCGGCCAGTCGACCGCTGGCTGAGGCGAAAGAAGCGACGCACACTCCTGCCAATGATCGTCGTTCCAGCGCAGAGCCGATCTCTCGGAGGAATCTGCAGCTCGTCAGGCGTGGAGCGGCACCCGGCGACGTTCTGCGGCATCTGGCTTCAGATTTGTTCCACACCCACATCCAGGTCTCGTGCAAGGCAATTCGATCGAGATCATCGAATGCCCCGCAACACCCACCTAAAACGGCCTAAATGCCGCACCGGAAGACTCGCGGCTGGCTAGTAGCCGGCGACTTTCGGCCAATCGCGCTCAATCCCTCGCGCATCGAGCCGTCTCTGGAAGTCCGCCATGCGTGACGAGTTCCCGCGGACGGCGCGTGGCGGGATCCCGAGATCCAGGCAGTGCGCTGCCAGCTCGCCGGCAACCTCGCCCACGTTCCACTCCACAGGATGGAGTCGGTAGCAACCGTTCGTGACATGGGTCGTGCCGATGTTCTTCGCTGCAGGAAGCAGGTTCTCGATACGGACGGGAATCAAGGCACCGAGCGGGATCTGGAAGGGTGCACTGGCGACGTCGATGTAGTTGTCGCCACCCGTAGATGGGTGCAGATCGATCCGGTACATGCCGATCCCCACGGAATCCGGGTACTTCACAGCGCCTCGGTCCCGTCTCGCGTCGAGCGCGAGATCCTGCTCAACGATGCGGTACTCCGAGATGATTCGCCGGGACTCCCTGATGTAGGGAGCCTGCGCCAGACCGTCTTCGGTTCCCACGACGTCCGATCGCAGGCGAAGGCCTGGCAAGCCGCACCGGCCGTCGGCCCGCGGCGCCTCCGTCTGCATCCAATAAAGCATGCTGAGGGAGAGCTGCTTCGCCTCCCACAGCCGCCTGTCCGCGTCGGGCACGTCGATGACAGGGGCGACGAAATAGTCCACCTGCGGCCAGTTCACGAGGGTGATGTCGCTGGCATAGAAGCCTTCCGCGAAGTTCTCGCGGGCAAGGATCCGCCGGAACAGCCACAGATCCTTGTCGCCCGCCTCGGCCCCCTGGTAGTTCGCGGAGTCGGAGACGGAGCCCTGAGGATTCGGGATGAAGGTCCGCGTCGCAAGTTCCAGGGTCCTCGGGTCCGGCGCGGACCACGACAGCTTGGGGCCGCCCCAGAACGATGGCTCGTACGCGCGCCAGAAGTCGTACATCTCCGGTCGATCGATCGTGTGGTCCCCGTCGACATGGTCGACTGCGAAGCAGTAGGTGATCGCCTGCATGTTCATCGGGTTGGCCTGCATGGGGGCATGCCGCTCCCCCGTGTCGCTGTGCGCCTCCGCTCCCGTGACGTACTCAGCGGACGCGAGGCGCAGCAGCTCACCGGTTTCGGTCGCGTCCAGGAAGTACTGGGCGGTCACCACATGATCCGCTGAGCCGCCCGGGGGCGCGACCTCCACGGCGACGATGTGGTCCCGCTCCGTGGTGGCAGCCACGGGGGAGCAGGGCTGGAGAAGCGTGAGCTGACCGTTGGACAGGTAGGGGGCGAGCATCAGGTTGATCGCAGCCACGGCAACACGTGGCTCGTGACACAGCTTGCTCACCCTGCCTGCGCCGGGGTTGAGCCGGGAGTCGTTCCGGGCCCGGATCGTCAGCGGATAGGAGGAGCGGTAGATCTGGCGGATCGACTCACGGAGTGCTCGATTCGTAGCCGTGACTCCGAACTGTTCCACCCAGGAATGCTCATCCGGCGGAACGGCCTGGCTCGTGAATTGCCCGCCCAACCAGGCGTATTGCTCGGTGAGCACGACGCGCCTGCCGGAGCGAAGTGCGGCGACGGCAGCGGCCACACCGCCCGTTCCGCCGCCGATTATCGCGATCTCGGTATCAATCTGCCGCATGACCCCTAGGTTCCCACCAGCTTCCGCCAGCCGCCTGCACGATTGTTCGCAATCACTGCCCGGAACAGCTCAACGAGGGCGTCTTCGTTGAGGGTGTCGCCCTCCCGCAGCTGGATGGCCCGGGCAGTCGCGTTGTCGTGGCCCTGGTTGATCAGCCCTGTGGGTCGGGCGCGATCGGGTCATACACGAACACGTTGAGATGGTCCCTGGCTGCCCGCAGGGCACAGATGTTGCCCTTCAGCACGAAGTAGGGAAGACGAGTGCGCTTGATCGTCTCCACGACCTCATCGTCAGCCAGGTGCACCATGGTGCGGACCTGTTGGGCGATCCGAGCCTGCCAGTCGGGCAACGAAGCGATGTAGTCGTCCACCCGAGGATCATTGCGTTGGTCCACGTCGGTCACCCCCCGGATGCCTTCCTCAAGGATTGTGCTCCTTCGGGTCCGGTTGGGGCCACGGTGCGGTCTTGCTGTCATGAGTGACAGCTATCGCGTCGTGTGCTGGAGCGGCACACTCCGACCGGGCGCCGACAGCGGCGTGACCCACTTCGGCCACCGCTGGACCGACGGTGGCGTCGACGTGGAGGCCGACTTCACCGGTGCACACCTCCTCCACGCCGGTGTGGCGGCCTGCATCCTGAACGACCTCTACCGGGAAGCCGCCACACTCGGCCTACGCCTGGACGGAGTCCGCGTCGTGGCCGTTGGTGGATTCGACGCGGACTGGGCTTCCACCGGCGTGAACTACCGCGTCGAGATCAACTCACCCGCCGACGGGCATCGAAGCAGGAGCTTCTGCGGACCGTGGATCGAGTCGCAGAGATTCCCCGTGCCCCGAGGACGGGCACGACCGTCGCCCGACTTCCCTGATCGGACTCGACCTCCGGGCAGGCGTCAGTGGAAGTCGCGGGAGCGGTGCACCACCATGATCGGTAGCGGCTCGAGGCGGTCGGCCACGACGTTGATGACTCCCTCCGGTGAGCGTTCCAGCTTGCCGCGCACGATCAGTGCCGGCGACGAGCGGGCTACGCGCCTGAAGCGTTGCCACACTCCCACCGAGCAGACAACGTTCACGAGGCCGAACTCGTCTTCGAGGCTCACGAAAGTGATGCCGGACGCGGTTCCGGGACGTTGCCGGTGCGTGACCAACCCGCCCACCTCGACGCGCCGGTCGGGTTCGGCCGTTGCCAACCCGGCCGTGCTCAGCACTCCGCGGGCGTCCAGCTCTTCGCGGAGCTGTGCGATCGGGTGGTCTTCAGTGCTCACCCCTGTGGCCCAAAGGTCGTCGGCCAGCACCTCCACCGGTGTCGGGTCTCCGAACAGCAACGGCTGGGACTCCACAAGGGTGCCCGGAAGAGACCCGGGCTGGTCGAGTGCCGCGCTGCCAGCACGCCACAACGCCTGACGTCGCGTGAGGCCCAGGCACTCCAGCGCCCCCGCGGCTGCGAGCGCCTCGAGGTCCTCCGCCCTGAGCCCGGTGCGGCGCACCAGGTCCTCCATCGAGCAGTAGCCACCGTTCGATTCTCGTTCCGTCACGATCGTGGTGGCCACGCCGCGTCCGATGCCGCGGACGCCGGAGAGCCCTAGCCGAACGGTGAAGCGACCGTCTCGACGGTGCGCCCCCGAGACGTCGGGGGCCGAAACGTCGAAGTCGGCCACCGGAGGCTGGTGGCGGTCGGCGCAAGAAGCCAGGCCCGTTACCAGCCCTTCGTGATGGCACGATCCTTCCTCACGCGCCTCTCCAGGGAGCAGATCCAACTCGAGGCCGGCGTCCACCCCGGAACGCCCAAGGTCGGGACGCAGCACCACCACACCGTGGCGGCGGGCGTCGGAGACGAGGCTGGACGGGGAGTAGAACCCCATCGGCTGCGCGCGCAGCAGGCCAGCCAGGAAGGCGGCCGGGTAGTGAAGCTTCATCCAGGAGGAGGCGTACACCAGCAGCGCGAACGACAGCGAGTGCGACTCGGCGAAGCCGAAGTTGGAGAAGGCCTGGATCTGTGCGTACAGGTGGTCGGCCTCTGCACCTGTCAGGCCGTTGCGGGCCATGCCCTCGTACAGCTTCTGCTTCAGTGACTCGATGCGCTCCAGCCCGCGTTTCGAGCCCATCGCGCGGCGCAGCAGGTCGGCGTCCTCGCCGCTGCAGTCCCCTACCGCCATCGCCATCTGCATCAACTGCTCCTGGAACACCGGTACGCCGAGGGTGCGCTTCAGCACCGGCTCCAGCTTCGGGTGGGGGTAGGTGACCACCTCCCGGCCCAGCTTCCGTCGGACGAACGGATGCACGGCGCCGCCCTGAATCGGGCCGGGACGGATGAGGGCGATCTGGATCACCAGGTCGTAGAAGCGCCGCGGCTGGAGCCGTGGCAGCAGCCCCATCTGCGCGCGGGACTCCACCTGGAACACACCGATCGAGTCGGCACGACAGAGCATGTCGTAGACTCCCGCCTCCTCCTTGGGCAAGGTGGCGAGGTCCCAGGTCTCCCCCGTCCACTCCCTCGCCAGGTCGAAGCAGTGCTGCAGGGCGGACAGCATCCCCAGGCCGAGCAGGTCGAACTTCACCAGCCCCATCCAGGCGGCGTCGTCCTTGTCCCACTGGATCACCGTGCGGTTGTCCATGCGGGCGTGCTCGATCGGCACCACCTCGCCCACCGGCCGCTCGGTGAGCACCATGCCTGCCGAGTGGATGCCCAGGTGGCGAGGCGCCTTCAACAGCTGGCTGGTCAGGTCGATCACCGGGGCAGGTATGGCCCCTTCTGAGCCTGTCGAAGGGTCGTTCCCGGAGGTTGAGGAAGGGTCGGCGGCGATGGTCGCTGCCCACCCCTCCACCTGCCTCGCGAAGGCGTCCCCCTGGCCGGGGCTGTAGCCCAGCGCACGGGAGATGTCGCGGATCGCGTTCTTCGGCCGGTACTGGATCACGTTGCAGACCTGGGCTGCGCGTTCCCGGCCGTAGCGGTCGAAGACCCACTGGATGATCTCCTCGCGGCGATCGGCGTCGAAGTCGACGTCGATGTCGGGCTCCTCATCCCGCAGGGCGGAAAGGAAGCGTTCGAACGGCAGTCCGTAGGCGATCGAGTCGACGGCGGTGATGCCCAGCAGGTAGCAGACGGCGGAGTTGGCTGCCGAGCCGCGGCCCTGGCACAGGATGCCCCGGCGCTTGGCCTCCGCAACGATGTCGTGGACGATCAGGAAGTAGCCGGGAAAGTCCTTTGACTCGATCACCGCCAGCTCGCGCTCGATCCGCTCGACGTCCGCTTGGGACAGGTCCGGGTAACGAACGGGCACGGCATCCCAGACCAGGCGGCGCAACCATGACATCGGCGTGTGGCCCGGCGGCACGTCCTGCTTGGGCAGGGCGGGCTTTGCCCGCCGCAGCGGGAAGGCCAGTTCATCGGCGAGCCCGACGGTGCGAGCGATGGCGCCCGGGTAACGGGCGAACCGGGTGGACATCTCCGCACCGGAGCGCAGGAAGGCCGTCCCGGCTGCGGGCAGCCAGCCGTCGAGGGCGTCAAGGCTGCGGTTCGCCCGCACAGCGGCAACCGCTTGTGCCAGCGGGTGCTGGGCGGGCGTGGCGTAGTGGACGTTGCCGGTGGCGAGTGTCGGCAGCCCCAGGTCGGAGGCCAGCGCGGCGAGCGCGTCGTTGCGGGACGAGTCGAGGGGCTGGCCATGGTCGGTGAGCTCCACGAAGACCCGCTCTGCGCCGAAGCGGTGCACCAGATCCGCGAGCTCACGCCGGGCACCGTGTGGCCCCTCTGTGGCCAGGGCTTGTCGCACCGCCCCCTTGCGGCACCCAGTGAGCACCACCCAGTGGCCACCGGAGCGCTCGGCCAGCTCGTCCAGGTCGTACCACGGACGGCCTTTCTCTCCCCCGGTCAGCTGGCCGGCCGTGATCCCAGCAGCTAGCCGGTGATAGCCCTCCTCGCCGACGGCCAGAACCAGCAGGTGGGAGCCCGCCGGGTCCGGCTGTCCGGCCTGGGGCGCCGGCAACTCCAGGGACAGCTCGGCGCCGAACACGGTCTGCAGGCGCATCGACTCGGCAGCCTCGGCGAACCGTACGATGCCATACAGGCCGTCGTGATCGGTGACAGCCAGGGCGTGCAAGCCCAACCGTTCTGCCTCATCTGCGAGCTCGGCCGGGCCGGAGGCTCCGTCGAGGAACGAGAACGACGAGTGGGCGTGCAGCTCTGCGTACGGGACGGCGTCCTCGGGACGCTCGATCGGGCGGGCGACGTAGGGATGGCGACGCCACGACACGGGGACGTCATGAGCGGGGAACGGCTTTCCCTCCGGAGTGCTCAGCGTGCGCTCGAGGTCACGCCACGTCATTGGCGGATTGTTGAAGCCCATCAGTCGTACCTTGCCTCTGCCCACCAGCGTCCGGCCTGGAGGACGAGCAGCCAGGCGGTTCCGGCGTCGTCGACCACCTGGAAGCGGCCGGCGCTGCGGTGACGCGCTGGGTCCCAGGCCCGCTCGTCGATGGGCCAGGGTCCCGCCCAACCCGCCACCTCAAGCCGCTCTTCGCCGACGCGGAGGACGCTGGGTTGCCCGCAGAGCTGGCCCCTGTCGTCAAGCCGTACAGCCTCGCCGTCCTGGGCTTGGAGCTGGACGGGTCGCGGCTCGGCGAACACCGCTGCGGGCAACGGGTCGGGCACGCGTCCCGGCCAGGGGCGTTCGGCCGGCGTTCCCAGCACCGGTCGATCGCCCCACGGCACCATCACCTGACGCTCGGCCAGCCAGCGACCGCCCCCGATCCGGGGTGTGAGCACCCCGTCGTGGCCGAGCATGCCCTGCACGCGGGACAGCACATGGTGGACGCGTTCGTCGGTGCCCGAACCGAACAGGCCGGGTACGTGGTTGACCAGGGCGTCCACGGCCACCGGCTCAAGTCGCAGGCTGACGATGCCGCTGTTCAGTTGGCCACCGGCGGCCGCCTGCAGTTGCCAGCGGATGCGGTCGATGACGGCTGCGGGTTCGAAGACCCCAGGAGTGAGCCACGTCCGGGCCACAAGCTCGTCCAGCTCGCCGGTCAGCTCGACCCGCAGTTCCGTGCAGGCGAGCCCGGCTGCGGTGAGCCCGCCGATGAACTCCTCCACCATCGCCCGCGACGTGAAGGCGACCTGGTCCACCAATGTCAGCGGCGGCTCGAAGTCCAGTTGCCTGGTGAGCTCGGGCGGCGGCACGCGCGGTTGCACGAGGCTGGGGTCCTGCCCACAGGCTTGGGTGTGCAGCCGGAGACCTTGCTGTCCGAACCGGTCACGGACGGCAGCTGCGTCCAGCGCTGCGAAGTCGCCAAGGGTGTGGACGCCGAGGCGTGGCAGCAAGGTGGACAGCGACTCATCCCCCAGGCGTGACACCGGCAAGGCAGCGAGGAAGCCGGCCGACCCCCCTGCGGGGACGATGCCCACAGGATTCGCTGCGTAGGCGGCCTGCAAGGCGGTGAAAAGGCCGTCGGCGACGCCCACCCGGCCTGAGGTTGGACCTAGTGCAACGACGACAGCCTCGAGCAGCACCTCGGCAGCCTCAGCCTCGCTTCCGACGTAGCCGGACAGACCCCGCGCCCGCAGCGCGCACACGCCAGGACGGACCACCTGCACCCCCGGCGCCAGCCGCTCGACGCATTCGACCACCTGGCCGAACTCGCGGCTGTCCCTTGCTTCGTCAGCCGGGAGTACCAGGAGGGTGGGACAGCGGGACTGCGCCTCCCGGCGACGCTGGCCGGTGGCGACTCCCTCTGCTGCCGCCTCGGGCGAGCACGCAACGATGCGGTTGGCGGACACCACGGCTACCGGCCTGGCGGCGTCCTCGCCCTCGGAGAGTGCCCAGGCGGTGACCGGCCAGCCTGGGAACCACAGCACGAGGCAGCGATCGCCCGCCCCGGTTGCTCTGGCCATCACCCGACCGCCCTCAGGCTGCTGATGGGCTCAACAGCAGCGGCGGCGGCCAGGTGCCCGGTCGGGGTCGGGAGGACAAGGCGGGCGCTTCGACGCAGCGGGCCGCGCCGGGAGCTCACCGTCACGGTCACCTCGCGGCTGGAGAGATAGCCGCATCCCACGCCGACGCCGGACCAGCGCAGATTGCTCACCGAGAGCTGGGCCTCGGCGCGCGGCCAGGGCCCGTCGACCAGCAGCACCGCCTCCCGGTCGCGGAGGCGGGACATCAACTTGGCCGCGTCCCCCTCACTCACCCTTCCCGTCGGCCGGACGGCGACGATCGGCAACGCCTCCAGGAGCGCAGCTGTGGCCGCGAGCCACTGCTCGGCAGGGTCGGGCACCAGGGCCAGACGGTCGAGCGCCACCCCCGCATGCGCGGCAGCCTCGGCACCGAAGTCGGGCATGCCGACCACCCCGCACCAGTGCCCCTCGCGGGACGGTTCTGCAAGCAGCGCGAGCAACAAAGCGCCCGCCCCGGTGAGGCTGTAGGCCGAACCGGGCCTCAAACCCCTGTCCGGCAGCAGGGCTGCCAGCTCTGGATGGACGGGGAACGGAGCCTGCCGAATCCGGGACTCCTTGACGGCGACCTGCGCACGCAGGCGTGCCAGCAGTTCGGTCCTCGGGAGCTCGGCCGGTGTCACCTACTGATGATCGAACACCCGTTCGATTTCGTCAAGCCCACTCCGCTCCAGGCAGGGGCAGTGCGGGACCCTTACCGGATGACCCCTTGAGAGTGAGCAGCGTGGCATACGTGGCCTGCCCAAGGGCGTTCGGATGCAGGGCCGCCGTTATGAACGGAGCGCGGCTGCTCGACGGGAGGGGTGGATGACGGAGTCGTACGGTTACGTGCGCGGAGCTCCGGGACGGACCGGCAGTTCCCGGCCGGTCTGCAGGGCCACGATCATGGCGTCCACGTGCAGGTCGACCACCGTCGGATCGTAGCCTCCTCGCGCGACCCCGAATTGAGCGGCATGCAGCCCGTCGAGGGCTGCGGCACGACCCTGCTCGCCGGCGGACAGGGCGTAAACGCCATCCAGCACCTCGTCGACGTCGGAGGCAAGGTAGCCGTTCTGGCGGGTGTGCGGAAAACCCTTGGCAAGGTCGATCCGGCCACGCCAGCTGGCCATCCCGCCAGCCCCCAGACGCCGGCCGCGCGCCCAGAACACCATCCCGAGGATCAGGAGGGCGGCCAGCATGATGAGGCCGTAAACCCCCAGGTTCATGCCCTGGCCCCCGCGGGCACGATCAGTCCTCGGCCAGCATGTGCGGATATCCGATACCCACCGGCGGCAGCAGGTTCTCCTTGATGGAGCGCGGGCTCACCCAGCGCATCAGGTTCCACAGTGAGCCGGCCTTGTCATTGGTGCCAGAGGCCCGGCTTCCGCCGAAGGGCTGCTGCCCAACCACCGCGCCGGTCGGTTTGTCGTTCACGTAGAAATTGCCGGCAGCGTGGCGCAACGCACGTGACGCTTGGTCGACAGCTCCCCGGTCGGTGGCGAAGATCGCCCCGGTCAGCGCGTAGGTCGAGGTCTCGTCCACCATCCGTAGTACATCGTCATACTTGTCGTCCTCGTAGATGAAGAGGGCGAGGATCGGCCCGAAGTACTCGGTGGTGAAGATGTCCTGGTGCGGGTTGTCGCTGACGATCAGGGTCGGCCGCACGAACCAGCCGTCGGTGCGGTCGTAGGTGCCGCCCGCGATGATCTCTGCATCAGCAGAGCTGCGGGCCTTGTCGATCGCCCCGGACAGCTTGTCGAACGCGCGCTCGTCGATGACAGCGCTGGTGAAGTTGCTGAAGTCGCGAACGTCGCCAACTGCCAACGCCTCGGTCTGGGCGACCAGGTCGTCCTTGATGGTGACCCACAGGCTGTGCGGCAGATAGGCACGGGACGCGGCCGAGCACTTCTGCCCGGAGTACTCGAACGCGCCACGGATGAGGGCCGTGGTGACGGCGTCCGGATCGGCGGACGGGTGCGCGACCACGAAGTCCTTGCCACCGGTCTCCCCCACGAGCCTCGGGTAGGCCTTGTAGCCGGAGATGTTGGCACCCACCTCGCCCCACAGCCCTTGGAACACCCGGGTCGAACCGGTGAAGTGGATGCCGGCAAGGTCGGGGTGGCTGAGGGCAGCGCTGGATACCTCCGCGCCGTGGCCCGGAACCATGTTGATCACGCCGTCAGGCAGGCCGGCCTCGACCAGCAGCTGCATCCACAGGTGCGCGGAGAAGGTCTGGGTGAGCGCCGGCTTCCAGATCACCGTGTTGCCCATCAGCGCAGGAGCGGTCGGCAGGTTGCCGGCAATGGCAGTGAAGTTGAACGGGGTGATGGCGTAGACGAAGCCGTCCAGTGGCCGATAGTCCATGCGGTTCCACACCTGAGGCGAACTGGACGGCTGGTTGCTGTACAGCTCCCGCGCGAAGGCCACGTTGAACCGCAGGAAGTCGATGAGCTCACAGGCCGAGTCGATCTCGGCCTGCTGGGCGGTCTTGCCTTGTCCGAGCATCGTGGCCGCGTTCAGCTGGTCGCGCCGCGGTCCGGCCAGGAGCTCTGCAGCCCGAAGGAAGACAGCTGCGCGCTCGTCGAACGGGGTGGCGGCCCAGGCGGCCTTCGCCGTCTTGGCAGCGGTGATGGCCGTTGCGGCATCGGCCGCGGTGGTCTGGTGCACGCGGGCAAGCAGGGTGGAGTTGTCCGACGGCATCCGCACCTCGTGCACCACACCACCCGGACGCGGCGTCCAGCCGTCGCCGATGACGCCGAAGACGTCCACCGGCTCCTCTGCGAGGAAGGCCAGTTCGCGCTTCAGGCTTGCCCGCTCGGGGCTGCCGGGCGCATAGAGAAGCACGGGCTCGTTGACGGGCGCGGGAACTCGGGTGATGGCATCCACGAGATGCGACTCTACCGCCGCTCGAGCCGGCGTCGAATCAGCTGGCTGCCGCCTCCGCGCGCCGCGCCTTCGCCGCGTCGACGGACGCCCGCAGGGCAGCGACGAGATCGACGACCTGTGCCTCGCGTGGGGCCTCGTCGGTTGTCACCGGCAGCTCGACCCCGTCCAGTTTGGCGGTGATGACCTGCTCCAGCGCCTCGCGGTAGGTATCGGTGAACTGGCTCGGGTCGAACGCCCCGGACAGCTGCTCGATGAACATCCGGGCCATGCCCACTTCGGCGTCGCTGACCTTGACCTCGTCGGTCGGGGCGGCGAAATCGCTGTCGCGCAGCTCGTCGGGCCAGATCATTGTGTGCATCCGCAGGACATCGCCGACCGGACGGATCAGAGCAAGCGTCTCTCGGGAGCGCAGCGCGACCTTGACCACGGCAGCCTTCCCGGTCTCGGCCAGCGCCTGCCGCAGCAGGACGTAGGGTTTGGCGCCGGTCTTCTCGGCCTCGAGGAAGTAGGTGCGGTCGAAGTAGGTGGGGTCGATCTCCTCGACGTCGACGAATTGCACCACGTCAACCGTCTTGCCGCTGGCTGCGGGCAGATCGGCGAAGTCGTCGGCCTCGAGGATGGCCACCCTGCCATCCGCGGCCTCATAGCCCTTGGCGATCTCCGCGAACGGCACTTCCTCGCCGCACACCTCACAGACCCGCTTGTAGCGGATGCGGCCACCGTCAGCGGCGTGCACCTGCCGGAAACTGATGTCCTTCTCCTCGGTGGCGCCGTACAGCTTCACCGGGATCGTCACCAACCCGAAGGACACTGCACCCTTCCAGATCGACCTGGGCATGCCCGTCTCCTTTGCTCAGCCGTCGCCTGCTCAACCTCTACCCAGGCTCTGCCATTCCCCCGCCCCGTGCCAGAGCAGGTCGCCTTCTTCCAGCAGGACGGTGACCGCGGGATGGTTCCACGCATCCTGCAATGCCAGTCCCATCGCCGCCGTGGCCGCCTCGGCAAGACCGGGGGCCTCTGGCTCGTCGGCGAACAGGCTCTGGATGGCTTCGAACCGCAGGTCTCCGGTGACAACCGCACCGAAGTCCACGTCACCGTCGGTGATCGGCTCGGCCGCGCCCTCCAGCACGGCGACCTGCCGGACGCCGCTGGCGGCAAGCGCAGCAACGGAGGCCACCAGCAACGCGAGGTGCTCGGCCTCCTCGTCGGCGGACGGCTCGAACGCAGCGCTCAGTCCCGGGGTCGCCGCGTAGGCCTTGAGTGGCCCGGCAAGCACTCCCGCCGCTGCCCAGTCAGCCAGTTGGGGGCCCGTCACGGGCAGGAAAAGCAGGGTCATCAGGCCTCGGCCCGTAGTGCGCCGAGTTCGTCTGAGATGTCACGCGCCCACCGGAGCAGGGGTGCGACGGCGGTCGCGTCCAGCGTGACGCGGCCTCTGTAGCTGGTGATGGTGACGCTGACCTGCTCGTCGTCCGTTGTCGACGTGAGGGCGTGCAACTGACGGACGCGGGCGCGGCCGAGGAATCGCTCTCCCATCGGGCCGGGCACGTTCGACACCACGACAGTGTGTGGACGACCGGCGGCAACGGTGCCTGCCGCGACGCTGTGCAGCGTGGGCGGTGCAAAACCGGCCAGACCCGTGAGGTCAGGGACCGGGACGCTTGCGCCGCTGTCGGTCCGGGCCCGGGTCAGCGTTGCGATGGCTCGCAGCCGGTCCCCCGGCGACGTCGCCCGCACCGGCAGGCCCAGCCATGACGGCGCCACGCGGCAGCCGATCGCGCTTTCCAGCACGGCGGGCTCCTGAACTGCCAGCGGCACCAGGGCTACCGGGTCGGCAAGTTCGCGGCCGTTGTCGATCAGCCAGCCGCGAACGCCGGCGGTAGCCAGCGACACCAGCACGTCGTGTGTGGTGCAGCCGAACGTGTCGCGCACCACGCCGAGTACGTCGAGGTCCACCTCGACGCCGGCGACGTGCTGCGGCCGGGGGGTGGCGGCCATCGTCCGCACCGCGTTCTCCACCATCCCGATCAGCCCGGTAGCTGCTCCGGTGGCCATGCGCAGGGGGTCGCCCAGCGCCTGTGCGACGTCGGCCAGCCCGGGCACGTCGGCCTGTGCCGGTTGCCAGTCGTCGGTGGCCTCCCCGATCGTCTCGGCGTGCTCGTCGAAGAGTTCCTGCAGCAGGTGGACGTTGTCGTAGCCGTCGACGAGGGCGGGGTGCGAGCACACAACCAGAGCCTGCGTGCCGGGCGCGATGCCATGCACCAAGGTGGCTTCCCACAGCGGATGCTCGCGGTCGAGGGCGACGGCCAGCCGTGCTGACAGCCAGTCCTCGAGCCGCTGGCCGGGTTCGAGGGTGGCCTCACGAACATGACCTGCGACGCTGAAGTTGGGGTCGTCCACCCAGCCCGGGATCGGCCAGCCGGCCACCAGGCGGCGGAACCGGGGCGCGTACTCGATGCGGTCGGTGACGCGGTCGATCAGTTCCGCTCGGGTGATACCGCCGGAAACCACCGTGACGAAAGCCTGCTGCCAGGGCTGGGACTGCTGGTCACGGGCCAGCAGCGCAGCCTCGGTCACGGTCACCGGATCGCTCACGTGACCACCCTACTCAACCAGGTACGGCGGAGCCCGCAGGCCGTGGTCGGCCCACACGAACCGCGGAATCCGGCCCAGCCAGCCGCGCAGGGTGGCCTCGCACGCGTCGACGAGCAGCTGGTCGTGCTTCT
>JADGPA010000124.1 GCA_017882685.1 Propionibacteriaceae bacterium | reverse complement strand
TCAGGCTGAAGTAGCTGAAGGTCTGGTAGTCGGTGCCGTTCTCCCCCACCCAGATCAGGGCCAGCTTGTTCTTGTACGGCCCGGACAGGTGCCGGTCGATGCAGTTGTGGACGATGTTCGTCTTCGCGCCGGTGAACCACTTGAAGAACGGCGGATTGGAGTCGTCGAGGACCTTGTCCCAGGGCTGGTACCACTCCAGCTCGGCGGCACGTTCGGCCCAGAAGCCGATCGGGTCAGCAGCGGCGGCCGCGCGCAGGGCCAGATCCTCGGATCCAAAGCTTGGGTCGGGGTTGTACTTCATCGCGCGAGCGTAGCGCGCACTCGGCGGTTTGGGGCCCCGGAGCTTCGCAGTAGTGCTGGCCTTGGCTAGGGTCGGGCCGTGCGGACGACCTGGCAGCTGGCGCGGGACGCGGGGGGCCCTGTGGCTGGGTCATCTGCGCGGACTGGTCATGTGGGCCTGCCTCGGCTACGCCGGGAACCTGCTCGGCCAGCACCTCTCCACGCAGCTGGCGGCCAACCGGCTCGCGGCAACGCTGGCCTTCATCGCCGGAATCATGTGGTGGCTGGCCTGCACAGTATTGATGGTGCACTCCCTCGAACCAGGACTGCCCGGCGTGAACCGCTCCGACGACCCCGACCTGAAGGCCAGCCAGACCCGGGTTGAGGTGCTGAGCAGCGGGCTCGGCCCCTTCGTCGCCGTGTTCTCGCTGTGGGGCCTGGTCGAGGACCAGTACCGCAAGCTGTTCGAAGCCAACCTTTCCACCTTCGGCCTGCGGGCGGAGTTGTACTCGGTGAACCTCTCGGACTGGGGGTTCTTCCTTGCACTCGCGGGCGGCGCCTGGCTGGCCCAGGCCTTGCTGCGGCGCTCCGGGCGCCCTGCCGTCCGGCTGCTTCAGGTGCTGGCCGAAGGGGTGTTCGTGTTCGCGTCGTTCGCAGCACTGTTCGCCGTTGTCCGGCTGCTGCTGGGCTGGCTGACCGGACGTGCCGGCTGGCAGTGGTTGCTGGTGGCGCGAGCCGCCGCCCTCGACTGGCTCCCGGACGCGGTGCGCAACTGGTTCGAACAGGCGCTCGGCCTCGTGCCGGCTGTCGTCGCCACAGCGCTGCTGCCGCTGTTGTGGGTGAGCCTCACCGGCGTCGTGTTCGGCTGGCGGCAGTTCGGCGCCCGGCGGCTCGGTGAGGGGACGCGGGCCGAACCGCTGCTGACCCGGCTGGGCGAGCGCCGGATCGGCCCGGTGACCCGGCTGGGGTTGTTGGCCACCGCCGACCTCCGCGAGAAGTACCTGCCGGTGGCGCACGCCCTTCGGCTGGTTGCCGGCGCCGGGGTGACCGGCGTCTGTTCCCTGATCGCCCTCTCGGCGCTGCTCACGCTCGGCCTAGCCTGGGTGGAGCAGGCGATCGTCGCTCTGATCGGGCCGCGGACGCTGGCCGAGACCCTCGCCTATCAGCCGACCTTCGGGCTGGTGGTAGCAATCCTCGGCACCCTGCCGGTGGCGCTGTACGCCACGGCCTTCGACCGCGGCCTCGCGGCCCGGTCGGTCACGGCCTGATCGCCACCCGCTCCGATCCGAACCTCAACTGGAACTCCGCAGGCTGGGTATCGGCAGGCACCTGCCAGTAGAAGCTCAGCCGCCGTTCCTGCCCGTTCTGGTCCTGGCAGGAGCTCTCGGTGGAGTACCGGTTCCGCCAGCTGGCCGGGCCGGAGATCAGCCAGCCGGAACAGGTGAGGTCAGCACCGCCACCGGCTTGGGTGAGGTCGAGGCGCACCGTCACCGACCCCGGGACGGCATCCTCAGCGGACGCGAGCGTGGTTACGCCCACCAGGCCGAACCGGGCGCCGTGCACCGTTACCGGCGCCGACGCGGTCAGCACAGCCATCGGGGCCGGCTCGAGCAGCGCGTACCGCGTCCAGCCAACCCAGACGCTCACCGAGATTGCCAGGGCAAGTGCAAGCTTCATCGCTGCACCCAGGTCCGTGACGCCGGCGCCGAGGCCTCGGCCTGCAACTGGCCGATTTCCAGCCCGATGCGGAGCCCGGAGCGGTAGTACAACAATCCGCCCGGGTGCGGCACGATCAGCAGCCGCGCCCCTGGCAGGCGCTCGGGCGGCACCTCGAATATGGCGGTGCCACTGCCGGTGAAGCCCGGCTCGACACTCAGCAGCTCCGCCGCACCGAGTTCCCCGCGCTGGCGGTACTCGTGGCCATCGCTCGTCAGCAGGGCGATGTCACCCAGCGGCGCGAGCTGGCGGTGGGCAGTGACCTCGAGCCCGACGAGGACAAAGACCTGACTGGTCTCGAGCCGGGCATAACCCGACTGCACTGCCTGCGCCTGCTGCACCGAGGTGATCCGCGCCTCGGCGAACGGTCCGCGGGCCCAGCCGTCCGCGCCGGGCTCTACCCAGGCGATGTCACCGGCGGGGGCCAGCACCACCGCTGCCACCACCGCGGCAAGCGCTGCGGCGACGGCCAGTACGGCCCTCACGGCGAACCTGCACAGACAACGTCCACCTGGGCCACGGGCCCCGTGATCCGCCACACCTCGATCGGTGCGGGAGTGTCGGAGGGACGTTCGTCGGAGAGCTGGACGCCGATCGTCCGCTCCCCCGTCCAGCCCCTCACGGGCACCTAGACGTAGGCCTGCTGGGGCACGTCCGGGTCGAACCCGCCCCTCCTACCGGGAATGGTCCAGTCGTTGACCTCCGGTGTGCCCTCAGGCAGCATCAGCGTTACCAGCCCCCAGGGCTGCGACAGCGTCGATTCGGTGGTGTTGACCACCGTGAACCAGACCCGCACCTCGGGTTCGTGGTCGGCGTCGCCGGGCACCAGTTCGGCCCGGTGCACGCTCAGGTCCCACCGAAGCAGCCCGACCACCTCACCAGGCCGGTGCGGGCGCGCCGCAGCGGTCGGCGCGAAACCGCCGAGAGCTGCCACCAGCCCGGTCGCCACCGCCGCGATCCCCACCAGCACCACCCAGCCTCGATCCACGTCGCCACCCTAGCCAGCCATCCAGAGTGCGTTGTTGAATGGTGCGGTGATTCTGGCCCGAGCCGAGACTCCCGCGGGCGAGATCGTGCTGCGCCGGCGCGACGAAGTGGTCGAGCTGGTGGTCAACGGGGTGTTCGCCATGGACTCGGCGGAGGTGAGTTCCGAACTTGCACTGGCCGACGCCGCCGGAAGCCACCCTGGCCGGGTACTGGTCGGCGGGCTCGGACTCGGCTACACCGCCGTCCGGCTGCTGGACGCCGGCGCGGAGCTGGTGCGGGTGGTCGAACTGGCGGAACCCTTGCTCGGGTGGGCGAGGGAAGGCCTCACCGCCGAACTGGCCCGCGTGGCTTCCGACCCCAGGACGGAGCTTGTCGCCGGTGACATCGCCGAACAAGTTGACGGCACCTGGGACGCGATCCTGCTCGACGTCGACAATGGGCCCGGCTTCCTGATCCACGATCACAACCAGCGGGTGTATGCGGGGGACTTCCTCCGCACCTGCGTGCAGGCCTTGGCTCCTGGTGGATGCCTTGTGGTGTGGTGCGAGAGCGCCAGCCCGGACCTCGCGTCCACCCTCGAACGGATCGCCGGCACGGTGGAGTTGATCAGCGTCCCCGTCACCCGACAGGGCCGCAGTTTCGACTACGCCCTGTACGTCGCGGGCTAGCCCAGCGAGCTGGGGTCGTCGGGGACGTCGACGGCGTGCTCCTGCAACGCTTCGAGCGGAACCAGGTCGAGCACGGAAGCGTTGGTGGCAGCCAGCACCACCGGCGCTGCGACGCCCGCGGCGTATGCCCGTGCCCAGTTCACCGCGGTGACGCACCAGCGGTCCCCGGGGACCAGCCCGGGGAAGCCGTACATCGGCATCGGGGCGGACAGGTCGTTGCCGATGCTGCGCTGGTGGTCGAGGAACTCCCGCGTCACCACGGCGCAGATGGTGTGGCTGCCGACGTCATCCTCGCCGGTGTTGCAGCAGCCGTCACGGAAGAACCCGGTCACGGGGTCGGTGCCGCAGAGCTCCAGCTCACCGCCGAGGACATTGCGCTCCATCAGATGCCGACGTCCTCCAGCAGGTCGGTGACGAGGGCTGCGATCGGCGAACGCTCCGAGCGGGTGAGGGTGACGTGGGCGAACAGCTGGTGGCCCTTCAGCCGCTCGACGACGGCGACGACACCGTCATGGCGCCCGACCCGCAGGTTGTCGCGCTGGGCGACGTCATGGGTGAGCACCACCCGCGAGTTCTGCCCGATGCGGCTCAGCACCGTGAGCAGCACGTTGCGTTCGAGCGACTGGGCCTCATCGACGATCACGAACGCGTCATGCAGCGAGCGGCCGCGGATGTGGGTGAGCGGCAGCACCTCGAGCATCTCCTGCGCGAGGATCTCGTCTATGACGTTCTTGCTGGTCAGCGAGCCGAGCGTGTCGAACACGGCCTGACCCCAGGGCGACATCTTCTCGCTCTCGCTGCCGGGCAGGTACCCGAGTTCCTGGCCGCCGACGGCGTAGAGCGGCCGGAACACGATCACCTTCGAATGCTGGCGGCGTTCGAGCACGGCCTCAAGGCCCGCGCACAGGGCCAACGCCGACTTGCCAGTGCCGGCGCGTCCGCCCATGGACATGATGCCGACGTCGGGGTCCTGCAGCAGGTCGAGCGCTACCCGCTGCTCGGCGGAGCGGCCGTGGATGCCGAAGACCTCACGGTCCTTGACCAGACGGACGGAGCCGTCGGGCAGCACCCGTCCGAGCGCGGACGAACTGGAGCCGTGCAGCACGACCCCGGTATGGCAGGGCAGATCGAGCGCTTCCGGCACGACGGCGGTGCCCTCGGAGTACAGGTGCTCGATCGTCGTCGTCGGCACGTCCACCTCTGCCATCCCGGTCCAACCCGAGTCGGGGGTGAGTTCGTGCAGGTACTCCTCCGCGGCGAGGCCGACGGCGGATGCCTTCACCCGCATCGGCAGGTCCTTGCTGACCAGCACGACGTCGTTGCCCTCGGCCCGGTAGTTCAGCGCCACAGCGAGGATGCGGGAGTCGTTGTCGCCCAGGCGGAAGCCCGGCGGCAACACCTCGGGGTCGGTGTGGTTCAGCTCGACCCGCAGCGTCCCCTCCACCTCGTTGACCGGGATGGGTGCGTCCAGGCGGCCGTAGCGGATGCGGAGCTCGTCGAGGTCGCGCAGCGCCGTCCGGGCGAAGTAGCCCAGTTCGGGATGGTGGCGTTTGGCCTCCAATTCGCTGATCACCACGATCGGAACGACCACGTTGTGCTCGGCGAAATTCCGCAACGCGTGTGGGTCACTGAGCAGCACGGAAGTGTCGATCACATAGGTCTTCAGCGCCAGCGCGGACTCCTGTGTACCTGCGAAAGCGGTCCGGGTCGAGGAGCGGGGCATTGTCGATCCTGTCCGAGCCGCACGTCACCGCGTTCGGCTCACGTGGTAGTCAGCCGAAAGGGCTCGGGCCTGGTGCGGGCCCGCGGGTTGCGCGGTGGCAACGGCGCATCTGGTGCCTCTCGATCGACGGGAGGACCCCCGTCTTGCGTTGAGAGTAGGCCGGGGCGAAGCAGCGACAAATGGCGACACGCCGCCCGTGGGGTGCAGGCAACCCGTTCGTAGTCTTGCTGCCACAACCCGGTTCCCCACTCGTTGCCCAGCCCTAGACTCCTAGCCATGCCCGGCGCCTCCTTGATCCCCGCTGAAGCCAACCAGGTGACCGGCGACAACTACCGCATCACCGTCCTCACCCCGCGCCTGCTGCGGCTGGAGTACTCCGCAGTTGGACGCTTCGAGGATCGCGCGACCCAGATGGTGGTGAACCGCGACCTCGGCCCGGTCGATTTCCAGGTCGTGCGGGACGCGGCCGGCCTGCACCTGTTCACGGAGGCGCTGATCCTCGACTACGACGAGCGGGTGTTCTCGGCGTCCGGGTTGACCGTGCGCCTGGCCGGCCCATACGGCTACCACAGCCAATGGCGCTACGGGGTGCCGAACGAGCCGAACATCTACCATCGCGGCAACCTGGGCGGCACCGCGCGGACCCTCGACATGATCGATGGTGCGTGCCCGCTGGAGGACGGACTGGTGGCAACCAACGGCTACGCGGTACTGGACGACGACACGATCGCCCTGGCCGGCGACTGGGTCGCGCCGCGTATCGAGGGCAACACCGACACCTACTACTTCGGCTACGGCCACGACGCTGCCGGGGCGGTCCGCGACTACTACCGCCTCACCGGGCCGCAGCCGCTGCTGCCCCGCTGGGCGCTGGGCAACTGGTGGAGCCGCTACTACGCGTACTCGGCGACCGAGTACCAGACTCTGGTCGAGCGGTTCGAGGCGGAGGAGCTGCCGTTCAGCGTCGCGGTCGTCGACATGGACTGGCACTGGGTCGACGTCGACCCCAGGTACGGCACGGGCTGGACCGGCTACTCCTGGAACACCGACCTGTTCCCCGACCCGCCGGCGTTCCTGGCGTGGCTGCACGAGCACGGGCTGAAGGTGTCGCTGAACGTGCACCCCGCCGACGGCGTCCGCGCCTACGAGGACCGCTACGCCGCGCTGGCCACCCGGCTGGGCATCGATCCGGCGTCCGGGCTGCCGGTGATCTTCGACATCGCCAACCCCGACTTCCTGAAGCCCTACTTCGAGGAGATCCACCACCCGCTGGAGGCTGAGGGCGTCGACTTCTGGTGGCTGGACTGGCAGCAGGGCAACTTCACCTCGATGCCGGGGCTCGACCCGCTGTGGATGCTGAACCACTACCACTTCCTCGATTCCGCACGGGACGGGAAGCGTCCGATCACGTTCTCGAGGTACGCCGGGCCGGGCTCGCACCGCTACCCGGTGGGGTTCTCCGGTGACACCGTCACCTCGTGGGCGAGCCTTGACTTCCAGCCGTACTTCACCGCGACCGCAGCCAACATCGGCTACGGCTGGTGGAGCCACGACATCGGCGGCCACATGTTCGGCATCCGCGACGATGAGCTGGCGACCCGCTGGTTCCAGCTGGGGGCCTTCTCCCCGATCAACCGGCTGCATTCCACCAAGGACCTCTTCGCCGGCAAGGAGCCGTGGAAGTACGCGCCGGCCGCGCGGGCAGCGATGGGTGAGAGCCTGCGACTGCGCCATCGGCTGATCCCCTACCTGTTCACCATGGGCGAGCGGGCCCATCGGCTGGGAGAGCCGCTGGTGCGTCCGCTGTACCACCTCGACCCGCGGCCAGAAGCGATCGCATCGAAGAACACCTTCGCCTTCGGCAGCGAGCTGATGGTCGCGCCGCTGACCACGCCGGTCGACAGCCGCACCACGCTCGCGCAGGTGACCACCTGGCTGCCGGCCGGGGAGTGGATCGATTTCTTCACCGGTGTCCGGTACTCGGGCGGACGCACCGTCCAGCTGCACCGGCCGCTGGACGGCTACCCGGTGCTGGCGCGGGCGGGCGCGATCGTGCCGCTGGCAGACCAACTGGAGGTCGGTAACCCTGAGGCCCTCGAGCTGCACGTGTTCGCGGGCGCGGACGGCGACTTCACGCTCTACGAGGACGACGATGCCGCTGAACCGCGGACGGTGACCACCCGGTACCGCTACGACCAGGCCGCGGGAGAGCTGCGCATCGAGCCCGCTTCCGGGGCCCTCGACCTGGTGCCGGCGGTGAGGGCCTATCGCGTGGTGTTGCAGGGGCTGGACGGGGTCGGCGCCGTCGGCCCGGACGGAAAGGTGCTGGCGGCGGAGAGCGCGGCCGGACCGTTGGTGATCGAGCTGTCGGTGCCCACCGCGGACGGGGCGACAGTGCAGCTCACCGGCGAGCGACGCGCGTCCGACAACCGGGTGGAATCGCGGCTCTTCGACCTCCTGGCCGCCGCCCAGATCGAGTACCCGACGAAGGACCGGATCTGGCGGATGCTGCAGGACGAGACCGACACGCTGCGTCGGGTGTCGGCGCTGCAGGTGATGGAGCTGGAGCCGGCGCTGCACGCTGCACTCTGCGAACTGCTTCTGGCCTGAGATCCAGCGAACCAACTGCGGCGGCACGTCGTGACTCAGGGAGCGTTCCGCGTAACGGTCCCTGAGGAGCCGTTCGCGAGGGACGAGCGAGCGCGTCACGAAGGGCCGACCTCCCGGAGGAAGGCCTCGATCGACTCGAGGATCCTGGTCATCGCGGCGAACGATGGTCGCCATCGGTTCCCAACGAACATCCCGTGGTTCATCCCCTCGATCTCAACCAGCGCATGGCGCTCGCCGCACGTCGCGTCCGGGGTCCATGATTCGTCGGCCGTGCCGCCCACAAGCAATGAATGGGGCGCTTGAGCTAGCGCGGTTCGGACGTGATCGAGCTGCAACAGTGGCGTCAGCCAGATCCCGTGCAGCCCTCTCTCGGCGGCCCAGGGGATGGCGAGCGAGCCCATCGACTTCCCCACGACGATCGTCCGCGGGGCGGGTGCAGCCTCTGCGTCGAGACGTTGGACGACATCACTGACGAAGCCGTCCCTATCGTCGCTCCACTCATCCCCGTCCCACTCCGCACGCGTGATCCTCCAGCCGTGGTCGAGCAGGGTGAGCGTTGGCCAGAACAACCCGTGCAGCCGAACGTTGTAGTTGGCGCCGGGCAGGAGCAATGCCCGACCGACGAGCGGACCCGAGGGTTCATCGTGAAGGATGCGGACACTCATGACTCGTCACCCTGGTGACGGGCCGTGTGGGTCGCGACCGCCGTCCCGATGAGCGCGGCCGCGACCACTGCCAGTGCCAGCCAGGGCTGCGCATCGGCGAGCAGCGGTGCCATCGCCGCCAGGACGGCACCGAGGCCAAGCCGCCACACCGACCAGCGTCCACCGAGCCGACGGGACGCCGCAGCCATCGCCACCACTGACATGGCCAGCCCGCCGCACAGCGACCACGCGCCGAGGGTGCCAAGGTAACCGTCCTCGAGGTGCGCGACCGCCTGCTCGATGCCGAGGGCTCCGATGACGATGCCGGCGACAATGGGCAGGTGCAAGTAGGTGAACACGTCACGCGCCGCGCGGGCGCGCTCGCGTCCCTCGAGTGCACCGAAGCGGTGTTCCAGCTGCCCGGCCAGGTCGAGGAAGTACAGCAGCCATACCCCGACCGCGACGGCCACGGCGAGCCCTGCAGCCACGACGATCGGTGCGCTCACCGGTTTCTGGGCGGCACCGACCCCGATGGCCACCACCGATTCGCCGAGTGCGAGCATCACCACAAGACCGTGCCGCTCGCTGAAGTGCGCGGCCGAGCGCACCACCCAGCCTCCGCCGCCCCGGGAGGTCACGAAGATCACGACGAGGTCGTAGATGACGGCGACCAGCCACAACGGACGCTGCCAGCCGTTCGGCAGCAGCACGCCGATGGTCAGCAAGGCGGCTGCGGGGACGGCCGACGTGGCGAGGGACACCAGCACCTGACGACGCAGCGCCCTGTCGTCCCCTGCGGCAACCAGGTAGACCGCGATGTGGAGTAACCGGACCACCGCGTAGCACGCGACCAGCACCAGCGGTCCGTCCAGGCCACCGGGCAGGTCGCCGAAGGATTCCGGGATGGCAAGGCAGGCGATGAACATGGTGGCGGTCGCTGTAAGGAGCGCGAGGCGCATCATCCCGCGGTCGGCGCGGGCCATGTTGGCCAGCCAGGCGTAGGAGCACCAGGTCCACCACAGCAGGGCGAACACGATCAGGCCGTCCACGACCGAGCCCGTGCCGTGGGACATCAGTCCGGTCACCTGGGTGAAGGCGAACACGTAGACCAGGTCGAAGAACAGTTCGAGCGTGGTGACCGCGTCTCCTTCGTCGGAGAGCTGCAGGCTGGGTCGCCGCATTGCCGTCATCCGGAAAGAATGCCGCGGGCGTCAAGTCTCAGCGGCCGTAGCGCCGCTCCCGCTGGGCGTAGGAGCGCAGCGCGCGGATGAAGTCGACCTTGCGGAAGTCGGGCCACAGCGCCTCGCAGAAGTAGAACTCGCTGTGCGCCGACTGCCAGATCAGGAACCCGGACATGCGCTGCTCGCCGGAGGTGCGGATGATCAGGTCGGGGTCGGGCTGGCCGGCGGTATAGAGGTGCTCGGAGATGTGGTCGATCTCGAGGGTCTCGGCCAGCGTGTCCAGTGACGTGCCCTTCTCCGCCTCGCTGGCCAGCAGCGAACGGAACGCGTCCCGGAGCTCACGCCGCCCGCCATAGGCGACGGCAACGTTGACGTGGATACGGCCGGACTCCTTCTGTTCCGCGACCCGCAGCCGGTCGGCCATGTCGTCAGGCAGGAGGTTCAGGTCACCGACCACCTGAACGCGGTAGTTGATCGACAGGTCGGCGACGAGGTTCTCGATGACCTGCAAGAGCGGGGCTACCTCTTCCGAGCTGGACCTGGTCAGGTTGTCGGTGGACAGCACCCACAGCGTGACCACACCGATCCCCAGGTCGGCGCACCAGTCGACGAATTCGCGGAGCTTGTCCGCACCGGCCTGGTAGCCGACGACAAGGGGCATGTCAGGCGCTGCGGTCCGGGCCCAGCGTCGGTTGCCGTCTGCGAGGACGGCGACGTGTCGCGGCAACGCCGTGCGATCGAGTTGGGCCAGCAGCTGCGTCTCGTAGGCCGAGTACAGGAAGCCAAGGGGCTGCAGCTTGTTCAGCCTCTCGCGAATCCGCAGCCTCTCGCGAACCCGCAGCCTCATGACTGCACCTTATCGCCGCTGGCCACACGGGGTAGCAACAATGCGCGCGATGCGCTGAGCCCGCCGCGGGCTGGTCACGGGGTGGTCCTTGCCTTGAACCATGACGTAACCTACGCTAACGTAACTTACTGAACCGTAGGTTGGAGGGTCAGGATGGTCGAAGCGTTGGCCGTTCCGGCGACCCCGGACAAGCCGCGTCTACGTGGCTGGCTCCATCTGGGGATGACCCCCCTCGTGGTTGTCGGTGGCGTGCTGCTGGTGATCCTGACCCCCACCCTCACGGGCAAGATCGGCGCTGCCGTCTGGCTGGCCGGCGCGCTCCTGTTGTTCGGCACCAGCGCGTCCTATCACCTGGGTGACTGGGAGCCCGCGAGGAAGGCTGCCCTTCGGCGCCTCGACCACGCCAACATCTTCGTGTTCATCGCTGCCACCTACACCCCGCTCGCCCTCGCGCTCCTCCCACCCGGTGAGGCGACCAAGCTGCTGGTGCTGATCTGGTCGGTCGGAGTGATCGGCCTCGTGGTCCGCGTCTTCGGGAACACGGCACCCCGCTGGCTCGATGTGGCCTGCTACCTCGGCATGGGGTGGGCCGGCATCGCCTGGCTGCCCGCGTTCTGGGGGCAGAGTCCGCTCGTGGTCGGCTTGATCGCACTCGGCGGACTGTTCTACACCATCGGCGCGCTCATCTACGGACGCAAGTGGCCCAACCCGTCACCGGCCTGGTTCGGCTTCCACGAGATCTTCCACGCCTGCACCCTCGCTGCGGCGATCTGCCACTTCGCCGCCATCGCGGTTGCCATCTTCGGCTGACCCGATCACCGAGTTGTCAGAATCTCACGGCGCTATGGCGCCGTGAGATTCTGACAACTCGGAGATGGCGGGGGGCGATGAGCGGCATATCCTCACCAGCATGCTGCTGTCCGATCGAGATATCCGTGCAGAGGTGGCCGCCGGACGGGTGGTCCTGGAGCCCTACGACGAGGCGATGGTGCAACCCTCGAGCGTCGACGTCCGGATCGACCGCCTGTTCCGGCTCTTCGACAACCACAAGTACGCGGTGATCGACCCCGCAGAGGAGCAGCCCGACCTCACCCGGCTCGTCGAGGTCGCCCCGGACGAGGCGTTCGTGCTGCACCCCGGCGAGTTCGTGCTGGCGAGCACCTACGAACTGGTCACGCTGCCCGATGACATCGCTACCCGCCTGGAGGGCAAGTCCTCGCTCGGCCGTCTCGGCCTGCTGACCCACTCCACGGCCGGGTTCATCGATCCCGGCTTCACCGGCCACGTCACGCTGGAACTGTCGAACGTCGCAACGCTCCCGATCAAGCTGTGGCCGGGCATGAAGGTCGGCCAGCTCTGCTTCTTCCGGCTGTCGTCGCCGGCCGAGCAGCCCTATGGCTCGCCCACGCACCAGTCGCGCTACCTGGGCCAGCGCGGCCCGACCGCCAGCCGGTCGTTCCTCAACTTCCACGTCACCCGGCTCCCGGACGCCGACTGACCCCCCCACCGACTTGTCAGAATCTCACGTTGCTATAGCGACGTGAGATTCTGACAAGTCGGTGGGGGGCGGTCAGTTGACGCGGCTCCACAGGGCTGTGCGCAGGTCGTCAAGGTCGGAGGTCGGCGGGAAGCAGGTGGTGCCCCGACAGACGTAGACACCCGGTTCGGTGCGGTCCTCGAAGTGGTGCGCGAAGCCCGGCGTCCCGGCGGCGCCGGTGAGCACCGCGGTGCCGATCGGAGCCATCCGCCACGTCGCGCGGGCGTCCTGCCCGAGCGGGTCACCGATCACCACTGCCACGCCCGGACGCAGCCCGGTGCGCGCCTCATCGGCCACCAGCGCGTCCAGCAGGGCAGAACCCGCGAACCGGGGCGCCTCCTCCAGAATCCCGCGGACGGTACCCGCGGCCAGGTCGGCCCGTTCGATCAGGGCGTCGTCGTCGGCCAGCAGGCCCACCAGCCGGAGCGCTGCGATCAGCGCGCTTGTGCCTGAGGGCGTGGGGTTATCGCTGACGTCGCGGGCGCGGGCGAACAGCTGCTCGGCGTCGGCTGCGGCGTCGTGGAAGCCGCCGTCGGCGGCGCCGAACAGCTCCAGCGCCAGCGCCAGCAGCTCCTGCGCCCGGCGCAGCCATTCGGCGTCGCCGAGCGCACCGGCCAACCGGGCGAAGCCGAGCGCGACGGCCCCGTAGTCCTCCGCGAACCCGGCCACGGTCGACGCCTCGCCGGCGAGCGAGCTGCGGCGCAGGCGTCCGTCCCAATGGTCGCGCCACAGGCAGTCGGCGGCCCCCTTGGCCAGCTCCAGCCAGCCCGGCTCGTCGAACACCGCTGCCGCCCAGACGAGTGAGTCGATCGCCCAGCCGTTCCAGGCCGCGACCACCTTGTCGTCGCGTGCGGGCGCGAAGCGCAGCTGCCGCTCGGCCAGCAGGGTGGCAGACACCGCGGCAAGGCGGGCCGCGTCCGGGTTGCCCCGCAGTTGCAGCGTGGAGAGGCCGTGCTCGAAGGTGCCCGTGGTTGTGACGTGGAAGACCTCGGCAGCCCAGGCGCCGTCGGCCTCCCCGAGCGCATCGGTGAGCAGCTCGGGCGTCCAGCAATAGTAGATGCCCTCGTGCTGCATGCCGCGGCTGTCGAGACTGTCGGCGTCAAGGCTGGACGCGAACCCGCCGGAGGGCAGGAGCAGCTCCCGCTCCAGCCAGCCGACGATGCCGCGCACCACCCTCTCGCACTGGGCGCGCAGCAGCGGGTCGTGGTCGGGCACGCGCCGCCAGCCGCGGGTGTAGCTGCCCAGCAGCAGGGCGTTGTCGTAGAGCATCTTCTCGAAGTGCGGCACCACCCATCCGGCGTCGACGCTGTAGCGGGCGAAGCCGCCGCCGATCTGGTCGTGGATGCCGCCGCGGGCCATCGCGTCGAGGGTGCGCTGGGCGACGTCGAGCGAGCCGGGCTCCCCTTTCACCAGCAACGCGTCCACCAGCAGCGGCGCGGGGAACTTCGGCGCGGTGCCGAACCCGCCGTGGATGGGGTCGAACTCGCTGCTGAGGCGGTCAAGGGTGCCCCACACGTCCACCTTCTGCGCGCTCGCAGGGGTCGGCTCGAACGCGTCAGCCAGGTGGCCGGCGATGGCTGTCGCACTCGCGTCCGCCTCGTCGCGGCGCTGCCGCCACGCGGTGTCGATGGCCATGACGACCTCAGCGAAGGACGGCATGCCGCCGGTGCGCACCGGCGGGTTGTAGGTGCCGGCGAAGAACGGCAGGCCCTCAGGGGTGAGGAAAACGG
>JADGPA010000123.1 GCA_017882685.1 Propionibacteriaceae bacterium | reverse complement strand
CCAGAAGGAGTGCGCCTGCGCTTCCCAGGTGCACGTGCTCGTCGGCGTGCCGCACCGCCACCCACCGGCAGCCGGCCGGGTCGCCAGCCGGGGCGATCCCGATGCGCTCCATCGCCGCCCGGCAGACCGGCGTCCAGCAGCCGCAAGCGCACCAGCCGCGGCCGCCGGGCGGACTCCTCGCCGGGCGCCGACGGCCCGGCGGTTGTCCCCAGCCCGCCCCGCAGGGAGAGTGTAGTTGGCGGCGTACCAGGCCGGCCGGCCGTCCAGCTGGCAGCGCCGCAGGGTCAGCGACCTGACCGAGGAGGCGCACATGGATAGTCGTCGGGACCACCTTCTGGCGATTCTGAAGGATTTCGCCCTCGCCGATACGTGGAGTGAGTCGCGTGTCCTTGTTTCGGGACATCCGGAACTACTCAGTCAGGAGGCGGACACAGCGCTCGCCGATCTGGGTGCCGCCGCTGCATGGCAGGGAACCGACGCTGGGACCCTGGAGGAACATCGGCACTTGCTGGCCCGATGCCGAGAGATCGGCATCGAAGCGGCGTTCGCGGAGAAGATGACCACGAGGTTCGCCGACGAGTTGGCTACAAGTGGCGATGTTCTTGACGGCATCCAGTTCAGTGAGACGGCAACCGCCGCGGTACGCATGGCCTCGGCGCGCCGCCGGCCGAACGTGCCGCTGGACACCAAGCTCGTGTTTGCCGCTCTGCCTCAGGTCGATGTCGACGCCGAGTGGGATCGGCTCGCGCTGCACGCGCCGCCCTCGGGGACCTTGGCTCAGGCAGCCGTCGACGACCCGGACCACGACGTCGGCGGAACATGGCGGGGTATCCCGCTTACCGTGACGCTCACCAACGCACTACGGCTCGCCGCTCGAATAGCCGACGCCTACGATCTGGCGCCGCCGCCGCCGGCGGTGCTCGCGCTGGCTTTGGTTGCCGACCCACGGACCTCTGCCGCACGGGCCGTGCTGCAGGGCAGCGACCTGACCCACGCCGACCTCATCGGTCTCATCGAGGAGATTCTGGGCGGTCGCCTCGATGGGCTGTGGCAGTTTCTTGACGCCGCTGCCGACGCCGCGACCATACACAAGGAGAGGGACCGTACTTCATGGGGGCTGGCAACCGAGCCGGGCCTGCCGACTCATGTCAAGGAGCCGGATATGGACGGGGTTGAACAGCTAGCCGAGAAGGTCGGCGACGCGCTGGGGCAGCATTTCGAGGCGTTAGTACAGCTTGTCAACCGATTTCTCCAGGCAGACACAGGGCCTGACTTTGGGCGCCTGTTAGACGAGCACCCAGAGCTTCTCGACGACGATGTCGACCGGATACTTGCCAAGTCCCTTCACGACGCGCGAGAAGCGCATGATGACTCTGGTGAACGCCGTCTTGCGGAGCGGCGGCAGCTGCTTGCTGCCTATCGGGACCTGATGGAAGGCCGCGATCCAGCAACGGAGGACCAGAGGGTCGGCTCACACGTGGTGGGACGAACCACGAGCGAAACCTCAGCCGGTTCTCCCTCTCCGGCTCAAGAGACGAAAGGTCAAGTGGGCGAGTGTCGCTTTGAGCTGCACGTGTGGGAGACGTCGAGTGTCGACCAGCAAGGTTACCGCGCGACGGCGTTTCGCTGCGAGGTTTGTCATGTCGGTAACCTCCTCGAGTGGACGGCCATGCCGGGTGGCGCAGTCAGCGTCGGTTACTGTGTGTTCCCCGCGGATGGGAACATGGATGTCAGCCAGGAGGTGGCGATGTGGTCTATCGCGACCTGCGAAGGGACGATCAAGCAGATGGAAGATGACGGGGTTAGCGTGATTCGAGGCGTCCCGGTAATTGGCGGGCCCCGGCCGGCAGCTCTCCGCAAGCACACGAGATTCGACAGAGGCCCGTGGGGTGGCAACTAACGCGGTCGGCAGCTGCCCAGCAGCTGCCCCCCGGCTGCCCCCCCGCGCGCGTCTACCCCGTGCCTAGCTACTTCGCCCCGGAGAAGTCCTTGGGCAGGCCAGATCTGAGGCCCAGGCCTTGTGTTCGACCGAGATTTCAGTTGACACATCTGGTGCGATTCCTCTGGGCCAGCTGTCGGCCTCTACTTCTTCGTGATGACCTAATGTCGTTTCGAATGACCTCAGGGGTGTGACGGCGTCATGAATGTGAATACGGCGGCAGTCGTCGTCGGTGTCGACAAGTACGCTCGGCAGCCGCTCACCAGTGCCGTTAATGATGCCGTGGCGTTTCGTGATGCCCTCGTGAGCCTGGGCCTCGTCGAGCCGGCAGCGGTGACCCTGCTAACGTCGCCCGCCATTTGCGCGGGCCGCGAGGCCACCCGGGATAACATTGGCCGTGCTCTCCGACATTTCTACGAGACCGGCGCGGACCTTAAGAGGCTGTACGTGTACCTCGCCGGGCACGGCCTGCAGGCACCGGCCGGGGCGGCCCGGGGGAAGAGTTGTACCGTCTTCCTCCCGGCCGATGTTGAGGACCCCGCCAGTCAAGCCCACCTGCTCCTGAACGTCGACGATCTGCGCGGCCGCCTGCGCGACGCCGGGCCAGTTGAGCAACTCTTCTTTGTCGACGCGTGTCGCGACCTCGTCTTCGGTGACTACCCACCGGACATCCCGTCGCTCGGCTGGCCGGCGAGTCCGTACCTAACGGCCGCAAGAGCACAGGGGACGCTGTTCGCCGTCTCACCTCGGGGCGAGGCGGTTGCGGTGCGCGACGGCCTGGGGGTGATGACGACGCACCTCATCGACGCGCTCCACAACAAAGGGCTCGCGCTTGACTACTCCGACGATCTCGGCAAATACGTGGTCACCATGCAGTCGGTGAGTAACCACGTCACAGAAAAGGTGCAGGAGACCGTGTCGGGTCAGCCACTGTGGCAGCAGCAGTACAGACTCCCTGAACTCCAGCTTTCGGGCCCGAGCCTCTCGTTCATCAGGGATGTGCCTGAGCCGCCGCTGGCCACACTCACGGTGACGATCGAACCGGAATGGGCGGCGTGCTACACGAAAGTCGTGTTGGCACAGCGGCGACACGAGCTGTGTGCGCCGTGCTGGCCTCCCGAGCGAAGCCGAGTACCCGTTCGTCTTCAGCCACAACGTTACGAGATCCGCGCCACTGCAGAGCAGGGCCTAACATCTGTCGACCCTGGTGTGATCGATGTTCGCGTCAGGTCGGACGTGCGGGTAGACGTGGGAGGGTTCGCGTTAGGCGGGGACGGCCTTGCGCGCCTGCCGAGATCCCGCCCGGGCGCCGCTCAGATCGTCGAGCTTCCTGCGGTCAGGTGGAAATGCGAAGCCGGCTATGTGGAGCACGGTGAGTCTGTCTCACCGAACGTCGCCGAGTCCGCGCGCGTGTCTGCCACTGCTCAAGAGCCCCACGCGTCAATCGAGCTCAGGGCGCTTCAGCCCCCCTACCGGCGTTGGCAGGCCGGGCCCGAGCTTCGCCAAACGGTGTCGCCCGGGTACTACCGGATCCGGTTCCGCCTCGGAGCCGAGGTCTTTAGCCAGGAGGAGTTTGAGCTCGGGCCCGGAAGCAACGTTGAGGTCATACCCGCGGCAGCGGCCTCCTCGCTGGTGGTTGAGATCCTCGGCGAACACCCGATTCCCCGACACGTCGTGATCTCTGATTCCATGGGGCCCGTCCAGTCTGGCCTGCCACCAACCCTTCTGGCCGTCCTCGGCCTAGTGCCATTCGACACTACTGGCGAGCTGAGCGGCCCGTTTGTAAGAGTGTCGTGCCCGCCCGCCGACGCGGGCGCCTTCGGCCAGCGGCCGCTGTCGGTCGTCGTCGCCGTTGACGGCGACGGTTGGACGGCCCCGGTGGAGGAAATCGTCGGTGGCATCGAATGCGAGACCGTCGATCCGGTCGGCGGGCGGTCGCAGGTGGGGTTGTCGGCGCTCGCGCCAGGAGGACGCGGCCTCGGCAGAGTGGCACGCGGCATCGTTTCGGCCCCCTCGCACGTCTTCTCGGTTGAGCTCCGATCGCGGTTCTTCGGGCGCATCGAGCTGGCGGCAGCGTCCCTGCCCGACCGGGTCACGGTCGTCACGGCCACGCTGCGGCCCGACGGCGACTTCCACGTCGGCAACAACCTGTTCCGGTTGCCTGGAGCCGTCTACGACGAGCCGGTGCCGGCCGTTTCGTATGGACGTCTGCTGCGCGAGTTGCAGGTCGGTCAGCTGCTGTACGCGGGCGCGGAGCTGGTTGAGAGAGGCGACGTGCCTGAGGCTGCAGTCATCCGCGACCTGCTTCACGCCAGGTGGACTGATCCCGTGCTCGGATGCATGGCGTATTACGCCTGGATCGACACGGAGCCCGAACTCACTCAAGCCGCCCGGGGGAGGGTGCTCTCCTACCGTGTCGCCGCCGCAAGCAACCTCCTGCAATACTTCGCTGAGTTGCCTGACGCGCGCGTCATCGGAGCCCGCCAACTGCCGCAGAGACGCAGCGAATTGCTCAGCGGCCTGCTTGAGCGGGACGAGATCCCTATCCTGGCCAGGAGCGTACGGGAGCTGGCTCGGATGGCTCGAGAGGCCGGGGCCGTCGGGGCGGCGGTCGTGGCCAGAGAGCGGCGGCTCCCGCCCGCCAGCGTGTGGACACTGTCGGTGGGCCTTGACACCGGCGGACGGCAGTGAACGTCGCCGATCTCTTCCGCGCCCAAGGCACACGCTTGTTCTGGCGCCGGCTGCCCGACAGCCAGGCGGTGGGCGAGCCGACGGGGCAGCTGATCGAGCCTGATCGGGCGTACTTCGTGGTCAGGCTCAACGAGATGTACCTAGGCACCAGGCGCACCCTCTGGCGCCGCTTCCGCCCGCTGGTCCATGGCTTCACTACCCACGCCGGGCGGGAAGAGCACAGCATTGCCGGACCGGGACAGCTCCAGCAGCTCGGTGAGGCGAACCTCGAGCGCGTCGTGGTGCTCAACACACGTCTCGCGGGGCCCATTGCGTTCGACGACGGCGACGTATCGCTGGTTGTGGGTCTTTACTCTGTCCCAGGCGACGACGCTGCCACCGCCCTCGTTGCCACCGTCGGTGCCGCCGCCGGGCTGGCTGGGCTGGCCGCCGGGCCGGTAACGCAGCTGGCCGACGTGGTGAAAACCGGCGTCGACAGCATCTTAGGGCTTGCTGCCACACGACTGCGGCTGGGGGTGAGTGACGTTTTCTTCGCCGGCAACCCGCTCCGTTCGGGTTTCCACGTCGGCATTGGCACCCCAGAGGAGAACGTCGACGTAGACCGCCTGTGGCTACGCGATGGACGCCTCATGATGGGGGTCGACCCCGTGGTCGCTCGGCCATATACAGACCATGACTATATGGTCGTGCAGATCGAACGACGGGAAGCGCGTCCGGATTGGCCCGGTTTGCCCGGCATCGCAGACTTCGAGCAGCGTTTTCGGGCTGTCATGGGCGACGGCGCGCTGCTGCCAGCGGACCGGCGGAACCGCCTCGCCGCCGTGTGGCCAGCGTTCTGCCGGACCCTCGCCGACTCGCCGCACCTCACCAGACTCGACGCCGGCCGGATCGCCGGACAGGTGTCGGATGATCTGAAGGCCCGCCTGCGGGCGATGGAGTCCGCTAGCCCGTTCGAGACGAGGTCCTGGGCCGAGGCCACAGTGGCGACACGGAAGCCGGCCGACGTTGACTTTGCCGACCTTCCGGAACACTTTGCTGCCGTTGGCCCCGAGGCCCGACTCGGCGATGACCTATTCTAACCTGAGCTGAGTCGCGGTCCTTCGGCCTTTGGCCGGCCCCTCCCCATGGCAGTGGACATGTGCCCGGTCGGGCAGCCGACCTTCTTTCCTTTCGGGTCGGCGGGAAGGTCATCTCAGGCCCACGACCTGCAGGGCGCCCCAGCTCAGGGGACCGGGCCCCTTGCCCGTCCGCCAGTCAGCCAGGTGTTCCTTGACGAGCCGGTCACGTAGGGCAACGGCTGGGTCGCCAACCTGACGCAAGATGTCGACGACGTCGGCGATCAGCTGTCGGGTACCAGGGGTGTTGGGTAGGTCCCAGGCGGTGCTCACCACCACCTCGGCGCCGGCCCAGAGGGCTGCTGGGGCAAGGCCCAGCCATTCGGCGCTGTGGGCACCGCCAGAACTGCAGGCCAGCAACGCTACCCGGGGGGGGGCCGGGTAGCGGCCGGCGTCGTACAGCCAGTCCGCGGCAGTCAGCTGACCGTCGAGCAATTCCAGATGAGCGTATGCGGGAACATCTTTCACGCCACTACCAGCGTGGCCCCAGAAGACAAGTACGCCAGTTTGTTGGTTGGCCAGCAGCGCCGCCACAGCTTCTTTGGTGGCTAGGCCGACGCCCCGCCCGGGCCGGCTCAGCACACTTTCCTGCTGCAGCCCAGGCGGGATAATCT
>JADGPA010000122.1 GCA_017882685.1 Propionibacteriaceae bacterium | reverse complement strand
GGCATCGTGAACAACGCCATCTGATCACTCCCATCTACGCGAACGCGGCAGGGGCGGGTGCAAGCCAGTCGGGCTGCACGCCGACGCTGCACGCTTGGAGCGTGAGCCTACCTGACTCCGCCCCGGCCACCGCGCGTCCCACGTCCGCAATGGACGCGCTCTGAGAAGCGTGGAGTGTTCCAGAAGCTGGTCACCGAGTCCAAATGATGGACGCGCTCAGTCGTCCCCGGCCCTTGTCGTGCCTGGATTGTCTGCGGGAGCGTCCGCGGAGGCATCGACAGCGACCGTCGTAGCCTCGGCCCCTGCAGGCGCACCGTCCTCGGCAGCCGCAGCTCCGGCGGCGTCCGGACCGAACTCAACGACGTCCTCGCGGCCCGGTCGGAACTTCGTCAGCAGCACGAAGGCCACCACGCCGACCACGCAGATCAGCATCGCCACCGCCTCGTTGAACCGGATCGGCCCGAACACGGTGTAGGAGTAGTCGAGCCGGATGTGCTCGGTGAAGATCCGACCGAAGCCGTAGAGCGCGATGTACAGGGCGAAGACCTTGCCGCGTCCCAGCCGGAACTTCCGGTCGGCCCACAGGGTGACACCGGCCACCAGCACGTTCCAGATCGATTCGTACAGGAACGTCGGGTGGAAGGTCGCGTACTGCTCGAAGCCCGGTGCGCGGTGGGCGGGGTCGATCTCGAGCCCCCAGGGCAGGTCGGTCGGCTGGCCGTAGAGCTCCTGGTTGAACCAGTTGCCGAACCGGCCCAGGGCCTGGCCGACGGCAATGCCCGGGGCGAGGGAGTCCGCGAGGGCCGTGAACGAGATCTTCTGCCGGCGGGATGCCCACCAGCAGGCCAGGGCACCGAAACCAACCGCGCCGTAGATGGCGATGCCACCCTCCCAGATGAAGAACGCGCTCCACGGGTTGATGCCCGGTGCGAAGTAGTCGCCCAGGTGGGTGAGCACGTGGTAGATCCGGGCCCCGACGATTCCCAGCGGAATCGTCCAGATCAGCACGGTCTCGAAGCTTTCGGTTCGGCCGCCACGGGCACGCCAGCGGCGCAGGCCGATGATCCAGGCGGCGATGATGCCGGTGATCAGGCACAGCGCGTAGATATGGATGGTCAGGGGCCCGATCTGGAAGCTGCTGATCGATGGGCTCGGGATGAACAGGATCACGCGCCCATCCTTATCCCGCCGTCAACCCTGTTGTCGAACCAGCCGCTCGAAGTCGGCACGATAGGTGCCGATCGGGGTGCCCTGCGTCCACACAAGGACGCCGCGGCGGTGGGCGTCGAAACCGACCACCTGTGCGCTGTGGGTGACGTCGTAGCCACCGTCGGCACGCTGCTCGATGCCCTCCACCGCAACGCCCATGGACGCGGCGACCTGCTCGATCGTCTCTTGCGACCCGGTGAGCCCGATGAAGCCCGGATCGATGCGGGACAAGTACTTCGCCAGCACTGGCGGGGTGTCGCGCTGCGGGTCGACGGTCACGAACACCACCTGCAGGCGGCTGCGGACGTCCTCCGGAAGGCGGTTGGTCGCGGAAGCTAGGTCGGTGAGGGTTCCCAGGCAGATGTCGGGGCAGTTGGTGTAGCCGAAGAAGAAGATCAGCACCGGCGCCTTGCTGCCGGTACGGAGGTTGAAGGCGTTGCCCGTCTGGTCATTGAGGGACATGTCCGGAAGCTGGTAGGGCGTGGTCAGCTCCGCGCCCAGGTAACCAGGCGTGGCACTCGGGACGGTAACCGTCGCCGCAGGGGCGCAGCCGGCCAGCAGCGTCAGCGCCAGGAGCCCCGTCAGCAACAGCCTCACCGATCGCATTTGCCCATGATGCCTGCCCGGGGCAACAAACTGCCTCAGCGCCGGACGCCTTCGGCGAGGCCGGCGAGTACCGCGCGCAAGCCGGACAGGTCGTCCGGCGTGCCAGCAGCCTCCGCGGCCAGCAGGGACTTGACGAACGCCGAGCCGACGATGACTCCGTCGGCGAAGCCGGTTACCTCTGCCGCCTGGTCACCCGTGGATACACCCAGCCCGACCCCGACCAGGGTCTGCGGGGCAAGCGTGCGGATGCGTCCAACCAGTTCGGGCGCAGCGCTGGAGCTGGCGGCCCGCATCCCTGTGACGCCCATCACCGCCGTTGCGTACATCCAGCCGCGGCAGGCAGCTGCGGTGGACCTGATCCGCTCGTCGCCGGAGGACGGCGAAACGAGGAAGATGCGGTCCAGGCCGTGGGCGTCGGAGGCGGCAAGCCACTCGTCGGCCTCGTCGGGGATCAGGTCGGGTGTGATCAGGCCCGAGCCGCCGGCATTGGCCAGGTCACGGGCGAAGGCATCGACGCCGTAGCGGTCGACGAGGTTCCAATAGGTCATGACCACCGCTTGCGTGCCCGTGGAACAGACGGCCTCGACGGCCGCGAACACATCCGTGGTGCGAACGCCGCGTTCCAGCGCCCGTGTGCCGGCCTGCTGGATGACCGGACCGTCCATGATCGGGTCGGAGTACGGAAGGCCGATCTCGACCAGGTCGACCCCGGGTCCGTCGCCGCCCGCGCCGCACAGCGCCTTCAGCGCGGCCAGCGAGCCGGGAACGCTGGGGTAGCCCACCGGCAGGTAGCCCACCAGAGCCCCCCTGCCCTCCGCTTTCGCCGCTGTGAACGCTGCAGAGGAACTCTTCACGGCCGGTGCCACGTCCGGGACGCTCATGCGATGCCTCCGGTTGCGGAATCGGGCTTCCCGGTGAGCCCGAAGTACTCGATGGCGGTGGCCACGTCCTTGTCGCCACGACCGGAGAGGCAGATGACGATCACCGGCTCCGCCTCGGGCTGCTCGACGGCGAGGCGCTGGCCCAGCCGCATCACCCCGGCCAGCGCGTGCGCCGACTCGATCGCGGGCAAGATGCCCTCGGTCCTGGTGAGCAGGTCGAACGCCGCCATGGCCTCAGAGTCTGTGACCGCCTCGTAGTGAGCGCGGCCGGTGGCGGCGAGCCACGAGTGCTCCGGGCCGACGCCCGGGTAGTCGAGGCCGGCCGAGATCGAGTGCGACTCGAGCGTCTGGCCGTCGGCGTCCTGGAGAATATAGGTGCGCATGCCGTGGAGCACGCCGACCGAGCCGCCCTGGATGGCTGCGGCATGGCGTCCGGTCTCCACCCCGTCCCCGCCGGCCTCGAAGCCGTACAGGGCGACAGCCGGGGTGTCGATGAAGTCGGCGAAGGTGCCGATCGCATTGGAGCCGCCGCCGACGCAGGCAGCGACAGCGTCGGGCAGCCTGCCGAAGCGGCCCAGCATCTGCGCACGGATCTCGGTGCTGATCACCCGGTGGAACTCCTTGACCATCTTCGGGAACGGGTGCGGCCCCGCCACCGTCCCGATCAGGTAGTGGGTGTTGTCGACGCTCGCCACCCAGTCGCGCATGGCCTCGTTCATGGCGTCCTTCAGCGTCTGGCTCCCGGACTCGACAGCGATCACCTCTGCCCCGAGCAGCTGCATACGGGCAACGTTGAGCGCCTGCCGGTCAGTGTCGACACGGCCCATGTAGACCCGGCATTCCATGCCGAGCAGGGCCGCGGCTGTGGCTGTGGCCACGCCGTGCTGGCCGGCGCCGGTCTCCGCGATCACCCGCTTCTTGCCCATACGTCGGGTGAGCAGCGCCTGGCCTAGCACGTTGTTGATCTTGTGCGAACCGGTGTGGTTGAGGTCCTCACGCTTCAGCAGGACGCGAACGTTGCCGCAGTGCCGGCTGAACCTCTTCGCGTCGGTGAGCGGAGTGGGCCGCCCGGCGTAGTTGCGTCGCAGGTCGTCGAGTTCATGCCAGAACGACTTGTCCGACATCGCCTTGTCGAACTCAGCCTCGAGCTGGTTCAGCGCGGCCACCAATGCCTCGGGCACATAGCGGCCGCCGAAGATGTCGTAATGACCGGCGGCATCTGGCAATGAAGTACTCACGCAGCTATTCATTCACACTCTCACGCGAGAGTCATGCCACTGCCCGCAGCGCGGCCACAGCAGCCTGCGGATCGCCGTGCCGGACGAGCAGTTCCCCCACCAGGACGGCGTCGGCACCGGCCGCCCGCATCCGGACGGCGTCGTCGACGCTGAGGATCCCCGACTCGGCCACCTTGACCGCCTGGTCATCGATCGTCTCAGCCAAATCTTGGAAATGGCTCAAGTCGACCTCGAGGGTCTTCAGGTCCCTGTTGTTCACCCCGATCAGCCCGGCGCCGGCGTCCAGCGCCCGCCTGACTTCTTCGGTGGTGTGGGTTTCCACAAGGCAGGTGATGCCCAGTTCCGCGCCGAGGGCAAGGAATCCGGTGAGCTGCTTCTGGTCGAGGGCAGCAACGATCAGCAGCGCGAGGTCGGCGCCGGCTGCGCGTCCCTCCCACAGCTGGTAGTCGGTGACGACGAAGTCCTTGCGCAGCAGCGGGGTGGGCACGGCCGCGCGGACGGCGGCGAGGTCCTCGAGGCTTCCGCCGAAGCGGCGGGACTCCGTGAGCACGGAGATGACTGCTGCTCCGCCGGCGGCGTACGCGACGGCAAGGGCGGCCGGATCAGCGATGTCCGCCAGGGCGCCCTTGCTGGGACTTGCCCGTTTCACTTCGGCAATCACGCTCAGACTTGGCGCTCTCAGAGCGGGAAGTGGGTCGAGTGCTGCGGGCATGCTGGCAACGGCTGCGATCAGGTCTTCAAGGGAACGGCGTGCTCTGCGGACCTCGAGATCGGCGACCACACCGGCGATGATCCCGTCCAGCACGGTCATCTCAGGATTGTCCGTAACCCATCCGACGCAGGACGCCACCGGTCACGAGGGAAAGCACGAGCAGGACCGAAGACACCCACAACAAGGTCCAGTTCGGTCCGACCATGAAAGCCACTGCCCCCAGAATGAACGCCACGGCAGCGATGATGCTGCCAGCCCAGGCCGCGGGGGTTCGGCCATGGTGGTACTCCCTGACGGCAGTGCCCGTGGCCCGTTCAGCGCTTTCGATCATTCGATCGCTCCTTGAGAGTC
>JADGPA010000121.1 GCA_017882685.1 Propionibacteriaceae bacterium | reverse complement strand
CTGACCGCCGTGCTGGTCCTCGAGATCATCGGCCTCGAGCTGCTGATGGCGATCGCGATGACGGCCTTCGGCGTGTTCGTCGCGACCCACATCGAAAGGATGGAAGGATTCCAGGTCGTCATGCAGATGCTGCTCTTCCCGATGATCTTCCTCTCGGGGGCGCTGTTTCCGCTGAACTCGCTGCCAGGCTGGCTGACGGTCCTTACCCGAATCAACCCGCTCACCTATGCGGTCGCCCCGCTGCGCCAAGTCGTGTTCGCCGCACAGAACATGCCGGCAGCCGCCCGCCACCGCTTCCCCGCAACCGTGGAGCTCTTCGGCCACACGCTCTCGATCGGCACCGAGATCGCGATCGTGGTGGTCTTCGCCGGCATCTTCATCGCACTCGCCATCCGCGGGTTCTCACGGACGGAATGACCGGAGTTTACGACGAAAGCTGCGGTCGGTTCAACGGCGGGTCCGGTGGCCATCGCGGGCACGCTCGGCCCCGGCTACCTTGAAGGCAACACAACCCATAAGAAAATCAGCTGCGCCGGCGGCCACCTCACAGGTACAGTGCCGGGGCCGAAAACAACCAAAGACAACGTCATCACGTTCACCGGCTGCACAGCCGAAAGCGGACTGTACAAATGTGAGAACACAGTGACAGAAGGCGAAGTGTTCAGCGGCCAACTGCCTTTCACCGGCGATCAGCTGACCTCCAACATCGAAGCATGGAACGGCAGCAGTTGGGAAGCGAGCACGGAAGTGGCCGTCCTGGCGGTCGTAGCGACGCTGAAAACGGTCGTGGCAGGTAATCTCGGAGTCACCAAATAGGGAATCAAACAGAGACCCGGCTGGGGGATGCTTGGCCATAAAGAACCCAACCGTTGTGTCTTGCCCCCAGCCGTACACAAACGCTCCCTTGTGTCCAGTCGGACACGCCTTGCAAACGTGGAATCCGCGCCAGAGCACGGCTCGCAAGAGAAGGGGGCCTTGCGCGAAACGCTGCGCCAGCGGCGACCTCCTGCCGCCCTGGCAAGAGGTCACTCAAGGAGTGCTCTGCTGTGAAGCGTCTCGCGCGACCGGCGGCCGCCTTTTGGCCGATTGGCGGCAACCTCCGCCTGAGCCTGCCGCTCCGCATATCCTCTACCTGCTTGCCGCTCACCGACCGTATCCGCAGAAGGGTCCCGCTGGTAGTCCTATTCGGCTGCCTCGCGCTCGGCCCTGCCGTCTCCGAGGGGGCCGCCGCTCCCGCGGCGCCGGCGTGCACTCCCCCGAGCCTCAACGGCTCGGCGGCACGGGCCGGCGGCGCTGTGACGGTCTCTCCAACACCTGGCACCGTCGACGCCTCCTACCGCACCCAGATCAGCTTCGTCGGCATACCGGCCGCAGACCTCGCGACAGTCTCGGCCATCGGCGCACGCAGCGGCTCACATCCCGGAACGCTCGCCCCCTACTCGCAGGGAGACGGAGCGAGCTTCGTTCCCAACACGCCGTTTGCCCAGGGCGAGGTCGTGACCGTCCACGCGGTCTTGCGCCAGGGCACAAGCGCGAAGCCCTTCTCCTGGCACTTCACGGTGGCCGAAGTCGACACGGTGAGCAGGTCGCTCGAGACGCCGCCGCCACCACCGCCACCACCGAGCCCGAAAGAACTCCAGCACTTTGTCTCGCGTCCGGACCTCCAGCCCCCGACCGTCACGGTGACCACAAACTCGGGCTCACAGGCACCGGGCGACCTGTTTCTGGCGCCCTACGCCGGCCCGGGGCAATACGGGCCCATGATCCTCGACGGCAGCGGGCAGCTCGTGTGGTTCGCGCCACTTCCGAGCGGAGCTCGGGCGGCGGACCTGCGGGTTCAAGAATACGAAGGCCAGCCGGTCCTGACCTGGTGGCAGGACCCGTTGATCGGCGCCGGCCACCGCGGCGCCGGGGTCGTGATCGCCAGCAACACATACAAGCCGATCGCGATAGTCCGGGCGGGCAACGGCTACCAGCCGGACCTGCACGCGTTCGAAATCACGCCGCGGGGCACCGCTCAGTTCACGGTGTACGACGCGATCCGCTGCAGCCTGAGCGCTTATGGCGGCCCAGCCAACGGGGCGGTCGCGGACACGGTCGTCCAGGAAATCGACCTGAAGACCGGCCTCGTCCGCTTCGAGTGGCATGCCCTCGACCACGTCGCGCTCGCGAACTCTTACATGCCGGCGACACCCGGCAGTCCGCACTCACCATGGGACTACTTCCACATCAACGCCGTCTCACAGTACGGCCGGGACCTGCTCGTCGACTCGCGCAACACCTCGGCCGCCTACGAGGTGGATGCTCGGAGTGGCATGGTCGTCTGGCGTCTCGGCGGCAAGCAGTCGAGCTTCGCGATGGGTCCAGGGGCGACGCCGGCATGGCAGCACGACGTCCGCGAGCAGCCTGATGGGACGATAACGTTCTTCGATAACGGCGGCACGCCGAAGGTGCATCCACAGTCGCGCGCGATCGTTCTGCGGGTCGACCTCCAAGCTATGACTGCCACCCTAGCCGCGAGTTTCACCCATGCCAAGCCGCTGCTGGCTGGCAGCCAGGGGAACTTCCAGCACCTCCCCGACGGCAACTGGTCCGTCGGCTGGGGACAGGAACCCTTCTTCTCTGAGTTCGCTCCCGGGGGCCAGTTGCTGTTCGACGCCCATCTGCCGGCCGCCTATCAGTCCTACACCGTGCTCAAGTTCCCCTGGTCCGGCGTCCCAACACAGCGACCTCAGATCGCGGTCAGCACCTCCCCGCACGGCGGGACCGTGACCTACGTCAGTTGGAACGGCGCCACCGCAGTGGCGCAGTGGCGGCTGCTCGCCGGCGCCGGCGCGCACGCGCTGAGCTCCGTCGTCGACGTGCCGCGAAGCGGCTTCGAGACCAGGATCGCGGTCCCGACCATGCCTCGCTACCTCGCGGTGCAGGCACTCGGCGCACAGGGCCAGGTGCTCGGCACCTCCGCAGTCACACGACCCTGAGGCAGGCTGCCCAGGCCACCTGTGTGGCATCGTGATCCAGTAGGTCGGTGAGTGCTCGGCTGGTGCCGCGTGCATCGACCTCTGGTCATGCCTGCAATCGCCGGACCAGTCCCACGTTCTCCTGCGCCATCGCCTACTCGTCAAGCCCACTGCCCGGCGATCATCGGTTTGGGCAGCAGCCGGATTTCTGCTGCCCAAGCCGAGCCTAAATGTGCCAAATCCCGTGGTATCCACGCTGTGGTCTTGTTGGCCAAAAGCCCGAAACGGCGGGAAGATCAGGCCTGCGCCCGGCAGCAGTGCGTCGCTTTGTAAGCAGGAGGTCACCGGTTCGATCCCGGTTGGCTCCACCATTTAGGCGAAGGTCGAACCGCCCCGGTCCCCGCAGAAGGGGCCGGGGCTTCGGCGTCCGGGAGTCGTGCTGAGCGTGTCGAGCGGCT
>JADGPA010000120.1 GCA_017882685.1 Propionibacteriaceae bacterium | reverse complement strand
GCGATCACCCGGCCGACTCGTCCGCGTCCAGCCTATCGGAGTGTGGGTGGCGACCCGTCTCCCGCGGTTCGCTCCCGAAGCGTGCGCTTGCTCCCGGAATTCCGGGAGCTACGGCGTGTTTCGGGAGCGCGGAGGTCGGTGGGCGAGGGTCGGGGCCAGGGCCAGGTCAGGACGAGGCGAAGACGCGGAACTCGACCTTGCCTGCCAGGAGGTCGGCGGCGACGAGGGTGGCGGGGATCTGCTGGCCCAGCACCAGGTCGCCGCCCTTTACCTTCGCCTCGACGGCAGGGTCGGGCAGCTGCAGGACGCCGTAGTCGTCCTCGGTGTCGACCTCGAGCACCGTCCCGGTGAACGTCTGTCCAAGGTGCGGGGCCAGCACCATCGCCTCGACCAGGTCGATCGTGCCGCGCTCGTACTTCTTTGCCCGCCGGTCCGCCTCGTCCATCACCGCCGGCAGATCCGGCAGCGCCTCGGCCACCCAATCGGGCACCGGTTTCCCCGCGCAGATCGCCACGCAGGACTCTCCGGCGTAGCGGTCCACCAGCCGGCGCAGCGGCGCGGTGGTATGCGCGTATGGCGCGGCGATGGCAGCGTGCATCGGCTGCTCGGGCGCCCTTCCGTTGAACGCCTGGTAGCCGGCGCCGCGGAACAGCATCGTGCAGGCATTCAGCATCGCAGCATGCGCAGGGACGGCGGCAGACAGGCTTCGCACGAACTCGGGGTACGCCATCGCGTGCGGCCAGGTGATACCCAACGCTGACGCGGTGCGCCGCAGCTTGGCGATCGAGCCGTCGCGGGCCGGCGGGAGCGTGCGAAGGATGCCGACACCTGCCTTCAGCATCAGGGCTGCGGCGGCCATGCCGGTGGCCAGCGACAGCTGGGCGTTCCAGTCCTCCACCGGCAGTGGCGCCCGATAGGCGAGCTCCCAGCGCGAATCCGTGGCAACGATCTCCTGCTCCGGCACCGAGAGGCTCACCCCGCCGCGCTGCACCTCGATCTGCTGGCGCAATGTGCCGACGGTGCGCAGCAGCTCCAGCTGCTCGCCGCCGCGACCGGCATCCAGGTCGGCCTGCGCGCCGGTGTAGCTCAGCTTGGCGCGACTGCGCACAGCGCCGCGCGCAACCGTCGTGTCGGTGAGCTGGCCGTCGGCATCCATGGACAGTTCCCACACCAACGCGGGACGGGCCTGGTCGGGCAGCAGGCTCGCCGCGCCCTCGGACAACACGGCAGGGTGCAGCGGGATCTTGCGGGTGGGCGCGTAGAGGGTCTCGCCGCGCCGGTGCGTCTCGGCATCCAGCAGGCCGCCGGGGGCGACGAACGCCGCGACATCAGCGATGGCGTAGCGCAAGAGGTAGCCGCTGCCGAGCCGCGACAGGTGCAATGCCTGGTCAAGGTCGGTGGAGCCCTCCGGGTCGAGGGTGACGAACTCGATGTCGGTGCGGTCCCGCGATGGCAGGACGGGGTTGGCCGCGACCCGTTCGGCCTCCGCCTGCACGTCGGCCTGGAACTCCCCGGGAACGCCGAGCCCGGCCCGAAGCCGTCGCAGGCCCTCACGCAGGGCGGGCGGCTCGGTGTCCTTAAGGGAGACGTGGCGACTCGGCATGGTTCCTCCTCAGTTGCGCGGGCGTGGATGGCCGTCGAGCGCTGCGTTGACAAGGGCGTCAGCGGCCTTGTTCTGCTCACGCGGCACCCAGGTCCAGGTGACGACGGCGGGCTTGAGCAGCTGGGCCTTGGCAACCAGCGGCTTCATCGCCGGGTGCTTGACCTTCCAGCGTCCGGCCATCTGCTCGATCACCAGCCGGGAATCCATGCGGACGTCGAGGGCTGCGTCCGGGTCGAGGGCGCGGGCCATCTCCAGCCCGGCAACCAGGGCGGAGTACTCCGCGACGTTGTTGGTTGCCACGCCCAGCGTGAGCCCTTCGCTGTTCAGCACCTCACCGGTAGCAGCGTCCCGCACCAGGGCCCCGTAGGCCGCCGGGCCGGGGTTGCCGCGGGAGCCGCCGTCGGCCTCCACAACGAGGCTGCGGGACGGCGCCGGCCCTTCGTCAGGCTCGGGGAGCGCCTGCTCGACCTCGTCGAAGTCGAAGATTGACGGTCCACCCTGGGGGAGGCGCGGGGCTCGGGGCATCAGGCCTCCACCGAACCGATGCGGACCAGCACCCGCTCGCACTCCTCGCAGCGCAGCACGTCATCCTCGGCGGCCGCGGCGTACTGGGCCAGCGCCGACGGGGTGGCCTCCAGCTGGCAGCCGCTACAACGGTGTCCACGCAGGGCCGCTGCGCCCAGGCCGCCGGAGCGCACCCGGATCTTGTCGTAGAGGGCCAGCAGGTCGGCCGGGATCTCGCCGGCGATGGTGGCCCGGGTGCCCTGGTGGGTGCCGAGGTTCGCGTCGAGGACCGACACCTGCTCGTCGCGTGCGGCGATCAGGGCCCGCATCGAGTTCTCGACCTCGGTGAGCTCACCGGCGAGCATGTTCTGGCGTCCGGTGGCCGCCTCGAGATGCTCCATCACCTCGAGCTCGATGTCCTCGAGGTCGCCGATCCGGCGTCCGAGGTGGGTGATCTCGTCGAGAAGGGCATTGAGCTGCTTGGGATCGGTGACGGCGCCGTCGTCCACGCGATGCTGGTCGCGGACCTTGCGCTCACGCACCGGCACCAGGTCGGCCTCGGCCTTGTCGACCTCCAGCTGGAGGTCGCCCACGCGGGTGCGGGCGGCCAGCAGGTCCTGCTGGAGCCGGGCCCGGACGGTCTTGGCTTCTGCGATCGCAGCATGCTCGGGGAGCGCGCGGCGACGGTGCTCGAGCTGGGCGATGGCGGTGTCCTCTGCCTGCAGGTCGAGCAGGCGGAGCTGGGCCGCAGCGGCAGCCTTCATCTGGGGCCTCCTGAAGTTGTGAACACAGACTCTAGTGGGTGGCTGCGGCCCGGGGCTGAGCGAGGCAGCGGCCGGGCTACGATCGCTGCCATGACCGAGGAGTCCACCCAAGACCAGTCCGCCGACCTGCCGAACCGGCAGATCCCGTTCTCGGAGGCCTTCCGGGAATTCATCCCGACCGCCTGGGCGCCCTACCCCGCCGAGGTTCCGGCAGAGCTCGCTGCCGCCGGGCCGGCAGCGCTGCGGCGGCGGGCCCTCGCAGAGGCGCATCCGGGCGAGCGGCTGGTGATCCCGGCGGGCGGGTTCAAGGTGCGCGCCAACGACACCGACTACCGGTTCCGTCCGCATTCGGCCTTCGCCTGGCTGACCGGCCTTGGCAGCGACCGGGAACCCGACGCCGTCCTCGTCCTCGAGCCCACCGACACCGGCCACGAGGCCACCCTGTACTTCAAGCCGCGGGCGCCCCGCACCGATCCCGAGTTCTACGCCGACTCCCGCTACGGCGAGATGTGGGTGGGCACCCGGGAGTCGCTGGCGGAGATGACAGCCCTCACCGGCATCTCCTGCGCCCCGATCTCGGAGCTGGACGCAGCCCTGGGCAAGAACGTGGCCGCAACCACCGTCCGGCTGCTGGCAGAGGCCGACGAGGTGATCACACGGCGGATCAGCGAGCTGCGCGCAGAGGCGGGCGTGGAGCTCGCGGCCGCCACCGATGGGGATGCCGCGTTCCTGGTCGCACTGTCGGAGGCCCGGCTGGTCAAGGACGACTTCGAGCTCGACCAGCTGCGGCGGGCCTGCAACGACACCGCCGTCGGCTTCGAGGCCGTGGTGGCCGACCTGCCCGAAGCCGTCCGACGTGGCCGTGGGGAACGCTGGGTGGAGGGCGTCTTCGGCCTGCACGCCCGGCACCAGGCCAACGCTGTCGGCTACGACACGATTGCGGCGTCCGGCGACCACGCCAATACCCTGCACTGGATCCGCAACGACGGCGAGTTGCGACCCGACGACCTGCTGCTGATGGACGCCGGGGTCGAGGTCGATTCGCTGTACACCGCCGACATCACACGCACCCTGCCAATCTCCGGCACCTTCACCCCGGCACAGCGGAAGGTGTACGAGGCCGTGCTGGCCGCCCAGGAGGCCGGGATCGCCGCTGCGAAACCGGGCAACCGGTTCTCGGACGTGCACAAGGCGGCGGTCGCTGTAGTCGCCGAGCACCTCGAGGCGTGGGGGCTCCTGCCGGTCACCGCCGCCGAGTCGCTCGACGCGGCCACTGGCGGGCACCATCGCCGGTGGATGGTGCACGGCACGTCCCACCACCTCGGCCTCGACGTGCACGACTGCGCGCAGGCCCGGCAGGAGAACTACCGCGACGCAGAGCTGCGTCCCGGCATGGTGATCACGGTCGAGCCCGGCCTCTACTTCAAGGCCACCGACCTGCTGGTGCCCGAGGAGTTGCGGGGCACGGGTGTGCGGATCGAGGACGACATCGCCATCACAGAGCACGGCAACGAGATCCTCTCGACTGCGCTGCCCCGCGATCCGGACGCCGTGGAGGCCTGGATGGCCGCGATCTGGAAGCGGTAGTCCTCTCCCCTTGCCGACTTGTCAGAACCTCACGGCGCTATAGCACAGTGAGGTTCTGACAAGTCGGGATGGTGGGCGAGGTGCTTCTGCACCCGGCTCCGTAACTCCCGGCCCATTCGGTCTTCCGCGGCCAGCGCGGGCAGGAGTTCGGGTTGGGTTGTGGCTGCCCGGAAGGCATAGCCCACGGTCAGGTCGTGGGCGCGGCTCTCTGCGATCGCGATCTGGTCGCCGGCCCTCACCTCGCCGGCCTGTATGACCCGCAGGTAGGCGCCCGGCACGCCGTGTTCGGTGAACCGGCGCACCCAGTGCGGTTCGTCGACGAACCCGGCGAACACCGCGCACGGAATGCGCACGTCGGTCACCTCCAACAGGCATCCACCCACCTGCCAGCGCTCGCCGATGCGGGCACCCTGGACGTCGAGGCCCACCGTTGTCAGGTTCTCACCGAAGGCGCCGGCGGCCAGCGGACGGCCGAGCTCGTCCTCCCAGTGGGCGTAGTCCTCGCGGGCGAACGCGTACACCGCCTGGTCGATGCCGCCGTGGTGCGTGAGGTCGGCGATCTCGTCACCCGCGACACCGAGCCGCTCAATGCGCGCCGGCCCGTCCACCGGGCGCTTGTCGATGGCCGTTCGCTTCAGCACGCCGTGCTCGCTCGAACGGGCCGTGCCCCTGCTGATCGCCTCCACAATCGCCACGGTTGGACCCTAACGCGCGGACGGCACCAGCAGCCGGCCGACCCACCCCGAGTGAAACACCGTCCCAGGCTGGACTGAGCGCGATCGCTACGGGTTACGCCCTAAAGTGCTGCCCGTGAGCGATCCCAAGCAGACCAAAGTAGTTCTCGACGAGTCGCAGATGCCGACCCACTGGTACAACCTCGTGGCCGACCTGCCCACTCCGCCGCCGCCGCACCTGCACCCCGGCACGAACCAGCCGCTGGTGCCCGGCGACCTGGCCGCGCTGTTCCCGATGGGCCTGATCGAGCAGGAGGCGTCCACAGAGCGCTGGATCGAGATCCCCACCGAAGTGCACGACATCTACCGCCTCTGGCGGCCGTCCCCCTTCTACCGGGCGCACCGCCTGGAGAAGGCGCTGGGCACCACGGCGCGCATCTACTACAAGTACGAGGGCGCTTCGCCGGTCGGCAGCCACAAGACCAACTCGGCGGTGCCGCAGGCCTACTTCAACAAGCTCGCCGGACGCACCCGCCTGACCACAGAGACCGGCGCCGGCCAATGGGGCTCTGCGCTGGCGTTCGCCTGCCAGATCTTCGGCCTGTCCTGCGACATCTGGCAGGTGCGCAGCTCGTATGAGGGCAAGCCCTACCGTCACGTGCTGATGGAGACCTTCGGCGCGAGCGTGGTGGCCAGCCCGTCGGAGCTGACCGACGCCGGACGGGCGATGCGCGAGCAGTTCCCGGACACCACCGGTTCGCTGGGCATGGCGATCAGCGAAGCCGTCGAGGCCGCGGCGAAGGACGAGAACGCCAGCTACTCGCTCGGCTCCGTGCTGAACCACGTCCTCCTGCACCAGACGGTGATCGGTCAGGAGGCGCTGAAGCAGCTGGCGTTGTTCGGCGAGCGTCCCGCTGACTACCTGTTCGCCTGCGCCGGCGGCGGCTCGAACCTTGCCGGCATCAGCTTCCCGTTCATCCGGGAGAACCTCGAGGGCCGTTCGGAGACGAAGATCATCGCCTGCGAGCCGAAGGCAGCACCGTCGCTCACCGAGGGCGAATACAAGTACGACTTCGGCGACACCGCGCACCTGACCCCGCTGCTGAAGATGTACTCCCTCGGGGCCGACTTCGTGCCCGACCCGGTGCACGCCGGCGGCCTGCGCTACCACGGCATGTCGCCGCTGGTCAGCCACTGCTACCACGAGGGCCTGATCGGGGCGGTCTCGGTGCGGCAGCTGGACGCGTTCGAGGCCGGCGTGCTGTTCGCCCGGGCCGAGGGCATCGTCCCGGCGTCGGAGTCCAACCATGCCATCGCGGGTGCGATCCGGCAGGCGCGGTTGGCGACGGAGGCCGGGGAGTCGCCGGTCATCGTGATCGGCGTCTCGGGTTCGGGCCAGCTCGACCTGCCCGCCTACGCCGAGTTCCTCGCCGGGGAGATGGCGGACAGCTGATCCTTCTGCCGACTGGACACCTACGGGCACACGCCCCCGAAACGGAAGGACGCCCCCGGAGTTTCGGGGGCGTCCTTCCGTTTCGGGGGCGTGTGGTTGGGGTCAGGGCTTCGGCTCGGCCGGGCCCCCGTCCGTGGGTGCCGGCGGAGTCTCGGACTGCTCGGGGTAACCCAGACCGGTCGGATGGACCCGCGGGTCGCCGCCGTACGGCTGGGCCGGCGGGTAGCCGGGCTGCCCGTAGGGCCCGGGCTGCTGTCCGTAGCCGTAGGGCGGCTGGGCCTGCCCGTAGGGCGGCTGCGTCTGCCCGGGGTAGGGCTGCGTCTGCCCCGGGTAGGGCTGCGGAGCCTGGCCGTAGGGCTGCTGGCCGTAGGGCTGCTGGCCGTAACCAGGAGCCGGTGGGACGGAGCCCGCAGCCGATGCAGCCGCCGGGTTGAACTGGGCGGCCCGGGCGCCGGGCATGCCGCCCACGAGCTCACGAGCGTTACCGACCACTTTGTGCTCTGCCAGCACCTCGTACTTGGTGGCGATGGTCTGCGACACCGACGTGAAATCCCGCTTGCCCCGGCTCATCCAGAAACCAAGGGCAGCCATGCCGATGCCGACGACGATGCCGATGCCGAGCGCGTACAGCGCCAGCAGCAGCGGGTTGTCGTTCGGCACGAACAGCCACATCAGAAGGGTGATCATCAGGCCGGTGGAGACACCGCTCTGCACGCCCTGCCCGATCACCGTGCCCCAACTGCGGCGTCCGAGCACACGCTCGACCGAGCGCAGTTCGGTGCCGACGATGCACAGGTTCTCCACCGGGAACCGGGCGTCGGCAAGGAAGTCGACCACCTTCTGCGCCTCGTCGTAGGTGTTGTAGACCCCCACCGACTGGGGGTATTCGAGCTTGAACAGGCTGCTGAGCCTCGAGGTCGGCTGCGTCACTTGGTCCCCTCCATCCCTGCGGCCCACCCTCGGGCCACAATCGCGGTGGCCAGTTTGACCCCCGCTTCATCAACCATCTCGTCGTCCACAACGATGGCACCCACGGCCCCTTGGGCCAGTTCTGCTGCGTGCGCGTACGCAGCCATGATGCGCTGCGCCCGTTGGAAGTCGGACGGCTTCGGCGAGTACACCTCGTTGCCCGCGTCCACCTGACCCGGGTGGAGTACCCACTTGCCGTCGTAGCCGAGCGCCGCACTGAGTTCTGCCGAACGCCGGAAGCCCTCGACGTCGCGGATCGCGACGAAGGGCCCGTCGATCGCCTGCAGGCCGTGCGCCCGTGCGGCAACCAGGATGGACATCAGTACGTGGTGGAAAGCATCGGCGGGGTAACCGGCCGGCTGCGCGCCGACGTTCAGCCCGCCCATGCCGAGGCTGGCCATGAAGTCGCCCGGCCCGAACACCAGGCTGGCCAGGCGTGGGCTCGCCGCGGCGATCTCGGTGACGTGCAGCAAGCCGATCGCGTCCTCGATCTGCACCTCCAGCCCGATCCGTCCCACCGGTAGTCCGGCGGTGTGCTCCACCTGGGTGAGCAGCAGGTCGAGGGCCTGCACCTGCGCTGCCGACTGGGCCTTGGGGAGCACGAGCGCGTCGATGCGAGCGCCTGCCCCGCAGACGACGTCGATCACGTCGCCGTAGGTCCAGGGGCTCTCCCACCCGTTCACGCGGACGGTGACCAGCCCGGCCGCGAAACCGGAATCACTGTTCAGCGCTGCGACGATCCGCTGCCGCGACTCCACCTTCACCGCCGGCGCGACCGCGTCCTCGAGGTCGAGGAACAGACCGTCGACAGCCAGCGTCCTCGCCTTGTCGATGAACCGGTCGGACGAACCCGGGACGGCCAGGATGGTGCGGCGCGGCACGGCACGGTTGGTGGTGGTCACTGCTCCAGCCTATTGCAGCCCCCGGAAGCGCCGACCACGAGCCGGCTGTGCAGGAACTGTGCGGATTCCCGCCCCGTCGGCGGGGTGCAGGTGCAAGCTGCTGCCATGGAGACCGTGGACCTCAAGCGGCAATGGCGCCACCTCTACGCACCCAAGCCGGGATGCTTCGAGCTCGTCGACGTGCCGGAACAACCGTTCCTCACCATCGACGGACGCATCGAGCCCGGCAGCAGCCCGGGCACTTCCGAAGGGTTTGCTGCTGACACCGCAGCCCTCTACGGACTGGCGTACACCATGAAGTTCGGTTTCAAGAAGCGAGCGGAAGCGCCACTGGACTACCCGGTGATGCCACTGGAAGGCCTGTGGTGGGTAACGGACGGCCGGTTCGACCTCGCGCGGCCGGACAACTGGCACTACACCCTGATGATTCTGCTGCCCGAGGTGGTTGGCGAGGCCGATGCGGCCACAGCCCTCGCCGCCTTGCGCGCCAAGCGCGGCGACCGGCCCGAGTTCGCGCGGCTGCGGCTGGAGCACTTCACAGAGGGACGCTCAGCGCAGGTGATGCACATCGGGCCATATGCCACGGAGCCGGAAAGCATGGAAGGGCTGCCCGCGTTCCTCGCCCCCGACGGCCTGGTCGACCTGGTGGGATCCAGCGGCGGCAAGCACCACGAGATCTACTTGAGCGACCCGGGCCGGACCGACCCGGCCAAGCTCAAGACGATCCTGCGCCATCCCGTCGGCCCCGCCGCCTAGCCACGCCTGGCCAGTCCCTGACCCGAACCTGGGGACGGTTCCTCATCCGGTTCAGAACGGTCCTTTGAACCGAACCCGGAACCGTCCCCGATTTACCACGTCCAGCAGCGGGGTGAGGATCGCCGGACGGTCGCAGATCACATCGATGAGCAACCCTCGGCAGCGAAGTCCTCGTCGACGAACGGGTTGTCGAACAGGCCCAGGTCGAACTGCACCGCAAGGAGCCGGCGGACGGAGGCGTCCAGCCGGGGCTCGGGCAGGGCGTGGACGTTGAAGTGGTTGAGGTGCTTGGCCAGCACCACATCCGCGGTGCCCGACTTGCTGATCTGGCCCGGACCGGTGAGCACCTCGCCGGTGACGGTGAGGGTGACCGGCTCCATGCGGTTAGTCGATGCCCGCGCCGAAACGCTCCATCGCCAGCACCGGACGCAACCGCCGCTCGACCGTGCGGGTGGCGAAGGCCCGGCGGACGACGTCGCCTCCGAGGACATTGCCGACGGCGCCCATGATCATGGCCTGGTCGAGCGACAGGTAGCGCTGCGCGACCTTCCTTGACTTGCTGGCGATGGCGTCGAAGAACCCTCCGTCGCCGTAGCCGGAGTAGTCGTGCTGCAGCTTCGCCAGGTTGGCGAAGGCCTGTCGCGGCTCGTAGGCCATGGCCAGGAAGGACGCGTGCGGCGTGGCCACCCCGTCGCCGAAGTGCGGGTGCGGGTTGGTCGCCGGACGACAGGTGCCGAAGCCGGGGTCGTAGTTGGTCTTCTCCTGGTCGGAGAAGTAGCCGTCGGGGTTGAGCCCGAGCGCGTCCACGCCGTATTCGCGGTAGCCGCCGTCGGGGTCGGACGAGGGTGAGAAGCCCCAGATGCCGTAGCCGGCCTCGATCAGGCCGTGTTCACGCTGGGCTCGGACGTGCAGCGGATGGTTGATCCCCCAGGACCTCGGCCCCCATTTCGCCTCGGGGACGAAGACGTCCGGCATGAGCTCCTCGAACATGCTGCCGCCCCAACCGGGCACGATCCGCATGCCGCGGTAGCGGTAGGCGCCTTCGTAGACCTCGAGCCCGAGGTAGGTGCGGGTCCGGCCCACCGGCTGCGACTCCGGCCAGGACCAGTCGCAGGTCTCCGGGAAGGTCCGCCACATCGCGAAGTACTGCTTGGCGGGGATCTGACCGGTCATGATCCCGAGGTAGCTGGTGATCCGGGTCTCCGACACGGTGGTGTCGTAGTGGTGGTTGGTGTACCAGACGTCGGGGCCCCCGATGTGGTTGCCGGTGTAGCCGTCGAAAGTCGTCCTAGGCGGCTTCGGGGGCGGTGGCGGGGCGTCGTAGAAGCCGCCGTGGATGAGCCCGCCGGGCCGGGAGGCCGCCTTGTCGTAGAACATGTCCCACCGCATCCGGGTGAACAGCTTGTCAGCAGCTTCCCTGACCTCGGGGACGGCGTTGCGCACCACCCACAGGGCCGCGCCCAGCCAGCCGTTGTCCACGCTGGAGACGAACGGGTACACCTTGCCGTGGGGGTCCTCCGGCCAGATGGTGATCACGTCACCGGTGGCCTCGTCATACCAGTTGTAGTACATGCCGGAAGGGACGTGGTGCTGCATCCTCAGCAGGGTTTTCAGCGTCTGCCGGCAGCGACGCACGAGCTCCGCCCGACGGATCAGGCCGAGCTCTTCGGCCACGACGGCACTCCACAGGTAGCCGCCGATGTTGGTCGGCGAGGTGTAGCCGCTGCGGGCGTCCGCGGCCAGCGAGGCCGGGACGTTGTCGGCCGGCAGCCCGGTGGTCGCGTCGGTCATGGCCACCAGCGAGTGCCAGGTGTCCTTCGCCCAGCCGACGACGGTGCGGTTGTTGAAGGCAGATCCCGGCCGGCGGAGGGGCGCTGCGAAGGCTGCCGTCGAGCTCACGGCGGGAAGGCTCGCGGCAAGCGCGACGGCTGCGGCACCGGTGATCAGGGTGCGGCGTGGGAGGGGGGTGGTTGTCATGATGGGTTCCTCACTTGATTCCGGTGGTGGCGATGCCCTCGATGAAGTGCCGCTGGAACACCAGGAAGACGACCAGCAGCGGCAGGACGACGACGCAGGCTCCGGCAAGGAGCAGGCCGTACTGGGTGTTGTTCTGCCCGGTGGAGTAGAGGGCGAGGGCCACGGGGAGGGTGTAGGTCTTCTCTGTCTGGGCGACCACCAGGGGCCACAGGAAGTTGTTCCAGGAGCCGAGGAAGGTCAGGATGCCCAGCGTGGCAAGTGCGGGCCCGCACAATGGCAGGATGATCCGGGCGAAGATGCCCAGCTCGCTGGCGCCGTCCACCCGTCCGGCATCCAGCAGGTCCGCCGGCAGTCCGGAGATGAACTGCCGCATCAGGAACACCCCGAACGGGGTGGCAAGGAACGGCAGGAACAGGCCGGGCAGTGAATCGATCAGCCCTGCGTTGGCGACGAGCACGAACAGCGGCACGAAAGTCACAACGCCGGGGATCATCAGTGTCGCCAGCACCAGCAGGAGCAGGACCCGCTTGCCGGGGAAGTTGAGCATCGCCAGTGCGTAACCGAGCATCGAGCAGAACAACAGGTTGCCGGCCGTAACCACAACGGCGACGATCGCCGAGTTGACGAAGTAGGTGCCGAAGTCGAGCTGCGCGAACAGCTGGGTGTAGTTGTCGAGGGACGCGGACTCAGGCAACCAGGTCGGCGGGACGCGGCGCAGTTCGCCCTCGCCCTTGAAGCTGCCCAGCACCATCCAGGCGAACGGCGCGATCACCATCACCAGGGCGACGGTGACGACCAGGTACACCCACCACTTGCCGAAACGGCTCTTCGAACCCAACATGGTCGGCCCCTAAGCCTTCTCGCGCAGCACGCGGAACTGGATGGCTGTGATCACGGCGATGACCACGAAGATCAGGTAGCTCATCGCTGTCGCCACGCCGTAGTTGCCGTAGCCGAACTGGTTGTAGGTGTACATGGACATGGAGATGGTGCTGTTCAGCGGGCCGCCCTGGGTCATCACGAACGGTTCCTCGAAGAACTGCAGGTAGCCGATGGCGGTGGTGACCGAGACGAACAGCAGGGTGGGGCGCAGCAGCGGGAACGTGATGTGCCAGAACCGCTGCCAGGTGTTGGCACCGTCGATGGCCGCCGCCTCCTGTAGCGAGTAGGGCACGGCCTGCAGCCCGGCGAGGAAGATGATCATGCCGGTGCCGAAGTTGCGCCAGATCGCCATCAGGATGAGCGACGGCATCGACCACTGGACGTCCCCGAGCCAGTTCGGGCCCTGGATGCCGAACCACGAAAGAACGGTGTTCAGCAGGCCAGCGTCCGGTTGCAGGATGAACCGCCAAACCACAGCCACCGCGACGATCGAAGTGATGACCGGGGTGTAGAACCCGAGCCGGAACACGGCACGGAAGCGGGTGATGCCCTTGTCGAGCGCCACAGCTGCCAGCAGTGCGACCGCGAGGGTGAGCGGCACCCCGACCACAACGAAGTAGGCGGTGTTGGCCGCAGCCCTCTGGAAGACCGGGTCGGACAGCGCCCTGACGTAGTTGCCGAGACCGATGAAGTTCACCGAGAACGGAGTGCGCAGGTCCTTCTGCTTGGTATCGGTGAAGCTCATGAACAGGCTCTGCGCCACCGGCCAGACCGTGAACGCGAGGAACAGCAACGTGAACGGGATCGCGAGGATCCACGCAGCCCGTCCCTCCCCCGGGCGGCCCCTGCCAGGTCTGGCAGGGGCCACCGGAGAGGGTGCGGCCTCCATCCGCGGAGGTACAGCGATGGTGGAGGCAGACATGTCTAGCCGCCGGTGCCGATCGACTGGGCCTCTGCCTGGACGCTCTTCAAGGAGGCGTCGACGTCGGCACCGGTCTTGGCGACCTTCTCGATCTCGGCGTCGAACCTCGCTGCCACCTGCTCCCAGGTGGCGAAGGACGGCGGCGCGACAGCGGTCTCGAGCTGCTTGCCGAAGGTGGCGAGCTTGGTGTCAGCCGTCAGCGCCGGGTCCTGCCACGCGGAGGTGACAGAAGGCAGGTCGGTGGACATCTGGTACCACTTCACCTGCACCTCGGGCTTCGCCAACCACTGCACCAGCTTCCAGGCAGCGTCACGGTTCTTGGTGGTCTTGAACACCCCGAAGTTGGAGCCGCCGACGAACGATGCGGACTTCTGCTTCACCGGCATCGGGAACACCGAGTACTTGTCGGCGAAGCCCTTGCCGCCGACCTTCTCGACCGCGCTCATCATCCACGGGCCGGAGATGAACATCGGTTCGCTGCCGTCGACGAAGGTGGGTTCCTGGGTCGCTCCCTGAGCCGGGGTCTTGTTGGTGAGGCCATCGGTGAAGAAGCTCTGGTAGTACTTCACGGCTTCGGACATCTGCGGGGTGTCGAAAGTCCAGGCGTCACCGTTGTTGAGCTGGGCGCCGTTGGACCAGGCGAACGGCATCACGGTCTGCCAGGATCCGGTTCCGCCGGGCTGCAGGTTGATGCCCCACTTGCTGCCGGCCTTGTCCTGCATCGCCTTGGCCATTGCCTTCAGCCCGTCCCAGTCGGTCGGCGGGGTGGTGATGCCGGCCTTCTTCGCCAGGTCGGTGCGGTAGTACACGAGCCGGGTTTCCACGTACCACGGGATGCCGTAGGACGTGCCGCCCACTTCTGTGGTGCCCCACGCGCCGGGGAAGAAGACGCCCTTGTCGATGGAGGCCGGGGTGGGGTCGAGGGCGCCGAGGCCGGCGAACTCACCCATCCAGGTGGTGCCGATCATGGCCATGTCGGGCGTCTTCTGGGCAGTGATCGCCGTGGTGAACTTGTCGTGGGCAGCGCCCCAGGGGATGGCTGTCACGGTCACCTTCACGCCGGGGTTGGCAGCCTCGAAGTCCTTGAGCAGGTCTGGCAGCTTCTGGCCTTCGGCTCCCATCGCCCAGATGGTGAGCTCGCCGGTGGCCGGGCCCCCTGCGACGGTGGCCGCTGTTTGTGGAGCGGCGCTCGGGTTCTCGGCAGGCCGGCCACAGCCGGTGATGGCCAATGCCGCCGCCACCGTGATGGCAGCGATCGCGGGTGTTCTCATTTCGGTTCCTCCTTCAGTGTTTCCCTGACCGGCATGCGCTGCGGTCGGGTGGCCGGTGGCTGTGCCTCAGGACAGCCGCACGAACCGCGCAGGACGATGCGTGTGGGCAGGATGGTGGGGGCGTGGTGCTCCCCGGTGGTGACGCAGTGGTGCAGGGTGGTGGCCGCGACGCCGCCGAGCTCACGCACCGGTTGGGCCACAGAGGTGAGGCCGGGACGGGTGTAGCGGGCGGTCATCACGTCGTCCCAGCCGGTGATGGCCAGCTCGTCGGGGATGGCGAGGCCGGCTCGCTGGAGCTCATCGAGCAGGGCTACAGCCACCTCGTCGTTCACGCAGACGAGACCGTCGGGGAGCCGGTCCTGCTTCAGCAGCTGGTGCGCGACGCGGCGTCCGTCCTCCTCGGAGAAACCGACGCGCACCGGCTCGGGTGCCGCCAATCCCGCAGCGTCGTGGGCCGCGACGAAGCCCGCGTAGCGCTCGGCGGCGTCCAGGGCAAGGTCGGGGTCACCGACGAAGACCAGACGGCGGCGCCCGTGGCCGAACAGGTGCTCGGTGAGCTCTCGGGCAGTGCCGGTGTTCTCTGTGCTGATCGCGTCGGCATGGACGCCGGCGGCGAGCCGGACCAGGGGCAGCCGGCGGGC